>JAUVBU010000009.1 GCA_030591065.1 bacterium | reverse complement strand
ATTAAAAAGAAATAAAAAGTTAGGGGGGTAAGCGTTCTTCTTGTTGCGTTGACTACCCTTCTCTTGATAGGGTTGCAAAAAAGTAAAAAATTAGAGGAGCTGCCATTCCCCCTGTTCTCAAAAGAAGCATAAACCAACCTTGGGCCAAAGCTAGGGCGTCAAAAACTCCCATTACGGCATATACTAAAAACCCTAAACTAAAGCCAAAAAGTTGTCTTTGGATTGGATCCCCAGTACTTCGCCAAGCTTTAAGTCTTTTCCTAAGATCTATAAGGATACAGATAAAGGCCGGGATAAATACTCCAAACATAAAAATATTGTTTGTTGTCTCGTTAGGAATAGAAGTGCTTCCCCAATAAGTTATCTCTGAACGATTAAATCCGTACAAAAAAAGTGTCCCAATTGCTAAAAAAACAGCGCAGGTCGTTACAACGTTAAATAGGTATCGCCATTTTTTCTTTTTAAATAAACTCCAGCTAAAATAATAAAGAGCAGGTAATAAATGAAGATAAACCATTGGCCCTAAAACCCACTTAAACGAAATGGCTTCTAATTCTAACTGCCCTCTCCCAACCCATAAAACTCCCAAGCCAGTAAATCCCCACATTAATCCAAAAAGCAAAGAAAAATAATCAAGCCCTGCGCTATATTCGCTTTTTTGCTCTCGCCTTGCTTTTCTTAAAAGCCAAAAAACTACTACCCCAGTTAAACTAAGGACAGAACAAACAAACACGTTATATATTATTCCCGTAGACATATATTTAACTATATTAATCTGACTCCCAAATAGCAGATAAATAAAAAAGCAAGGGAACAAGCATTATTCCAATTCGTAAGAGAAGCATAACCCACCCCTGAGCAAAACCCGTGGCATCAAAAACTCCAAATAAGCAATAAAGTAATAGTCCGAAGCTAAATCCAAACAACTGCTTTTCAGTTAGAATGTTAGTTTTTTTCCATCGTGTAATCCTACGAAAAAAGTCTATTAGAATACAAAGAAAAGCGGGCACAAAGATTCCATAAGAAAAAAATTTATTAGCTAGGGCGTTTGGCTCTATTTCTCTTCCCCAATAGGTTACCTCTCCAATAATAATTTCTCCGTTGAAAAAAGCAAATAAAGTTAAGGCCGTTAGAAGATAAAAGACTCCAACAAAAAATGGGTAAATCTTTTTTCCTTTAAAAAAGTTCCAACCAAGATAATGAAAAACTGGCAATAAATGTAGATAGGTTAACGGACCACTAAGCCATTGAAAAACCTGAGAATCTAAATTTAAATATCCGCTCCAAATAAAAAAAGCTCTTAAACTAACAAAGAGCCACAATAAACCCAAAGAAAGACAAAAATAATCGATACCTTGACTATATTTTACATCTTTTTCTTTCCTTCTTTTTTTAAGAAGAAAAAAAACAGTGAAACTGGTTATGCTTGTAATAAAACAAACAAGAACATTATACAAAACCCCTATTTTTGCTTGCATATAATATTTTAAAGTTTTTTATATTAATATTTTCGACTTCTTTTTAAAAATAATTTTATTCTATATTTTATCGTATTTTACCATAACTTTAATTTTCTTTCTTCTTTTTTTTCTACCTCGATTCCCGGCAAGCGTTTTAATAAACTCTGAAAACCCATATCACTAAAAAATTTAACTACTTTTTTCTTGTCATATTTTTGCCACCGACAGTCCTTAAGAGTAAAAGTTATCGGAACGTTCCTCCTTATTTCGGCTAAATCTTTACTTAAAAAAGCCTGATTTTTCTGTTGAAGTAATAATCCTTTTATTCTTGGCTTTACTGTTTTTAAGTCTTTCTTTTTTTCTAGTTGATTATATAGATTTTCTATATTATTAAATTCGTTTAATAAGTTGGTGGCTGTTTTTTCTCCAACCCCAGAAACTCCTGGAATATTATCCGAGGGGTCTCCTCTTAGTCCTCGGTAATCAGTAAGTTGAGCGGGTTTCAACCCTAGATATTTTTCCTTAACCATTTTTTCGTTATATAAAAGAGTGTTTTTTACTCCCTTTTTTAAAAGGTAAACCTCTGTAGACTTATCAACCAGCTGAAGGAGGTCTAAATCCCCACTTAAAATAATCGCTTGGGCTTTCTTTTTTTTCTGAATAAAAGACTGGCTAATAGTTCCTATTAAATCATCCGCCTCAAAACCTTTTTTTTCAAAAATAGAAACATTGAGAACTTTTAAAGCTTTTTTTACTCTTGGAATCTGACTATAAAGATCTTTTGGGGTAGGGGGCCTTTTTGCCTTATACTCTTTAAATTTTTTATGACGAAAAGTGGGAAAGGGAAGGTCAAAACAAGCCACAACAAAGTCTGGTTGAAACTCCCTCATAGCTTTCAAAAAAACTAGCAAAAAACCATAAACAGCGTTAGCTAGTTCGCCTTTTTTATTTTTTAAGGGCGGTAAAGCATAAAAAGCTCTATAGATAACAGAGCTACTATCAATAATGATTATTTTTTCTTTTTTCATTTAATTATAATCTCTCTTTCTTTTTTATTATAAAATTTAAACGTTATTAGTTTACTATTTTTAGGTAAAAGCTTTTGAACTCGCTCTGCCCACTCAATAGCAATAATATTTTTTGGATTAGAAAGAATTTCTTCAAATCCCAAAATAAAAAGTTCCCTTGCTTTCTTAATCCGATAGCAGTCAAGATGATAAAAAGTATTAAAACTTGGACTATCAATCTTAAAACTTTTCATAATTACAAATGTTGGGCTTAAAATTCTTTTTTTAACACCTATACCCTTGGCAAATCCCTGTAAAAAAGTTGTCTTACCTCCCCCTAACTCTCCGTTTAAAGCTAAGACTTGTGCCTTCTTTTTCTTCGGCCCTTCTTTAAGTATTTTTTTTGCTAACTCCTCTCCAATTTTTTTTGTCTGAAGAGAGCTTTTAGTTATATGTTTCAACATTCTTTTTTTAAAAAAATAACCTTAAGTTTATCCCCAAATTGACTTTTAAAAGGCAATAAGTTAGATTCAACTAATTAGCCTTTAAATCATTTTAATCTTTTATGCCTACTATTTCAAAAAAAATTACGGGGGAAATAGTAATTCCAGTTGAAACTCTATCAGAACTTCAGAAAGACGTAAAAAATGTTTTTACCCTTAAAGAAAAAATTGAAATCGCAACAGAAGAAAGACTCAGTGGTGTCTTAGATGTAATTCTAGGTGGAGCTATCTGTCTAGGAACGTCCGACGTTCACATTGAACCCAAAAAGGAAGAGACAAAAATTCGAGTGAGGGTTGATGGTCTCCTCCAAGATGTTTTATCTATAGAGGCAGACATATATAAAAAACTTGTTTCCAGAATTAAGCTTCTCGCAAGGCTTAAATTAAACGTTAGTGACCGACCCCAAGATGGCCGGTTTTCTGTTGTTGTTCCCGAAAACATAGATACAGATCCTGAAAAAACCTACATGGTTGAAATAAGAACATCTACCCTCCCGACCGAATACGGAGAAACTGTTGTTCTAAGAATTTTAAATCCTAAAAGCTTAATCAGTCTCGGAGCTCTTGGGCTAAGGAAAGACTTAGCAGCTCTTTTTACCAAGGAAATACAAAAACCAAACGGAATGATTATTATTACTGGACCTACTGGATCTGGTAAAACTACTACCCTTTATGCCTTTTTAAAAAAGATTCAAAGGCCTGAAATAAAAATCATTACTATTGAAGACCCAATAGAGTACCACTTAAAAGGAATTTCTCAAACACAAGTAAATACCAAAGCAGTATATAGCTTTGGTAGTAATTTACCACCAGGAGCTACCCAAAAAGTATATGGCTTTGCTAATGGATTAAGAGCGATAATGCGTCAAGACCCAGACGTTATTCTTGTCGGAGAGATACGAGACTTAGAGACGGCCAATATTGCTTTACAGGCCGCGCTAACTGGGCATTTAGTTTTTAGCACCCTACACACCAATGACGCCGCCGGAACAATTGCTCGACTACAAGCGCTAGGAGAGAAAGCTATTAATATAGCTCCTGCTATTAATATGTCTATTGCCCAAAGGCTAGTTAGAAGAGTTTGTGGTTGTGCTAAAAAAGAAAAAATTTCTACTTCTGATCTTGAAAAAATAAAAAAGGCCTTAAGCGGCCTCCCAAAAAAAGTTCAACATATAAAAATAGACGCTGAAATACAACTCGTAAAACCTGTTGGCTGTAAAAACTGTAATTCTACAGGATACAAAGGTAGAGCTGGAATATACGAAGCCCTCTCTGTTGACGAAAATATGGAACAGTTTATTTTAACTTCACCGTCTATTAGTTCCTTAAAAAACGAAGCTATAAAAAACGGAATGGTGACAATGTATCAAGACGGAATATTAAAAGTTTTAGAGGGAGTAACAACCATCGAAGAAATAGAAAGAGTGGTTGGTAAGCAGTAATTTACGTATCAAAAAACCCCAAGGCTAGGGGGCACTTAGGTGTTTGGAACGCAAAGCTCGGAGTTTTTCCGAGGATTAGCTTCGCCGTAGCCAAGCTATCCAACTAAGAAAAGCTTCTTGCCCCCAGCCTTGGGGCTTTTTATAACTTGATTCTACTATATTAGAGAAATTTTGTCAAGGGGATGTTAGAGGTATATCAAAAAACCATTTTAACTAAACCTAATACAAGAGAAAAATTAGCTATAAGGCCGATTATTTCCCTTAATATTTTTTTTATTACCTTTTTTCTTTTTACTCTTTTTTTACTGCCTCGGGCAGTTTTTGCTTTTTCAAATCCCGTTATTAACGAAGTAGCCTGGATGGGCACAGACAGCTCTTATAGCAACGAATGGATTGAGCTTTTTAATAATAGCTCTTCTTCTATTAATCTTTCTGGGTGGGCTCTTTCTTCAGAAGACAAAAAAATAAACATCTTTCTCGTTGGAGAAATTCAAGCTTATGGGTTTTTTCTATTAGAAAGAACTGACGACGATTCCGTCTTAACCATAGTCGCAGATCAAATTTATACTGGGTCTCTTAGTAATGACGGAGAAAATTTAATTCTTTTAAACAAACAGGGGTATAAAGTTGATGAGATAAGTTGCCCACAAGGATGGGCGGCGGGAGATAATTCAACAAAACAAACAATGGAAAGAACTATCTTCTCGCTAGAAGTAAAAGACGCTGAATGGCAAACTAGCAAAAACAGTGGAGGTACTCCTAAAGAACCTAATAGTCTCTTCTCTATCACAAAAAAAGAAAAGCTTCCTGATCAAAAAGAAGCTGAGGATTTTGTTCAAAAAGTTTATCCAAAAAAAGTCTTTTTAAGTGAAATTTTACCTTCCCCAGAAGGTCCAGATAGCGAATACGAATGGATTGAACTTTTTAATCAAAACGACTTTGCTGTTGATCTTTCTGGGTGGAAACTCAGCGACGTTATAGGAACAACTAAAATATATTCCTTCCCTGACCAAACAACTATTCAAGCTAATAGTTTTTTAGTTTTTCAACGGACAGAAACCAATATTACCCTTAATAATAGCGGGGATACCGTTAACCTTCTTCTTCCTAATAATATTATATTAGAAACCGCTTCTTATGAAAAAGCTAAAAGAGAAGAATCTTATGCTAAAAATACTTTTGGTTCTTGGGAGTGGAGCCAAAATCCTTCCCCAGGGGAAACAAATACGTTTAACGCCCCGGTTAAGCTAGAGGATAAAACTGTTCCAGAAACAAAAAATCGAGATGTTTTAGAGGAAAACAAACGAAACATAGCAACCGTTTCAAGGCAAGCGCCAAGTAAAGAGTATAATGTCCCTATTGCCTTACCCGCGCTAATTACAGCTCTTTCCTCAGTAATTATAATTTTATTTCTCAAGAGTAAAATCAATCCCAAAATAAGATAAAACTTGCTTTTGGGGTGATTTTAGGTTGATTTTATACAAAAAATAAGTTAAGTTTAAAATAGATTAATAAATAACCTTTTTAAAATTATTATGTCAGGACACTCTCATGCGAGAACAGTAAAACACAAAAAAGACCTCAATGCCCAAAAAAGAAGCCGTATTTTCTCTAAGGTAAATAGGCTTATTACCGTAGCAATAAGAGAGGGGGGGCCAAATATAGAGACTAACACGAAATTACGAATAGCTGTTGATACAGCCCGCTCTTTTAATATGCCGAAGGATAATATTGAAAAAGTTATTAAAAAGAATAGCGGAGAATTAACTGGCGAGAAGCTTGAGGAAGTTTTCTTTGAAGCATATGGCCCAGGAGGAATTGCTATTTTAATAGAGGGAATTACCGATAATAAAAATCGCACGCTGGGAGAAGTTAAAAAAACTATAAAAGCTTTTAACGGGAAAATGGTTGGAGAGGGTGCCATTAGATGGATGTTTGAAAGGAAGGGCTGCATAACAATAATTCTTG
This sequence comes from bacterium, assembly GCA_030591065.1. Classification (GTDB taxonomy): domain Bacteria; phylum Patescibacteriota; class Minisyncoccia; order Minisyncoccales; family JANBVM01; genus JAUVBU01. The sequence continues at coordinate 10,758 of JAUVBU010000009.1, read as the reverse complement.
AAAAACAAACTGAAGCCAACCAAGATAAAGATTCTTTAGAGTTAATTGTAATTGAAGCCGGAGCCGACGATGTCGAGTGGAGCGACGATAGCCTATATGTTTATGTTGCTATGGAAGCCCTAGAAGAAACGAAAAAAGCCCTAGAAGAAAAGGAGGTTGAGGTTGAATCAAGTAACTTAGAATGGAAAGCAAAAGAAGATGTCGAGGTAGATGAAAGCCAAAAAGCTTCTTGTTTAAAACTTTTTGACGCCCTAGACGATAGCGACGATATCCAAGACACGTACTCAAATTTAAAAGACTAATTAAAAATGATAATACTAGGAATTGACCCAGGCACAGCCAGTATGGGCTATGGCGTTATTAAAAAATCAAAAATCCTAACCCTAGAATGCCTAGATTATAATGTTATTCACACTTCCCCAAAAATGAATCCTGGGGATCGTCTCAAGGTGATAAGTAATGAGATCTCTAAAATAATGAAAAAGTATAAACCCGATGTTTTAGCTATAGAAAATATATTTTTTTTCAGGAACCTTAAAACAGCCATGCCAGTTTCCCAAGCAAAAGGAGTTGTTCTTTTGGCAGCAGCTAAAAAAAAGATTCCTGTTTGGGAATTTAGCCCTCCACAAATAAAACTAGCCGTTACTGGGAATGGACGAGCAGATAAAAAAGAGGTGCAGAGAAAAATAAAGGAAATTCTAAAATTAAAAGAAATTCCAAGGCCAGATGACGCTGCCGATGCTTTAGCTATCGCAGTAACCTACACTATCAAGGTAATATAAGGATTAGTTTAAAATAAAAAACCCTCCAAAAGAGGGTTTTAGAATTTAAAATTCGTTTTTAGGTTAATTTTACAAACCTTCTTTTCCCAATTTTAACAATTGCCCCTTTTCTAATTTTTATTTGTTCTTTCCAGTCTTCTTTTAATTTTCCTTCTATTTTAATAGCTCTTTGGATAACAAGTCTTTTGGCGTTAGCTTTCGAATCCACCTGCCCCGTTTTAATTAAAAGGTCTAAAATATTTATTTCCTTCTCTTTTATTTTTACTTTAATGATTACCGAGGGTTCTTTTTTGTCTTTAAAGATTTTACTAAATTCTTTCTCTGCTTTTTCTGCAACTTTTCCTCCATAGTAAATTTTCACAATTTCTTTAGCTAATTTACTTTTAATGTTTTTGGGGTTTATACCCTTTTGTTTTAAATCCTTTTCTATTTTTTTAATTTCACTATCTGAAACCTCTGTACATAAGCTAAAAACCGAAGAAATAACTTCGTCGGGAAGAGCCATAACTTTACCATACATTTGATTAGGATCGTCGCTCAAAGCAACGAACCCTCCCTCGCTCTTAGACATTAATTTTTTCTGTGTCTTGGGATTAATAAGAAGCTTTGTGGTAATAACTATTTTTTCTTTATCTAAGTAGTCTCTTACTAAGTCTCTTCCAACCATCATATTAAAAGTTTGGTCGTTCCCGCCCACCTCAGCATCAACCCTCATCGCAACAGAGTCATACCCCTGCAAAAGAGGATATAAAAATTCGTGAAAGAAAATTTCTTTCTTTTCTTTTATTCTTTTTTTAAACATGTCCCTCTTTATCATTTGCCCAACTGTCGCTCTAGACATAAGCCCAATAATTTTTTCCAAATTAAGAGGAGAAAGCCATTTACTATTAAATTTAAAGATTACTGCATTTTTACCTCCAAATTCTAATATTTCTTGTACTTGTTTTTTGTATTCTCTGCAGTTTATTAAGACCTGTTTGTGGGCTATAGGTTTTCTAGACTTTGATTTTCCAGTAGGGTCTCCGATTTGAGCAGTAAAGTCTCCAATTAAAAAGATTACCTTATGTCCTAATTTTTGAAGTTTTTTAAGAAATAAGAAGTTAGTTGAATGACCCAAATGTAAGTCTGCCCCAGTAGGGTCAACGCCAACATATATTGTTATTTTTTTTTGAGAAGATAAAACTTCTTTTAATTTTTCCTTCGAAGGATATATTCTTTCTATATAGCGAGAATTAATAATTTCTTCTATTTTTTCAGATTTTTTGATTTTCATATTTTAATTTTAACAAGATAGGGCTATTTTAGCAAAACAGATTAAAATGTTATTATAATAATTAATTATGCCAAAAAGAAAATCTAATAAGAAAACTAAAGGAAAAGCTTTTAGGGAAAAAACGAAAAAAATATTGATTAATTTTTTTGTTTTTTGCTCTCTTTCAGCCGTCCTTGCTGTATCGGTTATCTTTTTTTATTATATAAAAGACTTTCCTCGTCCAGAAGTTTTTACTGAAAGACAACTAGCTCAAACGACAAATATCTACGACCGAACCGGAGAGATTCTTTTATATGAAATTTACGGAGAAGAAAGAAGAACTTGGATTTCTTTAGACGTTGTCCCTGAGCACTTAAAGCAAGCCGTGATTGCTGTAGAAGATGCTAATTTCTATGATCATTACGGTATAGATTTTAAAGGAATTGCAAGGTCTATTTTAATTGATATTCAGCTAGGCAAACCCGTCTCGGGGGGCTCAACAATTTGCCAACAATTGATTAGGTCAACTTTTTTAACTAACAAAAAAACCGCTGAAAGAAAAGTGAGAGAGATTATTCTTTCTGTTGAGCTAGATCGACGTTATTCTAAAGATAAAATTTTAGAATGGTATTTAAATCAAGTTCCTTTTGGTCAAAACGCCTACGGGATAGAAGCTGCCAGCCAAACTTACTTTAAAAAATCTGTTTCTGAAGTTTCCGTGGCAGAAGCAGCTATTCTAGCTGCCTTAATACAAGCACCTTATCGTTTTTCCCCGTATGGAAAAAATAAAGATATGTTGTTGGAAAGAAAAAATTACGTACTAGACCGAATGACTTCCGAAGGCTTTTTAACTATAAAAGAGTCCGAAGAAAAGAAAAAGGAGGAAATTATTTTTATTAAACCCCAAACAGAAATTAAAGCTCCCTATTTTACTCTCTGGGTAAAACAAGAATTAGAAAATAAATACGGGATAGAATTTTTAAGAAAAAGTGGATGGGACATATATACATCTATAGATTGGGAAATTCAAAAAATAGCAGAAGAGGCTATGAGAAATGGCCTTAAAAACAATAAAAATCATAATGCGCACAATGCTGGACTTGTGGCTATTAATCCTAAAAACGGAGAAGTTTTAGCTATGGTTGTTGGTAATGGAGATTATTATAGCCCTTCTTTCCCAGAGGGATGTGTCTCGGGCGTAGATTGTTTGTTCGACCCAAAGTTTAATGTTGTGGTGGGGACTAAAGAAAGCACTGGAAGACAACCAGGATCAGCCTTTAAGCCTTTTGTTTATGCGACAGCTTTTAAGCAAGGATATAGCGATCAAGATACTGTTTTTGACGAAGAAACTAATTTTGGAATATGGGGAGATAAAGAATATATCCCCCAAAACTACGATGGGTTGTTTCGAGGAGATGTGACATTAAGAACCTCTCTTAGCCAATCTTTAAATATTCCCTCTGTGAAAGTTTTACTTGATTTGGCTGGGATTCAAAATAGCATCGAAACAGCTAAAGATTTAGGGATTAGTACTTTAAAGCCCCCTTATGGGCCGTCTATTGTTTTGGGTGGATGGGAAGTAAAACTAATAGATATAACTTCTGCTTACGGAGTTTTTGCTAATGACGGAATGAGAGTTTCACCAGTTTCTATATTAAAAATTGAAGACTCTAATAGAAATATTATTGAAGAAAATAAAAAAACGCCGAAAAGCGTTTTAGATAGTGAGTCCGCTAGAATTATTAATAGTATTTTATCAGACAACGAAGCTAGAAGCCCAATGTTTGGATTATATTCCGCCCTTTACTTTAAAGGGTACCAGGTAGCCGCTAAGACTGGCACTACGCAAGATTATAGAGACGCTTGGACTATTGGATATACTCCCTCAATCGCTTGTGGGGTATGGGTTGGAAATAATAATAATGCCTCTATGGCAGAAGAGCCCGGCGTAGTTTTAGCCGGACCCATTTTTCATAACTTTATAGAAAATACTTTTTCTTTTTTTCCGAAAGAAGATTTTATTCTTCCTAAGGCAAGAGAGACAATAATTATGACACCAACAACTTCTACAAGTTCCACTTCCTCTCCCTTAAATTAACCTCCTTATTTTAATTAGCCTTAATTGGCATTATAATATAAAGAAAATCTTCTAAGTTTAATGGCCTTAAAACTGCCGGGCCTTCTTTATCTGTAAAGTTAAAAAGGATTTCATCTCCCTTAATCTCTGAAATTCCGTCTATAAGAAAGCGGTGATTAAAAGAAACCGAGGTATTTTTACCTTTAATTATTCCTCCTAAAGAACTTTTATATTCACCTAAGTCTGGGCTTTGACTAGAAATTTCTACCTGTTTATTTTTTACATTAACAACTACTTTAACCTCATTAATTTTACCACTAAATAAACTTGCTGTTTTTACTTGGTTTAAAAACTCTTTTTTAGAAACACGGACAGTTGTTTCGTATTTTTTGGGAATTATTTCTTCGTAATTAGGATACTCTCCCTTAATAAGCCTTGAACTAAATTGAATAGAAGGTTGAAGTGGATCGTCTGAAGAATATTCGATTAATAACTGATTAGGAGAAAGATAAATACTTAAATTCCCCTTCTTTTCTCCAAAAACGCCAACAATCTCTTTAGCGGCAGATTGAGGTAAAATTAAAGAACAATCCTTAGAAACATCTTTTTTAATAAAAAGTTTTTTTTCAGCTAACCTAAAACTATCGGTTGCAACTATTTTAATTAATTTTTTTTGAAAAGAAAAAAGTATTCCCGAAATTTCTGGCCTCGCCGTAGAAGAAGATGGAATATTTAAAAGTTGCTCTAAGGCTTTACAAAACTCAGAACTATTAATTATAATTGGTTTTGTTTTTTCTATTTGAGGAATAATCGGGAAGTCTTCAGGATTTAAACCTTTAACCTTTGTTGAATAATCTCCACTTTCTAAATTAAGAATAAATTTTTTAACATCTAAAATAAGTGGTTTATTAGGTAAAAACCCTAAAAGATTAGATAAAAATCTTGTAGGAACACAAACGCCTCCCTCTCCAGTTATTTTAGCTAAACCAGACCAACTAATACTTGACTCTAAATTAGTAGTAGTTAATTTTAAAATATTTTTTTTAGCTTCTATGAAAGTATTTTGTAAAACAGGGAGGGTGGATGATTTTTGAGAAATCTTTTCCACAGTTTTAATTCCCTCTTTTAATTTTTCTTTTAATATAATTATTTTCATTGTTGTTATTATTGTTTATTGATTTTTTTTATGTTTTTAAATTTAAATGTGTTGGGAGTTTTTAGTGGATTGTTTGTGTTTTTTATTAAAGAATAATTGTTAATTTGTTGTTTTTTTATTAACAATAAAAATACCCTTTTTTTAATTACCATTTTATCCACATAAAACCCTCTGTTTTATTAACTCTATTTCCTCTGTTAGGTTTTCATTTTTTTCTATTTCTTTTGAAATTTTTTCACAAGCATATATTGCTGTGGTGTGATCTTTACCCCCTAACTTTCTTCCTATAAAGGGATAGGAAGCTTTTAGTTCTTGTCTTAATAAATACATTGCTATTTGTCTTGGCAAAACAATCTCTCTTTTTCTTGAACTAGAAATAAGGTCTTTCTCTTTTAGGTCATAAAAATCAGCCACAGAATGGATAATTTTTTTAGCATTAATTATTTTATTAGAAGAAGAAATAATATTTCGAAGAAGGTTTTTAGTTGTTTTGATATCTATCTCAGAATCATTAATCTTTTGATAAGCTATAAGGGTATTAAGAGCTCCTTCTAGCTCTCTGATATTCTTTTTAATATTTGAGGACACATATTCTAAAACATCGTCTGGTAGGCTTGCCTTTTTTTCGTCACACTTGTTTTTTAATATAGCAATCCTGGCCTCAAGACTAGGGAGAGAAATATCTGTTATCATCCCCCCTCCAAAACGAGACTGCAATCTTTCAGTTAGGGCTGGAATTGCGTTTGGTGGACGATCTGAGGATAAAATTATTTGCTTGTTTTTTTCGTAAAGACTATTGAAAATATAAAAAAATTCTTCTTGAGTTTTTTCTTTCCCTGTTAAAAACTGGATATCGTCTATAATTAAAACGTCAATTTTTTGATACGCGGCTTTAAATTCTTCAATTTTGTGGTTTCTAATTGCCGAGATGACCCTAGAAACAAATTTTTCTGTTGGGACATATCTAACTTTTTTATTAGAAGCCTTAATAACTTCGTTTCCTATGGCCTGTAAAAGGTGAGTCTTTCCTAATCCTACTCCTCCATAAATAAAAAGAGGATTATAAACTTTTCCTGGGTCTTGGGTTACGGCGCAACCTGCAGCGTGAGCCAGCTCGTTAAAGTCTCCTACTAAAAAGTTATCAAAAGTATATCTACTATTAAGGCCAGTATCTCCTTCTACTTTTAAATCCTGAAAATCTAACTGCTTACTGGGCACCGGAGAATAGATAGGAAACTTTTTAAGTGGTTGTAGTCCAGATTTTTCCACTTCATATTTTACACCCTTAATCCCTCTATTTAAGTTATATAATATTTTAAAAATAGCTTTATTATATTTTTGCTCAAGCCACTCTTTTGTAAAAGAATTAGGGACAGAAACAAAAATAAACCCATTTTCTTGTGAAACGATTTGAGTGCTTTTAAACCAAGTAGCAAAGTTTGGTGGGGAAATTTGTAATTGAATTTGGGCTAGAACTGCTTGCCAAAGCTCTTTTTGATCCATAATAAAAGAGGTTTATTTTAAAAATGAAACGTTTAATATTGTGGCTCCCTTTCTCTTATTCTTTTGTTTAATTATAACTTTGGGAACTTAAAATGTAAAATTAAGCTAAATATCTTTTTTTGTTAAGAACTTGGGTAAAACCTGTGGATTACTTCTTTTAAAAAACAAAAAGAAACTAGGGTAGTGATAATCGGCAAGGAATTGACTTACTTTGTTTTTACCTCTAAAATGAACGATATGTCAATTACTTATAACCCAAAAAAAAGAAAAAGGAAAAGAGCCCACGGCTTTATGAAGAGAATAAAGACAAAGAGTGGACAAAAAGTTTTAAGCGAAAGAAGAAAAAAGGGTCGCAAAAAACTAATTCCATAAAAAAGACTGGAACCGTTTGCTGTTTTTTAAGCAAGAGATTTTATTAAAATACAGTAAAGCTCTTTCTACGATTTAATGTTACCAAAAAAAAATCGGTTAAAGAAAAAAGGAGATTTCGAAAAAGTCCTAAGGGGCGGAGATTGGTTTAGAGAAACTTTTCTAGTTTTAAAAAAAAGAGAAAACAAACTAAAAAATTCTCGTTTCGGATTTATTGTTTCGCAAAAAGTTTCTAAAAAAGCTGTAGCTAGAAATAAAATAAAAAGAAGGCTTCGTGAATCAGTTATGCCTTTAATAAAAAAGATTAAAAGCGGACAAGATTTTACCTTTATAGCTTTACCCAAAACAGAAACAAAAAACTTTTTAGAAATCGACGAAGTAGTTAAAAAAATATTAAAAAAAGCAAAAGTTTTATAGTATGAATATTTTTAGTGGCGCATTTAACACTTTTTTATATCGTCCCCTCTTCAATTCCTTAATTTTATTATATGAATACTTACCAGGAAAGGATTTCGGTTTTGCCGTGATTGTTTTAACTTTTTTATTGAGAATGCTACTTTTCCCTTTAATGTCCCGGACCATTAAATATCAAAAAATAATGACGGAGATACAACCTAAGGTAAAAGAAATTCAAGAGAGACTTAAGGACGATCAAGAAAAACAAATGAAAGAAATAATGGCTTTATACAAAGAGAAGAAGGTTAGCCCCTTTAGTGTTTTTATCCCGCTATTAATTCAGCTCCCTCTTTTAATTGCCCTTTTTAGAGTATTCTCAGCAGGAATATCTTCGGACGAGATGGTAAATCTTTACAGTTTTGTTCCAAGTTCAGGAGAAATTAATTATCTTTTTTTAAACATTATAAGCCTTTCTAGTCCGAATATTATTTTAACAACATTAGCTGCTGCAACTCAGTTTTTCCAGATAAAAATGCAAAATCAAAAAACTAAAACAAAGAAGAGCAAAAAGAAAGATAGTATAGCTCAATTTTCAGCTATGAGTCAAAAACAAATGCCGTACCTTCTTTCTGGGTTCACCTTCATCTTCCTTTTAAGGGCGCCCTCAGCTTTAAGTCTTTATTTAATAGTCACTTCTTTATTTTCAATAGGACAACAACATATATTAAAAAAACATGCTTAATCCAAACTATTTAGAAAAAATAAAAACAACTGCAGAGGAATTTTTTAAAAAAACAACCTTTGAAGTGGAGGTTGAGCTTTTACCGCAAAAAGAACTTACGGTCCCAATTAATATAAAGACTGACAGCCCCCAGATTTTAATTGGAGAAGGAGGGCAAACTTTAATTGATATTCAGCGCCTTTTAAAAGCGATACTAAGAAAAAATATTCCAGAAATGTTTTATATTGACTTAGACGTCAGTGGATACAAGGAGAAAAAAATTAGATATTTAAAAGAGTTAGCCGAGACAAGCGCTAATAGTGTAGTTGCGACGCAAGAGGAAAAAACTCTTTTTCCTATGCCAGCCTACGAAAGAAGAATCGTTCATATGGCCCTGGCGGAGAGAGAAGATGTTGTTACTGAAAGTGTAGGAAGAGAGCCTGAGAGGAGTGTTATTATTAAGCCTTGCTTATAAGTAAAAGAAGAAAAATACCAATAAAGCCCCTACTTATTAGGGGCTTTTAATCTATTTTTTAATAAAGGCTTATTAATAGATATCTTTGAGTTCACTAGGCAACCTAAGAATTATTAGGTCAGGATTTATCATTCTTAAAATAAGGTAAGAAGAAAGGATGAGAAGCAAGCCCAATAAGGCAGAGTTGATTTTCTCTTTTGCCTCAGCTTTTTTGCCGGCAACACCAGAAGTTAGCCAGGTGAATCCCCCTAAAACCAACATGAAAAAAGCAGAAAAACCAGAAATAGTTACAATAAGATAATAAAACCAAGCTATTATTTGATTTAAGTCTTGATTTCCCCCTTCGTTAATATTAATTCCTTGACCCTCTCCCCCTAAAATTGGGTAGTAATTATTTAACTCAAGGGCTTTACACGTTACTAAAAAAGTCCCTAAAAAAAGAAGGCTTAGGAAAAAAGAAATTAATAATTGTTGTTTTTTTGAAAAAATCATTTTACAGAATTATTTTATTATAACACAAACTACAAAAGCTTTTAATTAGAGATTTTCCTTTGCTTTCTTAATTTTCAAAACTTCCTGAGGGTTAGTGGTAATAATTTGATCCTCAGTATAAGAGGCGATTACTTTCATTGCTACGTGTTTCTGCCCAGCAAAAAACATTCCCTCTCCAACGTCCGCCTCAAGTAGTAGGTATTTTTCCTGCTCAGTTAGAATAAAGGTTTTTTTCACAACATCAATCGTGGCTGGAGACTGTTTCATTAAAATTTGCATGGAAGAGTTAGTGATGATTGGTTGCCCATAACTAGACTTCATAAAATCATTTACGTCTTGAGTCACAGTTGTAATTCCTAGCCAATATTTTCTACCCCTTTTACACATACCGTAAAGGAAAGAAGCTCCGTCTTCGCTTTGCATAATCCACCAAGCCTCATCAACTACTAAAATTCTCTTTTTTAGTTCAGAGCGGACCCTATTCCAAATATATCTCATAATAATAAATAGAGCGATTGGCCTTAGCTCGTCTTCCATATCTCTTATTCCAAAAACGACCAAGGCTCTATCCATAGAAATGTTTGTTGGTTGGTTGAAAAAATTAGAGAAAGACCCACGGGTAAATTTTCTTACTCTTCTAACTAAAGATCCCCCTCCTTCCATTCCCTCTAAAACTGATTCGAAGTTTTCCATGAGAGGAATTCTTTCTGCCCAAGTCGAGGGGTCACTTTCAGGAGTAATGTCTTTAGCGGCATAAGTTTCGGTTAAAGCCTGGTCGATAATAGCGTCTTCTTCTGGGCTAATTCCTCCTAACATTATTCTTAATAACCCTACGAGATTAATAATGTTTGACCTTAAAACGTCTTCTGGCTTTTCGTCTTTTCTGGGTATAGGTAAATCAAAAGGGTTAATATGACTATTTGAGGCCAACGAGATGTTAAAAAAAGCCCCTCCTACAGTTTCTGCCAAATGCTTATATTCGTTTTCTGGGTCAAGAATCATTACGTCAACCCCCATCATTAAAGACCTTAAAATTTCAAGCTTAATACAATAGCTTTTTCCAGAACCGGCCTTCCCAAACAGAACTTCATTCGCATTTTCTAGGGCAAAACGATCAAAAAGGATTAGGGAGTTATTGTGCCTATTTATTCCATATAAAATTCCATCATTAGAGCTCAAGTCAAAAGAAACAAAAGGAAAAATCGAAGACAGGGGAGCTGTATTCATCGGGGTATGAGAATTGATTTGATCTAATCCGTAAGGCGTGGTTGAATTTAATCCTTCTCTTTGTCGATAAATAGCGGGCTTAATATAAATTAATCTTGACTCTAACATTGAGCGAAGATTTGTTTCTACTTCTCTTAACTCTTGTTGATCTTTCCCATAAATTGTTAGATAAATACCAAGCCTAAACATTCTTTCTTGAGCTGTTTGAAGGCTATCTCTTAGTGTTTCCAAATCTCTATATGCAACTTCTAATGCTGGATCCCTAATAAGGCCTTTAGATTGCTTCTCTGCAATCTCTGCGGTGACCT
>JAUVBU010000017.1 GCA_030591065.1 bacterium | reverse complement strand
TTTAAATTAACTCTTAAACAGTTTCGTTAAAGGGGGAACAACTTGTTTTTTTCTAGACATTACTCCTTTTAAATAGACCATATTATCTTTTTGTTTTTTTGAGAAAGCCTTTTCTATATAGTTTTCTTTTTCCCAGAAAAGAAAAAGAGAACCCATTTTCATGATATCGGTAGCAACAAGTAGTAGAAGATCGTATTTTTTAGATTTAGCTGATTTTTTTAGCTCAATAATTATTTCTTGTTTTTTTTCGTTTATTTCTTCTAATCCGCAAAGTTCAACTTGACCTATACCAAATCGGAACTTTCCTACCTTAAAGTCTTTAAAATCAGCAAAGATTATATCTTTAGCTTTCAGTCCCTTTAAGCTGGATTTAGCTTTTTTAACTTTAAATCCAAACTCTTTGATGTTTTTAATCTTGGCAATTTTTGCCAAGGCCTTAGCAACTTTAATATCTTCTGAGGTAGTAGTTGGTGATCGGAAAACTACGGTATCAGAAAGGATTGCTGACAATAAAAGGCCAGCTATTTTTTTAGAAAAACTTATTTTGTTTTGACAGTATTTTTTGGCAATAATAGTTGCGGTAGCTCCTAATGGTTCTGTGTGGAAAAAAATAGGGAGCTTAGATTCAAAACTAACTTTGTGGTGGTCAATAACTTCTACAATCTCTGCTTTTTCAATATCATTTGGAGTTTGAGTTTTTTCGTTATGATCAACTAAGACAATTTTTTTGTCTTTAACGCTAGATAAAAGTAAGGGAGTTTTAACTTTAAAATAATCTAAAACAAACTTTGTTTCAGGGTTTATTTTTCCAGTTCTACAAGCTATAGCTTTTTTACCTTTTTTATTTAAATAGTTGGCGTAAGCAATTGCAGAGCAAATAGTATCTGTGTCTGGGTTTTTATGTCCAGTAACATATATATTTTTCATATCTTTTATTATATCTTAAGAAAAAAGAGAAACCAACCATTTTGATGTTGACTAATTGGGATAATTTTATTAAAACACAAGACAGAGGTGATTTTATGGAATTTATGTGGTCTAGGGCCATATCGACTCGGGAAAAAATTATATATTATTTCCCAGAGGTTCTAGAAAATTTTCGGGTTAATTTACCGAAATTTAAATGTTCGTTTAAAAAAAATAAGAGTGGAAAAATTGTTGTCCGTAAAAAAGAAAAAAAAGATAGAATAAGCAAGGGAATTATTACCTTTGCTAAGGAGTTAATTTTGAGGGCCGGTGGATTAGAATTTTTGGGATTTAATCTTTTTGAAGGACTTCATGAATTAACTTTATCTTTTTCCGAAAGAGTGGAAGTCGATAATTTAGACGAATTTGTTTTAGCTGCTTTATTTAATGTTATTCCAGTTAATTCAGAAGAAAAAGAAAATCAACTTAATTACATAATTTAATTTTTTGCAAGCTGTATATAGCTTGCTTTTTTTATTTAAACTTCTTATAAATTATGTTAATATTTAAAATTATGAATAGAGAGCAAGCTTTAGAATTTTTAAAAGAAAATCTTAAGAACAAGAATCTAATTAAACATAGTTTAGCTGTAGAGGCTGGAATGGGGGGATTAGCTAAGTATTTTAACGAAGAAATTGAGGAGTGGAAAACTTGCGGATTGCTACACGACATTGATTATGAAAAAACAGCTGGAGATATTAATTTCCATTCTAAAAAAGGATCAGAAATGTTGAGAGAAGCAGGTTTTAATAAAGATTTCTGTGAAGCAGTTTTAACTCACAACGAAGCTCATGGCGTTAAACCAAAAACATTAATAGCCAAAGCCTTGTTTTGTACAGACCCCTTGACTGGTTTAATAGTTGCTGCAACTCTTGTCTTGCCTTCAAAAAAGATTAATGATTTAAAAACGGAAAGTATTTTAAAGCGTTTTAGAGAGAAAGCTTTTGCTAGGGGAGCTAATAGGGAAAATATTGCTAAGTGTGAGGAGTATTTAAGCTTATCCTTAGAAGAGTTTATAGGAATCATATTGTCTTCAATGAAAAAAATTTCATCAGAACTAGGTTTATGAAAAAAGATAAAATCAAAATAATAAAAACAAAAAAGGTATATAGTGGACAAGAACTGTCTTTAAAGGTTATTGATTGGAGTATTGGGAAAAAAAAGATAAAAAAAGAAGTTTTGATTTTTTCTAAGACAGTTAGCGTTTTAGCTATAACAAAAGAAAATAAGATAGTTTTAGTTAAACAATATCGTTTTCCTGCTAAAAAGGAATTGTGGGAACTTCCAGCTGGAAAACTAGAAAAAGGAGAGAGGCCTAGTGTTGGCGCCAAAAGAGAACTAGAGGAAGAAACTGGTTTTAAAGCAAGAAAAATAGAAAAGATAGCAGAGTTTTATGCTTCTCCTGGATACACAGAAGAATATCATTATATTTTTAGATCTGATATGTTAAAAAAAGGAAAACAGCATCTTGATGAAAATGAAATTATAGATAATGTAAAACTTTTTGATTTACAAGAAATGGTGTCTATGATAAGAAAAGGAAAGATAGTAGATGGTAAAACTATTTTTGCTGTAGCGCTGGAATCCTTAGGCTATTCTTTTTTTAAGAAATAAGCTAAAATAAGTTAAAGAAAATGTTAATATAAAAAGGTCGATACTAAATAGGATAAACCTTTTATTAAAAAGATTAGAGAATTCTTGTAAAATTCTCAATCTCTCTGTCACGACATTGTGAAACAATAATTGTGACGGGTAAGTAATAGCCTTTTATTAAAAGTAATAAGTTTAAATTATTAATATTTATAAGTTAAGACTTTATATGTTAATTTTTTAAAAAACAAACTTTTAGTAAGTGGTCTAATTTATTTAATTATTATTATGACAACAGCATATTGCGTAAAATGTAAAGCTAAACAGGAAATGAAAGACCCTAAAGAAATTGTTATGAACGGAAAAGGAGGAACAAAAAGAAGAGCTATGAAGGGAGAATGCCCAAAATGTGGAACAAAAATGTTTAGAATTTTAGGAAAAGCAGACTAAAATTTTCTAAGAAGTTTTTTTAAAACGCCGTCCTTTTTAAGGTGCGGCGTTTTCCTTTTCTTATTAAAAACTTTTGGTTGTTTTTTAATTTTTTGTTATAATTAAATATAATTTATTTTAAATAAGAATATTTAACTAAAATCATGGAAGAACAAATTACAAAGGAAGCCCTTGAGAGATTGTCAGGAATTGAAGGAGAATCTCGAGGAGCTGCTTTTAAAGCTGACGGAGATTTTATTATAAAAGAAAAAGGAGAAGAGGGTTTAATAAAATTAGAAAAAAGGTTGGCAGAACTTGGTTATCCTATCAAATACAAAAAAATGAAAGCTACAGATTTCTTTCCTTCAGGATTAAGAGGTATAGAGCTCCTAGTTATTAGAGAGCTTTTTAGTTTTACCAAAGAAGACTTTGCTCAAATGGGGATATTCCAAACTAAAATATCTTTAATTTTAAAGCTTTTTCTGAAGTTTTTTGTTTCGATTGATGTCTTATCTAAAAAAGTGCCAGAAATGTGGAGAAAGTATTATACAACCGGAGACTTAAAAGTAACAGAACATAATACCGCAGAAAAATATTTAATTTTAACTCTCACTGATTTTGCTCTTCATCCTTTTCATTGCCAACTTCTTGAAGGTTATTTTGCCAATGCCGTTAAAATGGTAGTTGGAGTTCCAGTTGTTTGCGAAGAAACAAAATGTATATTTAAGGGAGATGACCATCACGAGTTTATGGCAAAGTGGTAAAATATTCAATAAATCGAGATTAAGAATTTATGGAGAAAATAATTTCAGGAAGAGAGTTTGACGAGCTATTAAATCTTAAAGGAGAAGTAAGAGGAATGGGAGTGAAAACCCATGCCGATTTTGTTTTTAAAGAAGAAGGAAAAGAAGGCTTGGAAAAGTTAGAAAAAGCAATGGAGGATCTTGGTCGTCCAATAAAATTTAAAGAAATAAGATCAACCTCCTTTATTCCTTTAGGGGTAGAAGCTATCGTTCTTTTAGTTATAAAAAGACTTTTTAATTATGAGAATAAAAAATTTCAAGAAATTGGAAGCTTTCACGTTAAATCTTCTTTAATTATTAGACTTTTTATGAAGTATTTTGTTTCATTTGAAAAAATGCAAAGAGAGACTCCTAAAATATGGAGAAAATATTTTACTATTGGGGAGCTGAAAATAACAAATTTTGATAAAGAAAAAAAATGTGCTTCTTTTAAGTTAGAAAACTTTAAGTTTCATCCTCTCCATTGTCAAATTCTTATTGGAACTTTTGTTACTATTATCCAAATGATGGTAAACGGTAAAGCTACTTGCGAAGAAGAAAAATGTATTTATAGGGGAGATGAACACCACGAGTTTCTATTAAAGTGGTAAAATTTCTAATTAAAAAAGTTTTAAATAAAAAAACATGGAAGAAAAAATTACAAAAGAACTTCTTCAAAAACTAATAGAGATTAAAGGAGAATCTAGAGGTGCTTCATTTAAAGCTGACGGAAATTTTATTGTAAAAGAAAAAGGAGAAGAAGGTTTAGTTAAATTAGAAGAAAGGATGGCAGAGCTTGGGTACCCAATTAAGTATAAAGAAATGAAAGCTACAGATTTCTTTCCTTTAGGATTAAGAGGTATAGAGCTTGTAGTTATTAGAGAGCTTTTTAATTTTACCAAAGAAGATTTTGCTAGAATGGGAACTTTTCAAACTAAAACATCTTTAATTTTAAAGCTTTTTATGAAGTTTTTTGTTTCACTTGATGTTTTATCTAAAAAAGCACCAGAAATGTGGAGAAAATATTATACAACTGGAGACCTCGAAGTTACGGAATTTAACAAAGAAGAGAAAAAAGGAATTCTATCAGTCAAAAATTTTGCCTTACATCCCTTTCATTGTCAACTTTTAGAAGGTTATTTTGGCAATGTTATTAAAATGGTGGTAGGAACTCCGACGGTATGCGAAGAAAAAAAATGTACTTTTAAGGGAGACGAATCTCACGAGTTTTATGTAAAGTGGTAAAAATTTATTATCTGAAAATTTAAATAAAAAAACATGGAAGAAAAAATTACTAAAGAAGAAATCGAAAAATTAATGCAAGTTAAAGGAGAATGTAGAGGAGCTGTGTTAAAGGCTGATGCAGATTTTATTTTAAAAGAAGAAGGAGAAGAAAGATTAAAGAAGTTTGAGCAAAAAATGGCAGAACTAGGCTACCCGATGGATTATAAGAAGATGAAAGTAATAGACTTTTTTCCTTTAGGGGTAAGGGTGGTGCAGCTTTTGGTCCTCCAAAAATTTTTTGGGTTCGATCGAGAAAAATTTAGAGAACTGGGAAAGTTCCAAGCTAAAACTCCTTTATTTATTAAGCTTTTTGTGAGATTTTTTGTTTCACTTGAAATACTAACTAAAAAAGCTCCTGAAATGTGGAGGAAACATTATACGATTGGTGATTTTCAAGTACAAGAATTTAATAGCGAAAAAAGGAGTGGGTTTGCAGTATTAAAAAACTTTGCTTTACATCCTTTAGTTTGTCAAGTTTTAGAGGGTTATTTTGTTGGTGCTGTTAGTATGATAGTTGGAGATACAGTTATTTGCGAAGAAGTAAAGTGTACCTTTAAGGGAGATGATTACCACATGTTTTCGGTAAAATGGTAGGTTTTATTTATTGTTAATTTTTAAGAGGACGCTTTTATTTTGCGTCCTTTTTTAATTTAAAAATGCAAGAGAAATATAGAAAACATATTTTTACTGGATTAGCTCTTTTATTTTTTGCTAATGTTTTTGCTTGGCTTGTAGTTTACGATCTAGAAAACCAAAATTTAGAGGTAAATTTTTTTGATATTGGGCAGGGAGATGGAATTTTTATTGAAACTCCAAAATCTTATCAGATTTTAATTGACGGAGGTCCAGATTCTACCTTTTTAGAAAAGTTGGGTAAGGAAATGCCATTTTGGGATAGGACAATTGATTTAGTTGTCCTAACTCATCCAGAACATGACCATATAGCGGGACTCATCGAAGTCCTTAAAAGATATAAGGTGAGCTTTGTCCTATGGACAGGAATATTAAGAGATACAGGAGAATATAGGGAATGGAAAAGACTACTCGAAAACAATGACCTAACGGTTAAAATAGCAAGATTAGGACAAAGAATTACTACGCCAGAAGTTTTTATTGATGTCTTGTATCCATTTGAAAGTTTATACGGACAGGAAGTTAAAAACACAAACGATAGTTCAGTTGCCCTTAGATTGGTCCACGACAACAACACTTTTTTATTTACTGGAGACTTGGGTAAGTCTATTGAAAGAAAACTAGTAAAGAACGGATTAGTTATTACTACAGATATTTTAAAGGTTGGTCATCATGGTAGTAAAACTTCAACATCGAAAGAATTACTAGAAGCTCTAACTCCTAAAATAGCTGTGGTATCGTCTGGTAAAGAAAATCGTTATGGGCACCCTTGTCAAGAGGTTTTGGATATTTTGGAAAAATATGGTATAACAGTTTTAAGAACAGATCAAAGTGGTGATATAAAAATTGTTTCCGACGGAGATAATTTAAAAACTTTTACCACTTTTTAAAAATTAATATTTTAATTATTAGTTAATATTAAAAAACAATATGCAATTTCCTATTTTTAAAACAAAGGTTGAAGGGGTTGATAGAAAATTCAATCTTATAGACCCAAAAGAACAAGAAGCTTATTTTGAAGCAAAAGCGGGTAAAGAAATTAGAAAGCTTAGAGAATACTTAAAAGAAAAAACCTTTATTGCTTATTTATTAGGAAAGAAAAACTCAGGTAAAGGAACATATTCAAAGATGCTAGCTAATATTATTGATCCCGAAAGAATCAATCACTTTTCTATTGGGGACATGATAAGAGATGTAGATAAGGAGCTAAAAGATCCAGCTCAAAAAGAATCTTTGGTTACTTTTTTAGAAAAAAACTATAGGGGAAGATTTTCAGTAAAAGAGATTATTGATAGTTTAGAAAATAGAAGTACAAAAAATTTATTACCTACAGAACTAATTTTAACTTTAGTTAAAAGAGAGGTTGAAAAAAAAGGAAAGAAGACTCTTTTTGTTGACGGTTTTCCTAGAGACTTAAATCAAATTGATTTCTCTCTATTTTTTAGAGATTTAATTGGACATAGAGAAGACCCCGATATTTTTATTCTTATTGATCTTCCCGAGAATGTAATTGACGAAAGAATTAAATGGAGAAGAATTTGTCCTATTTGTCAAACATCAAGAAACTTAAAACTACTTCCAACATCAAAGGTTGGATTTGACGAAGAGAAGAAAGAGTTTTATTTAATGTGTGATAATCCTAAATGTAATGGCGCCCGAATGGTTTTAAAAGAAGGAGATGAGCTTGGAGTTGAACCAATAAGAAAAAGATTAGAATTAGATGGTGAATTAATTAAAAGATCCTTTTCTCTTTACGGAATTCCTAAGGTACTTTTGAGAAACGCTATACCCGTGGAAAAGTCCAGAGAAGCTTTAGATGAATATGAAATAACTCCCGAGTATTCTTTTGAGAGAAACGAAGGAACCAAAGAAGTTAAGATAAACCAGGGACCATGGACAGTACTAGATGACGAAGGAGTTTCTTCTTATAGCTTAATGCCTCCACCAGTAGTTGTTTCTTTAATTAAACAGTTAGTTGAAATTTTTAAACTATAATTTAACATCTTGACGAGATAGATTGATAAAGATAAAATAGAACTAGTCCTGCTTTATTTCTGTTAAATCTGGTAATAAGCTTTTGTTGGGAATCTGATAATGATTGTGTCCCGTGGGATACATCTAAGATGCCCACCTGGAATGTTTCCAGATGAGCTTCAGGGTAAACGCAGGGCACCCAAGAACACCTTTTCAAGGTGTTTTTAGGTTTTTAAAACGTTAAAACACCTTTATTTTAAGGTGTTTAAATAAAAACATATGAAAGTCGGGGCGCGGGGAATCGAACCCCGTTCGCAGGACCCCCAGCCCTGTATAATAAGCCGGTATACTACGCCCCGAAAATTCTAGATTTTTAGAGCATTAAGCTTACAAAAGTTTTTCGTAAAACTCTATTTAGGCTTACTTAACGTTTTAATGCATTTAGTACAAGCTTTTAGTCTTTGTCCGGCAAATTTTTTAAAACTTTCCTTAGTAACATCTAAAGGAACCTTTACCCATTGGACGTTAGGGTACCTTCTTTTTTTTGTACTTGGATTATATTTTCCACGAAACTTATTTAGTTTCGTAAAATTCTCTGATTTTTTTCCACAGAGTTTACATTCTTTTGTCATGATAAATAATCTTACGCAATTTTACAGAAATTAGCAAGCTGTGATATAATTTAATACTTTTAAAATTAGAAAAATTTTTAGCTTAAAAGTTTTTATTGATTAAAATTATGGATGTTATTATTACTATTTTTACTTTAATTGTTTTGCTTTTATCTATTATAATCCACGAAATTGCTCATGGTAGTGTAGCTTTTTATTTAGGTGATCCTACTGCAAGAGATGCTGGAAGATTAACTTTAAACCCATTACCACACTTAGATATGTTTGGATCTATTATTGTTCCTGGCTTTTTATTTTTAATAACCGGGGGAGCCGGGCCTATTTTTGGATGGACAAAACCTGTTCCAATTAATCCGTATAATTTTCGAGATCAAAAATGGGGAACTTTAAAAGTTTCAATTGCGGGACCGTTAGTTAATTTTTTGATTGCAATCATTTTTAGTTTAATTATTAGATTTTTAGTATTACCTCTAGCTATTGGAAGGCTTTTTGTAATTATTATTCTTTATAATTTTGCATGGGGACTATTTAACTTGCTTCCTATTCCGCCATTAGATGGATACCACATCCTTTTTGCTTTATTGCCAGAAAAACTAAGAGACGTTAAAGTTTTTTTGAGAAAGTATAGTTTTCTCCTTCTTGTTTTATTTATTTATTTTGGATCTGGAATTATTTACTACGGAGCAAAATCTCTTTATTATTTTTTTTCAGGATGATTGTTTCTTTAATAAGAAATTAATATACTTAATAGTGAGGAAAATTAAAGATTGACTTTTATTTTCTTTTTTGTTAAATTAGCTCTATACTAAATTTTAAGCGGACAGATAGACTTAATTAATATTTAATGGTCGCTTGTTAGCGATTAATTATTTTTATTTTCAATTTAAGATTATAAAAAAATCAAGTTTTAAGTAAGTTAATTATCGTTATGCCTACTATTCACCAATTAATTAAAAAAGGAAGAAGGAAAAAAAAGAAGAACCTTAAATCTCCCGTTTTTAAATTTGGCTTCAATGTTTTAAAAGATAGAAAAACAAATTTTTTAGCTCCTTTTAAAAGAGGAGTTTGTATTAAGGTATTTACAGCAACTCCTAAAAAACCTCACTCTGGTTTAAGAAAAGTAACTAGGGTTCGCTTAAGTAACGGACAAGAAGTAACTGCTTTTATTCCCGGAGAAGGACATAATTTACAAGAGCATTCAGTTGTTTTAGTAAAGGGAGCAAAAATGAAAGATTTACCTGGAGTAAACTACAGGGTAGTAAGAGGAGTTTTAGATGCGAGTGGAGTTGAGGGAAGAAAACAAGAGAGATCAAACTACGGAACTAAAAAACCTAAAACCAAAAAATAAAATTTAAGATTTAAAAAAAATGGCTCGCGGAAAAAAAATTAAAAAAAGAATAATTACACCAGATCTCGTTTACGAGAATGTTTTGGTTTCCAAACTTATTAACTACGTAATGAAAAAAGGAAAGAAAACTATTGCCAGAAAGATTGTTTATAGTTCTTTTGATATTATAAAAGAAAAAATGAAAAAAGAACCAGTTGAAATTTTTGATTTAGCTATTAAAAATGCTAGTCCAGTTTTAGAAGTAAAAGCAAAAAGAGTTGGAGGGGCAACCTATCAGATTCCAAGAGAAGTAAGGGGAGATAGAAAGATAGCTTTAGCTTTGCGCTGGATTCTTAAGGCAGCTAGAGCAAAGAAAGGAAAATCAATGAAAGAAAGTTTAGCTGAAGAAATAATGAATGCAGCAAACAATATAGGTCCCGCAATCAAAAGAAAGAACGACACTCATAGAATGGCAGAAGCAAATCGTGCTTTCTCTCGTTCTAGTTATTAAAAAAAAGATTAAAAGCTTTGGTTAAATGTAAAAATTTAGCCTTTTAAATTTATGCCAAGAAAATATCCACTTGAAAAATTTCGAAATATTGGAATCATAGCTCATATTGATGCTGGAAAAACCACTACTACCGAAAGAATTTTATTTTATTCTGGAAAGAGCCATAAAATTGGAAGTGTTGACGATGGAACTACTACTACTGACTGGATGGATCAAGAAAGAGAAAGGGGAATTACCATAGCTTCAGCTGCTATTACTACTTATTGGCTTCCTGAAGACTTAAAAGAAAAAGGAGAAACTGAATATCAAATAAATATTATTGATACTCCGGGACATATTGACTTTACCGCTGAAGTTCAAAGATCATTACGTGTTCTTGATGGAGGGGTTGTTGTCTTCGATGGAGTAGCAGGGGTAGAGCCTCAATCAGAAACAGTTTGGCGACAAGCTGACAA
>JAUVBU010000030.1 GCA_030591065.1 bacterium | reverse complement strand
TTTTTTTCTTTGATAAAATATGGCTAGTTAAATACAGTAAAGTTAAAAGAAAAGAAATCGGTAAAAAATGATAAACCATTCCTCCTTGCTTTTGGGTTGGTTCTGGTATATTTATTTCTCCCCCAAGACTAATCGCTACTGCTATATCCTTTGCCACGCTTGGCTCTAACCTATAGTTATCATGTAAAAGCTGAAAGGAATCTTCTGGGTTTATTTTTACCCCAAGATATTCATGTAATTTTTCGGCGTATTGATTTTTATTAATTTCATAAATTTCAGCAATCTCGCTTACAGTTTTTGTTTTTAATTCTTGCCCACTTATTAAGTCGTGTAATTCTTCTTCTATTATTTCCGCTTGAGCTAAACCGCCACTTTTTTCTTCTGGGGCAGGTTGCGAATGGTCACATATCCCATCGTTGTCTGTGTCGATAAATAAACCACACTCACCTTCACACATTACTTCACCACTAGGACAATCCTCCCAAGCTAAAACTGTTGTTGATATTAAAACTGATATTAATAAAATGAAGATTATTTTTTTATACATATTCTTTTTACTTATTATAATTTATAAATTTTTTATTAAAATGTTTTACGTAAAATTAAAAATTAGCAGATTAATTACTAAACAAAAAATATCTTTCTTTAAGATATGAATTCTCTGTTAGCGGTGGGGCTGGGATTCGAACCCAGGGTGGCCTTTCGACCACACCAGTTTTCAAGACTGGACCTTTCAACCGCTCAGGCACCCCACCATTTTTATTAAAACTAAAACCTTCAACGAGTTTTTTCTAGCGGAGAGGGTGGGATTCGAACCCACGATACAGTTTAACCCGTATAACAGGTTAGCAACCTGCCGCTTTCGGCCAACTCAGCCACCTCTCCATAATTTTATTTGTCTTTGACATAATAGCTCATTTCTTGTATGTTTTCAAATTTTCTTTTTCAAAAAAATACACTTTAAATGAAATTGATTTTGGCTAGTTTTTATGATAAATTAAGGAAACAAAAGTCCCCATAGCTTAATGGATAGAGTAGTGGCTTGCGGAGTCACCGATGAAGGTTCGAATCCTTCTGGGGACACAAAATAGTACTCCCTTTTTATCTTATGAACCTATCTACCCCAGTTAAAGAACTTTCGCGAATTGGACCTCAATACCAAAAAAAACTAAAAAAACTAGGCATTGAAACTGTTCGCGACCTACTTTTTCATTTTCCTCATCGTTATGAGGATTTTTCAACTTTAACTAAAATTTCTAACGCTAAAGAAGGAGATACAATTTATATTCAAGGAAAAGTCTTAGAAATTAAAAACACCATTACCTGGAAGAGAAGAATGGCCATAACAGAAGCTATTATAGAAGACGATTCTGGATCAATTAAAGTTCTTTGGTTTAACCAACCATATTTAGCAGATACACTAAAACAAGGAAGTCTTGTTTGTTTAGCCGGAAAAGTAGCTGTGGGTAAAAAAAGTTATTCTGGAATTTATTTATCCAGCCCTATTTACGAAAAGATTTCAAATCTTGAGAAAAAAAACCTTATTCATACTGGTGGACTTATCCCAGTTTATCCTGAAACAGAAGGGCTTTCTTCTAGATGGTTAAGGTATATTTTAAGGCCTATCTTAAATCAATTTAAAAATTCACTAAAAGATCCTTTACCAAAATCTCTTAGAGAGAAAAATGACTTATTGATTTTAAACGAAGCTATCTGGCAGATTCATTTTCCAGAATCAAAAAAATTAGCTAAACAAGCTAGAACAAGATTTTCTTTTCAAGAGCTTTTTTTAATTCAATTGAATGTCCTCAGGGAAAAAATGAGATTAAAAAAAGAAGGCTCTTTAGCTATCCCTATTGATGTCAAAATCATCAAAAAGTTTGTCGACTCCCTACCTTTTAAATTAACCGACGCTCAAAGAAAGTCTTCTTGGCAAATTTTAAAAGACACCGAAAAGGCCAGGCCAATGAATAGACTACTAGAAGGAGATGTTGGTTCTGGAAAAACAATAGTTGCTATTATAGCTTCTTTAGGTGCAGCTAAAGCCGGCTTTCAAACAGCTTTTATGGCTCCAACTGAAATTCTGGCAAAACAACATTTTAATACCCTGAAAGAAACCTTAAAAGACTTTAAGTTAAAAATTGGACTTCTAACTGGACACGAAGTAAGAATAAAAAGAAAAACTTCTAAAAAAGAATTTCTAGAAAAAGTAAAACAAGGAAAAATAGATATTGTAGTTGGCACTCACGCCTTAATTCAAAAAGAAGTAAAATTCAAAAAATTAGCTCTAGTAATTGTAGACGAGCAACATCGCTTCGGAATAGAACAAAGGGCCCGTCTTTGCCGAGAATATGGAAAAGAAACAAAGCTTGTTCCTCACCTTCTTTCGATGACCGCAACCCCCATTCCTAGAACATTAGCTTTAACTCTTTATGGAGACCTAGACTTATCTATTCTTGATCAAATGCCAAAAGGAAGAAAAAAAGTCATTACCGAATTAATTCCACCCAAAAAAAGAAAGGTTGTTTATACTTTTATTAGAAAGGAAGTTAAAAAAGGTAAGCAAGTTTTTGTTATTTGCCCTAGAATAGAAGATAAAGAAACAAGTCAGGCTTGGTCAGATGTTAAAGCTGTTAAAAAAGAATATGAAAAATTATCCAAAAAGATTTTTCCGAAACTAAAAGTGTCTATGCTTCACGGAAAGATGAAATCAAAAGAAAAAGAAGAAATAATGAAAAAATTAAAGAATAAGAAAATAGATATTTTAGTTTCTACCTCTGTAGTAGAAGTAGGAATAGATATCCCCGACGCAACGATAATGATTATAGAGGGGTCTGATCGGTTCGGACTTTCTCAATTACATCAATTTAGAGGAAGGGTTGGTAGAAGCCACGCTCAATCTTTTTGTTTTCTTTTTGTTGACCATTGGTCTCCTAAAACAAAAAAGAGACTTAAAGCTCTCTTAAGTTCCGAAACGGGATTTGAATTAGCAGAAAAAGATTTAGAAATTAGGGGTCCGGGAGAAGTTTTTGGAGTTAGGCAATGGGGAATACCGGATTTGGCCATGTCTTCTTTGGGAGACACTGCCTTGGTAGAAAAAACTAGAGCTTGCGCTAAAGAAATTTTAAAGAATGACCCTAATCTAAAAAAAGAACCTCTTTTAAGAAAAGAAGTGAAGGACTTTGGAAAAAGGATTCACTTAGAATAGTTTTAGAAAAATAGACAGATTAAAGTGTAACTAATTTTCTATTGTTAAGTTTTTTCGTAATTAATATTATTTTTTTCTAACTAAATAAAAAATGTATTCCACTAAACCATCATCAGCTTTTTTAAAATATTTTGTAAAAGGAATAAGGTTATATTTTTTTTTCATTTCTATGCATTTACTAATAGTATGAAATTTATCCCAATAACAAGTAATATCTTCGTAAAATAACACACACTGATTTTCTTCCAAAAGATTATTTAGGTATTTATTGTCTCTTAAAGCTTTGTCGGTTGAAAGTAGAGAAAAATCCGTAGTTGCTTTTAACACCTGAGGCCATTGAAGAATAATGGAACGCTGTTTTGGAATATCTTTTTTTATAAGCTCTGGAACCATGGTTTCTAAAAGAAGAAGCGTGGTAAAACTTTCAGGATTTGCCTTTTCCTTTATAAGCCTTAAAAAATACGGAGAAAACGACAAAAAAATAACAGAAATAAAACTTACTATAATTGCTTTTTTGTTTATCTTTCTTTTATAAAAAGAAAATTTTCTTTGAAAAAGAAAATAAGCTCCTGCGCCTGCAAAAATTACTGTGACCGGATAAAAACTCATAAAAATCCTTGATCTACCGCCTAAAGACTGTAACCAAGAAAAAAAATAAGAAAGATAAAAAATTAAAAAATAAGACGTAAGTAGTAAAGAAGCTTTTCTTTCTCTTTTCCATAAATAAAATACACCTATACCTAAAAGTATAGAATAAACAATGGGCTGATAAGTTTCGTTAAATATATCTATTGCATAAGAATAAGAATTGTTTATAAGGTTTGAAAGTCCCCAATTTTCTCCTATTTCTCTTCCTCCTGAGTCTGATATTATCCAATTTTTTCCAAATTGAAATTGCCAAACCTGGATAAAATTAAAAAAAGAAAGGAATGTTAGGGTTACCCAAGGCCATAGAAAATTAAAGTTTATTTTTTTAAAACTTTCTTTTCCTTTATATTCATATATAAAAAAGTAGAACACAAAAAGAATTGGAAGGATATAGTTTTCAGGCCTTACCTGAACAGTAAAAGCTAAACTAATAATTGATAACCATAAAAGGCTATACTTTTTTTCTTTTGTGTAAAAAATATAAAAGAACAAAGTAAGAGTAATAAAGAATAAGGAGGGAACGTTTGTTTCTGCAGACCCTGACCACGCAATATGAAGAGGGAGTAAGGAAAATAGAAAGGCAGACCAAAGAGCAATCTTTTTATTTTTCAAAAGTACTAATGATAAAAAAAATATATTAAAAATCGTTAAGGATCCTAAGAATAGAGAGAGATAAATGGCAACCCAGTTATTAACACCAAATAAACTAAAAAATATAGCTATGATAAGCGGCCAACCTATCGATCTTAAATAATTTCCTTCTCGAAAGTCCACCGTTAAGCTCTTAGCCGCTTCCATATATTCAAACTCGTCATTCCCTTGTTTGTGATAATGTAGTGGTAAGAATAATCGTAAAGCCAAACCTAAAATAAAAATTAAAACAAGTATTACCCACGTCTTCTTTTTAATTTTTCTCAAATATTTTCCGAAATATTTTCTATTTAAAAAAAGGAGAATAATCAATAATAAAAAAGTTATCAAAGAAAAAAGAGGGACAAGTAAAGGAAAGTTTGACCTTAATGAAAAAATCATTGTGTCTTTTTTTTAGTTTAAGCTAAAGAAAACAACCTCGTAAGCCTCGGAAGGTTTCCTAAAATATGAAAGTTTGAGTTCTTTAAATTAAAATTATAAGGTTAACCTCTTAACGTTTAAAGTAAATTAGAGCTTAACTCTCTTGGTAAGATATTATTAATTAGGCCAATCCTCTACCATTAAGCATTTCTTTTTATTAAATGGTAAGCTCTGATAAATTTCTTCTGTTACAAACGGAATAAAAGGATGTAAAAGTTTCAGGGAAGATAATAGTATATGAAATAAAACTGCTTTAGTGTTCTTTCTCTCGGTCTCAGACTGAGAGTTTTTAATTTGAGTTTTTGCTTCTTCTATATATTTATCGCAAAAATCATGCCAGAAAAAATCGTATCCAGTTTGAGCCGCTTGCCCAAAAGAAAAAGTTTCTAGGTTCTCGGTAATAGTTTTTGTTGTTTTTTCTAATCTATCTAATATCTTTTTGTCATTTTCGGTAAGTTTTGATTCTTGGATTTTTTCTAAAGAATCTATTTTATCATCGGAAAGTTGAAACATAACAAACTTTGAAGCATTCCAAATCTTGTTACAAAACTTTTTACCCATAATAATACTATCTTCATTAAATCTAATATCTTGTCCTCCAGTAAGTTGCCAAGCTAAACCAAATCTAACAGCATCGGCACTATACTTTTCAATTAAAATCATGGGGTCAATACCAGTCCCTAAAGATTTAGACATTCTTCTACCATCTTTTGTTAAAACAGTAGGATGAATAAA
>JAUVBU010000022.1 GCA_030591065.1 bacterium | reverse complement strand
TTTTGAAGCTTACTAAGAAATTTCTTCATTTAATTTTTTTAGAACATTATCTAAGTCTTCGGGTAAAGTAGAATTAAATTCTTGATCCTCACCACTTAGAAGTTTTATTTTTAAAAAACCAGAATGTAAGAACTGTCTTTTAAGTCCTTCTGGGCACGCTTGGTTTTTAAAAGCGTAAAGCTTATCTCCAGCTATAGGATATCCTAGATGACGAAAGTGAACCCTTATTTGATGTTTTCGGCCAGTTTTTATTAAAACCTCAGTTAATGTATAATACCTTTCTTTCCCTCCTTTCTCAATACTGAAAAATTTTGATAAAACTTTATATTCCGTAATAGCAACTCTTTTTCCTTCAGACTTGGGTTGATGAGGAAAATAAACTCCTTGCATTAATCGGTTTTTAGATGAACGACCAATAAGAGTTTCTATTGTTCCTTGTTTCCTTTGAAAATTTCCACCACTCAAAGCAGTATACTTTTTAACAACCTCTCTGTCCTTAAACTGTTTCTGTAAAAAAGCTAAACACTTTTCATTCTTGGCTACCAATAAAATCCCGGAAGTTTCTTTGTCTAATCTATGAACAATTCCGTATCTGGGAGACTGTCCAACCGTTTTTAAATAAGGAAATTGATTTAGTAATAAATCAATTATTGTTTTTTCTTCAATTGGTTTTTCTGAAAAAACAACGAGTCCTGGTAATTTATCTATTACCAGTAAATTTTCGTCCTGGTAAATAATTTTTAATTTTTGTTCTTCCATCTCTCTGTGGGCGATACAGGACTTGAACCTGTGACCTTTCGCACGTCAAGCGAACGCTCTGCCAGCTGAGCTAATCGCCCATAAGTAAATCTTTTTATAAATTATTTTTAAGATTCGAGAATTTTAAATTCTTTCTGTCTTTTTTTAACTCTGGTGGGCGTGCGTGGAATCGAACCACGGACCCCGTCTTTATAAGAGACGTGCTCTAACCCCTGAGCTACACGCCCGACTTTAATCTGTTGAGGGGTCTTCTTATAGGCTTTCAACCTTTACCTTAATCACTTTTTCTTTTTTAATCTTTAAGTCCTTTTGTTTTTTATCTTCCTTTTTAATACCAACTAATTCTTCGAATGCCTCTCTTTCTAAGATTTCTTTTTCAATCAAAGCATTAGCAATTTTTTCTAACAATTTTTTCTTCTTAATCAAAACTTTTTTAGCTTGCTTCTCAGCCAGATTAATAAATTTTGCCACCTCTTTATCGATTAAAAATGCAGTTTTTTCAGAATAGTTACGATGCTCGGAAATTCCTTTTCCTAAGAAAACCATACCCTCTCTTTCTCCAAAAGAAATCGGCCCAAAGCTAGACATCCCAAATTCTTTTACTAGCCTTCTGGCTAAGTCTGACGCCCTATTTAAATCATCAGAGGCTCCTGTTGTTATTTCTCCAAATTTTAATTTTTCAGCACAATATCCTCCAAGTAAAACAGCCATTTTAGCTAAAAACTCTGTTTTTGTTGCCATTTTTTTCTCTTCCCTTGGAACTTTTAAAGTATATCCTGCTGCAAAACCCCTAGCAATAATAGAAACCTTTCTTATCGGCTCTGACTCTAAAAGAGTTGTAGAAACTAAAGCATGCCCAGCTTCATGAAAAGCTGCTATTCTTTTTTCTTTCTTTGATAAAATATGACTTTTTCTTTCTGGTCCGAGTAAAACCTTATCAATAGAGTTTAAAAAGTCTTCTTGGAAAATCTTAGACCTGTTTTTTCTAGCTGCTAAAATTGCAGCCTCATTAACAACGTTAGCTAAGTCAGCTCCAGAAAATCCGGGAGTTCTTTCTGCTGTTTCTCTTAGTCTTATATCTAAAGCTAATGGTTTTTTTCTACAATGAATTTTTAAAACATCTTCTCTATCATTAATGTCTGGTAAGTTTAATACTACCCTTCGATCAAACCTTCCTGGTCTTAAAAGTGCCTTATCTAAAATATCGGGCCTGTTTGTTGCAGCTAAAACTATTCTTGTATCGTTCCCCTCAAAACCATCCATTTCTACTAACAACTGATTTAGGGTTTGCTCTCTTTCGTCATGACCTCCTCCAATTCCAGCCCCCCTCATTCTACCTACAGCGTCTAGTTCGTCAATAAAAATAATTGATGTTCCTGCTTTCTTTGCAGTAGTAAATAAGCTTCTTACTCTTCCCGCACCAACACCAACAAACATTTCTACAAACTCTGAACCAGAGATAGAAAAAAATGGAACGTCAGCTTCTCCAGCTACAGCTTTGGCTAATAATGTTTTTCCAACACCAGAGGGCCCTAAAAGCAACACTCCCCTTGGAATCCTAGCTCCCATTTTTAGATATTTCTTAGGGTTTTTTAAAAAATCTACGACTTCTTTTAATTCTTCTTTCGCTTCTTTTTGACCAGCTACGTCTTCAAAGGTAATTTTTTCTTTAGGAAGTCCTCCCGCACCAAACAATCTTGCCTTGGTTTTAGTAAAATCAAAGGCTTGCATCTTTCCAACCTTAGATTGTTTTAAAATAAACCATAGAAAGAGTCCCATAGCTAAAAGGGGGAGAACGGAAAAAATAATTGGACCCAACCATATCCAGTCTCCGCTAACATCTATTATTTCCACTTCTATCTTAGATAAGCTTTCCTTTTCTACTCCGTAATTTGCTAAAGACTCAGATAGGGTAGACTCTACTTCTTTTTGAGATTTAGCTTTTGATCCATCCTTATATACTATCTCTAGATTGTTCTCTGAAACAGCTATCTCTTCAATTTTCTCTTGATTAATATCTTCTGCTAATTGAGTAATCGAAAGCTCTTTTATTTCTTCGGATGGATTAAGAAATAAACTAAAAAGAGCTGATATAGTTAAAAATATCAGCAAAATTGCAATAAAGTTTTTAAACAAAGCCTTCATTGTTTAGAATAAAAATAATTTCAACAAATTATTGGAAAATTATTTTTTAAAAGTTTATTTTTTACTATTTTTTTTCTTGAACCAACTTCAAATTCATTCTGTGTTTTTTCTCGTCAACAGATAAAATCTTGAATTGATACTCTTCGCCTATTTCTAAAACTTCTTCCATTTTTTTGTCTTCAAATTCAGAGATATGGCAAAGCGCTTGAATTTCTTTTGTAATTTGAACAAACGACCCAAAAGGGTTAAGTTTAGTTATTTTTCCGGAAACAACTTTTCCTTCCTTGTATTTTTCATTAACACCGTTCCAGGGGTCTTCCTTTAAAGCCTTTAGGGATAACGATATTTTACCATTAGAAATATCCACAATTTTTGCTTTTACCTTGTCGCCAGCTTTTACAATTTCAGCTGGATCTGCAATAATCTTCCAATCTAATTCAGAAATATGAATTAATCCTTCTAGCTCTTCCATAGTCTCTTTATCAGGGTCTTTTGAGGAGAGAGAGACTGGAAATTTAACGAAAGCTCCAAAGTTAGTTATCCCAGTAATTTCACCATCAACAACATCTCCCACATTATATTTATCTAAAATATCCTTCATTTTTTCTAAATCTTTTGCTTTTTCTGACAAGATAATCTGCCCTTTATCGGGAAAAAGATCAAGAATTTTAACTTCAATCTCCTGACCTATAAATGATTGAAGTTCTTTTAGTATTTTTAACTTATCTCCACCTTTTACTTTAGGATAATGCTCTCTTGATAATTGAGAAACTGGTAAAAAAGCAGCAACTCCAAAAAGATCTGCTGTTAACCCACCCCTATTTGCTCCCAATATTTTAACCTTAATTAATTCTCCAGTTTCCTTTGTTTCTTTAAGGGTATCGAAAGATCTTTTTTTCAAAGCTCCACTAGCAGAAAGATCAATATATCCGCCCTCAACATCAAAATCAAGTATTTTACTAAAAACTTTATCGCCAGTTTTCAGCTTTTTTAAATGTTCTTTAGCTTCACGAAATTCTCTTCCGTAAATAATCCCTGTTCCAATCGGACCCAAGTCTAAAAAAATCGAAGATTTTCCTTTCCCGACTACCTTTCCCTCAATAATCTCTCCTATTTTTGCTATTTTTGAGAATTGATTTTTTTCTAATAAGTCTTTCATTTATGTGTATTGCATTAATATTTATTTAATGTAATCCATCTTACAATGTTTTGTTTAAATTTTCAACCCCTATACCTAAAAAGCTCCTTACTTTCTTGTTTTTTCTCCTTTTCGTCTTTTTCTTTTTTCGTTAAAATAAAAAAGGATTGAATTAAAAGAAAATTTATGATAGGAATAGAATATACTTTAATATTGTAATAAATTTTAAGCTAAAAATAGGCTAAAATATGCAAATTACTTGGCATGGACAATCTTTATTCCAAATAAAAACAAACTCTCAAGATAATAATTCTGTTAATATTGTTATTGATCCATTCAGTAAGGACAATGGATTAAGACTACCTAAGTTAGAAGCAGATATTCTCTTAGTTACCCATCAACACAAAGACCATAATAATGTTAAAGTTGTTCTGGGAAATCCATTTTTAGTCGACAGTCCAGGAGAATACGAAATAAAAGATGTTTTTATTAGAGGAATCCCTAGTTTTCACGATAATTCTCAAGGGAAAGATCGAGGCAAAAATACCATATATACTATTGAAAGCGAAGATCTTAAAATTTGCCACCTAGGCGATTTAGGACAAAAAGAATTAACCGAAGACCAGGTAGATACAATAGGATCTGTTGATGTATTACTAATTCCTGTTGGCGGAAACGTCACAATTTCTGCAAAAGAAAGTGCAAAAATATTGTCTCAGATAGAACCAAAAATTATTGTTCCGATGCACTACGCTCTTCCTAAGTTAAAAGTTAAATTAGATACGTCAGATGATTTCTTAAAAGCTTTTGGAATCAAATCATTAGAACCAATAAAAAAATTATTAATTAAAAAGAAAAATATTGCTACTGACGAAGCAAAAATAATTCTCTTGTCTCACTAGTAGTTTGTGTGGTAAAAAGGTTTTAAATCTTAAAGCATTCTTATCTATCTGGTCAAACAAGACTTACAAATCAAACGAAGTATGAAAAAAATAGAAACCATTATAAATCCATTTTTAAAAAAAGATGTTCCCAATATTCGCCCAGGAGACACGGTAAAGATTTTTACAATAATTGCTAAAAAAAATGAAGATGACAAATCTAAGAGTAAGAGCGGTAAAAAAGAAAGGGTTCAGGCCTTTGAAGGAGTAGTTTTAGCTAGAAAACACGGAAAGGAAATAGGATCAACAATTACAGTTAGAAAAGTAGTTGACGGTATTGGAGTAGAAAAAATATTTCCACTTCACCTTCCTACGATTAAAAAAATAGAGATATTAAGAAGAAGTAAAGTAAGAAGAGCAAAGCTTTATTATTTAAGAACGGCAAAAGGAAAGAGAGGAAGATTAAAAAGAAGAGAAATAAAAAAAGAAAAACCTCAAAAAGAGGAGATTGTTAAAAAAGAGGTGGAAGAGAAAACCCCTAAAAAGATAGAAAAGGAAGAGCCACAAAAAAAGAAAGAAGTTAAAAAAGAAACAAAGGAATAGAAAAAGCGGACGTGGCGGAATTGGTATACGCAATAGGTTGAGGACCTATGGGGTTTATCCTCGTGTGGGTTCAAGTCCCACCGTCCGCACTTAAAAGTAAAATTTATCTGGGCGATTAGCTCAGTTGGCAGAGCGTTCGCCCTACACGCGAAAGGTCACAGGTTCAAATCCTGTATCGCCCACAAAGCAAAAAAGAGGACCTCTCCTCTTTTTTTTATTTTTTTATTCTACTATATATCCGATTATTAACTGGAGTATTTATTCCTCCTCTTTTACCAAGCTTAATAACTGCTCCGTTATAATAATCAACCTCGTCTAAGTCTTTCTGTTTTTTTGCTCTCCCCTTAGTAATAGCTTGAGCTAAAACGTTACGACAAAAAACTAAAATAAATATTGGTAGATAGGGAATTAAAGATAGAACTCCAACTGGATAATACGGAAAAAAGTTCAAAAACTTTCCTCCAGTCGCCCCTACAGACTTAATATATTCTTTTAATACGTTAATTTCCTCTTTAAAAACCTCTTTATCTTTAAACCCTTCTTTAATAGATAGCCCCCTAGACGCAGAAGCCATACCTATTAAATTAAGAAACAATTTAGAATATTCTAAATTTCTTATATCTTTTTGAGTAAATTCATTAACCTTAAATTCTGCTTTTTTTAATATTTCTACAACCTCTTTAGCGTCCTCGTCATTAGAAATCCCGGAAACAGCAACCCTGATAGGTGTAGAATATTTAAAACAATCCTTTCCCTCTATTGTTCTTTTATCTATAGCATTAAAAAGAACCATTCTCACTAACTTGATTTTTTCGGGGTCCGTAATTTTTTGAAGAGTTTCTTCTGCCTCTCTGGCAGCGTCAATTCCGTTTTGAGAAATAACAAAAATAGGTTTTTTTGAACATTTTCGAAAGTAATAATCCAAGGGAATAGAAACTGGGTTTTTGGTTGCTAAAAAAATAATTTCTGGGTTATTCTTTTGAGAAAAATCTGTGTCTTTAATTACCCTTCCATTAAATGTTTTTAAACCCCCTCCCTTATCAATACAAAGTTTTTTTTCGTTGACTTTCTTTATTTCGTTTTCTCTCGCCACTCCTAAAATATTAGCGGCTTTAGCCATTTCAAAAGCAAACATTGTTCCTGTTCTTCCACCAACCCCTATAACAATTATTTTTTTCTTTTCCATAGTTTATTTTAAAAAGTATAGCATTATTCATGGTTTTCATAAACTTATTTTTCTTTTTATAATTAAAACTCAGATTGATTTTATATAAATTTTATGATAGATTTAAAAAGTTTACTCATTTATTTTTTGAAAAAAAGAAATAAGGTCAGTTATAAGAGGAAGTCTCCATAAAAAAGGAGGGGTGCCTGAGTGGTTAAAAGGGATGGTTTCGAAAACCATTGTAGCAAACAGCTACCGTGAGTTCGAATCTCACCCCCTCCGCCATATTGAACTATAATCTTTAATCAAGAAATAAGTTGCCCATAATAAGACAAAATAATACTTATGTTTAATTTTTTAAAAAAAGAAAAAGAACCCAAAAATCTTAAAGAAATACTCTCTCAATTTAAAGAATTAAAGGAAGACCTTACTAATATCTCTCAAGAGTTAGAAAAAATCAAAAAGGAAAATACTTTTTCTGTTCAGAAAGTAGGTATCGTTAGGTTTAATCCTTTTAAAGAAACTGGAGGAAATCAAAGCTTTTCTATCGCTCTTTTAGATGCTAGAAATAATGGCGTAACAATTAGTAGTCTATATGGAAGAGAGGGAAATAGAGTTTTTGCAAAACCAATAAAAAACAGCTTATCTACATATACATTATCTAAAGA
This sequence comes from bacterium, assembly GCA_030591065.1. Lineage (GTDB taxonomy): Bacteria > Patescibacteriota > Minisyncoccia > Minisyncoccales > JANBVM01 > JAUVBU01. The sequence goes on along the minus strand of JAUVBU010000022.1, from coordinate 539 downwards.
AGAAGAAAGGGCAATTATTAAAGCAAAAAATAAACTCTAAATTTTTAATTCTTTTACTAAAATACAAACAATGACCAAAAACAATAAAAACTTAAAAGAAAGACCTCCTGTCGTAGTTATTTTGGGCCATATTGATAGTGGAAAAACAACCCTACTTGACCAAATCAGAAAAACGCAAGTTGTCTTAAAGGAATCTGGTGGTATTACCCAACATATTGGAGCTTATCAAATCACAAAAGAAGATAAAAAAATTACCTTTATTGATACTCCTGGACATGAGGCTTTTTCTCAAATGAGATCAAGGGGAGCAAAAACAGCTGATATTGCTATTTTAGTCGTAGATAGCTGTAAGGGAGTAGAAAAACAAACAAAAGAAGTTATTGTTAACATAAAAGAGTGTAAGATTCCTTTGATTGTAGCTATTAATAAAGTGGATAGACCAGAGACTGATCCAGAAAACGTCAAAAGACAATTACAACAAGAAGGGATTATAACCGAATCTTTAGGAGGAGAAATACCGTCAATTAAAATTTCGGCAA
>JAUVBU010000031.1 GCA_030591065.1 bacterium | reverse complement strand
GAAATAACGATAGTTATTACTGCCGGACAAATATTTTTAGCTATTTTGACGATTGGTGATTTTTCTAACATATGAAAATTATATCACGAAAGATTATTGTCAACAAGAAACAAATTTGCTATTATATTTGTGAGCTTTAAGTATAAAATGATTTATTTTAAGGATTGTCCCCGTAGTTCAATGGATAGAACGGCGACCTCCTAAGTCACAAATGGAGGTTCGATTCCTCCCGGGGACACATTTAGACAGATCTCCGTAAATTCTATAATGTTATTCCAAATTTAATTCTTTTATACCGTAAAAACTACTGGGCCCATAGCTCATTTGGTTAGAGTGTCGGTATGGCATACCGAAGGTGGTGGGTTCGAATCCCACTGGGTCCACCAAAAGAGTTTTTGATAATTTTAAAATTAAGCCGCGGTAGCTCAGTGGTAGAGCATTTCTCTGAAAAAGAAAGGGTGGGTGGTCCGATTCCACTCCGCGGCACTTGAAAATATAGGATTGGTAATTAGTTTATTTTATTTAAGCGGGTGTAGTATAATGGTTAGTACACAACCTTGCCAAGGTTAAGATGAGGGTTCGATTCCCTTCACTCGCTCTCTTAGTTTTCAAGATATAAAATAGTTAATTTTATTAGAAAAGAATCTACCTTAAGGGGTAGATTTTGAGCCTTGACATCTATTCTTGAGCAGGGTATTATACTGGAATCTTTGAGAAAAGATTTTTTATTTGATGATTATGAACAAGAATAAATACATAGAATTTTATATACTAACCTTTTTAAGTTTTGCTATATTTTTTACATCTTTAGCTAAAACTTATTCGTTTTTTGGGTTGGAAGAAGATAGTAAAAGTCAAGATTCAGATAACGTTTCTGGAATTATTGTTTTCCAGGGAAATACCTTATCTTCCCTTGCTAATCCAGCTAACCCTCCTTTGAAAGTAATAAGAAAGCTACCAGTAGTAGTCACAGCTTATTCTAGTACACCAGAGCAAACCGATGATACTCCTAATATTACTGCTAACGGAACGTTTGTACGTGACGGAATTGTAGCTAATAATCTATTGTCTTTTGGTACAGAGATTAGAATGCCAGAAATATATGGAGAAAAAGTTTTTACTGTTGAAGATAGAATGCACTCCAGAAAAGGAGATTACCATTTCGATATTTGGTTTCAAGAGTATTCAGACGCCCTAGGATTTGGAGCGCAACTAACTTACGTAGAAGTCTTGGGGAGGTAAGGAAAATTCATTATGTAAAAGTAAAACCATCCCTAGGGATGGTTTTTTAATTTACTCTTATATAAAAATTTATTATTTTTTAATATAAACAAACAATTTTTCGAAATCGGGATTCTTTGGACAAGTAATATATGTTTTTTCTGGTTTCCATGTTGGGAAGTTTGAAGTGTTGGTTATTACAATTGATCCAGGCTTTAATTCTTTTTGTAGTTTTTTTTCAAGTGGCGGCATTAAGTCGTACCAGAGATAAGTATAAACAATGTCAGCAGCACTTAAGTTTACTTGAAAAATGTTTTGTTTTTTGAAAAGAATTTTTCTTTTTAGGATTCTAGCTCTTATCTTTGAGAAGAAAACCCTTATTGCATTATTATCTATACCGCATACTGCAAGAAAGGGTAATTCTTTTTTAATGGCTATAACAATATTGCCTTGCCCGCAGCCTAAATCGTAAAATTTATCTGCCTTGGGTTTATATTTAAGTATAATATTAGCAAGAGCTTTAATTGCTCTTTTGCTTGTAGGTAAATCATGCCCTCGTAACGAATCTAATGCAAAAACAAGGAACAATACAACAAAAATATTAAAAAATAAGAATAATAAAATCAAAAAGATATTATAAAGTAATATATTCATAAGTAGTATTTAAAAAACAAATCAACCAGTGCTTTCGCTACGTTTTGTGGCTTACCTTTTGAGGGAAAGTGATGTAATTCAATACAAGGCACACTGTTTAGTTCTAAAATGGCACTTTGTTGGTTTTTCCAGGAAATAGAAATATCTTTACATAAAAAATCCATACCAACTACTCTAATGTCAAAAAACTTCGCAACATTTCGAAAAAGCTGGAGATTGTCTGGATGAACTTGGGGTGTTATCTCTATTAAGTCTCCACCAAGCTTTAAAAAAGAATCTTTTTGTAGCCAAACAACTTCATCTTTCTGGGGAATTGAAATGGAATTATACCCTCTTTCTATTAATAGTTTTTTTGTCGTTTCGTTCTTAACTATTTGATAAAGAATGTTTTCTTTTCGGCGAAGTTTTCCTCGAAGAGGATTACTATTTTTTTTATTAATAAGTTCCTGAATAGTTGAGATGCCGTTGCCAACAACATTTGCTGGTATCTGCTTAACACAAGCAATAAAATCAAAATCAATAACTGTTGCTCTATGAACAAACGTATCAGAAATAAAGCTTTCTACAATAAAGACTGGCGAATAAACTAAGGCCTTGTTGATTGCTTTTTTAAGTTGCTGAGGATTTTGAATGTTTGTAGTTACGTGTCTACTAACAGACCCTCCACGAGGTTTAACTACCAAAGGAAAACCGAGTTTGTTTATTCCAAATATAGTTGCTTGTTTTTTTTGCCAGAACCAAAAAGCTTTTCCGTTTGCAATAGGAAAGTCTCCTTTTTGAAGATAGCGTTTTACCCATTCTTTATTATCAACAAGATGAGCTTTGCGCTTATTGGCAAAGCTTGCGATTGGCAACCCTTCGAATCGAAAAATCTTTTTATTTATTTCTGCTTGAAAAAAGTTTGTATAGCCAAATGGCCCAGAAAGAACTTTGAATTTCAACCCTCTTTTTTTCGCTTCTTTTATAAAACAAGCACTTCGTAGTGGAATATCGGAAGAAGTAAAATTACCTGTCAATGAAAACAACTTTAAAGAAGTGAGAAACTTTTCCAGAAAAAGAGAAAAAAAGAAACTAAACTTTTTGGGCAAAGAGATTGGTGGTAAAAACTGACTTAATAATTCATCTATCCAGGTTTGAAGATGGTAAATAGATGGTTTTTCGCAATCCTCGCAAAAATTTTTCTTCATAAAAAAATAATAGTGAAAATCAAGTTCAAGGAAGCTATTTTTTAATTTTATTAAAACAACAAAAATAGTAAATTTTCGAAAAAATTACTATCAAAGAATTTTTAGACTGAGTGTTTAGCTGGTCCTGCATTTTTCTCATAAAATCATTCGATATAGCTTGTAAAACAAGGCACTATCGAACTGGTTAGAAAAAAACACGAAAGTTTAACATTGGTGCCGCGGGTGGGACTCGAACCCACACAGGAGTAATCCTAATAGATTTTAAGTCTATCGCGTAAGCCATTCCGCCACCGCGGCAAAAACACGATTTTTCTTTCTAATTTTGAGGCCAGGGTGGGATTTGCACCCACGTATAACAGTTTTGCAGACTGCTGCCTTAGCTACTTGGCTACCTGGCCGAGACTGATGTTTATTAATTACAATATTATATTAGTTCTTTTCGTTTTTCAACTTTTCAAAAAGCCTATCGATTCTTTCTTCTTCTAGTATTTTATTATCTTCTACAAATTTTAATTTTGGGACAGGCCGCATGTGTAGTCTTTTGTTAATTTTTTGTTGTAATTTATAAATATTTCTATTTAAAAACTTGACTGTACTAGTTTGTTTTTCTTCCGGTATTACACTAACAAAAATTTTACTATTTCTTAGGTTGGGACTAGTGTCTGCTCGGGTAATAGTTGTTAAGCTTCCATCGTTACTTTCAATTTCTCTTAAAATTAATTGAGACACTTCGCGCTTTAATAGTTGATTAACCTTCTTAATTCGATCTGACATGAAAATATATTTTTGGCTTACTAACCTATTCCAATTCGACTTTTTGTTTTTCTTTCTTAAATATTATTAAAATATCTCCCTTTTCTATTTTTTTAGAACCTTCGTATAGGATTCCAACCTCATCTCCCTTTAGAGCTTTTTCAATATCTTTTTTATTTCTTTGGAGGCTAATCATTTTTCCTTCATCAAACGGCTCATCATCTCTACAGGCCTCTATCTTTGAATTCTTTTCTACTTTTCCTTCAAAAATTCTACCTCCTATTATTTGACGATTCTTCTTACTCCAAAAAGTTACTAGAACTTTTATTTTTCCGAGATCTATTCTAACTATTTCGGACTTAAGCATTCCAGCCATAAATTTTCTTACACTCTCAACCAAATCATAAATGATTTCAAAGGTTGTTGCTAAAACCTTATTTTCCTTTTTTTGTAACAAGATTTTAGCGGCGGGATTAATGCTTGTTCTAAAACCTAAGATAAGAGACCGGAAATTTTTAGCTAATTTAACGTCGCTTTCATTAATGTTTCCAACTTCTGCTTTTAGAATTTTTAAAGCAATTTTTTCTTGAGGTAGCTTTGATAAAACTTTTTCAATAGCTTCAAGGGAACCAACAACATCTGTTTTTAAAATTAAGTTTAAAACTTTTTGCCCAGGCTTTAATTCAAAGACTTTTTTTTCACATTCTTCTTTTTGAGAAGATTGAATAAAAAGCCTTGCCTCTTCTATAGTAGAAAAAACACTTAATTTCTCTCCTACCCTGGGAACATTTTCTAAGCCTAAAATAACTGCAGGGTCAGAGGGTAGAGCTTTCTCCATCATTTTTCCGTTAAAGTCTTCTAGTATTTTAATTTTTCCTAAAGCAGAACAGGTAGCAATAACGTCTCCAACCTTTAATACTCCTTGATTTAAGATAATTGTGGCTGTCGGTCCTCTTTTTTCATCTACATAAGATTCAATAATTACTCCAGAGGCAGGTTCAGATATATCAGCTTTAAATTTTTCCATTTCTGCTACAAGTAATATTATTTCTAAAAGCTCATCTACTCCTTTTCCTGTTTTTGCCGAAATTTTAATTGACGGTATTTCTCCTCCTAAAGATTCGGTTATAATCCCTTCTTGTTGTAATTGTCTTTTGACGTTTTCTGGATCAGTCTCTGGTCTATCCACTTTATTAATAGCTACAAT
>JAUVBU010000036.1 GCA_030591065.1 bacterium | reverse complement strand
CGTTTTCTAAGCTTTTTCCTCTTAACCCTAGTTGTTCTAAACTTAAAGCTCGGCTAGTTTCGGGGAGAAGACGCATCACGATTTTTTCTCCGTCGAAAATTGGTAAAACTGAAACTCGGATGGAAAATCTATAGTCTTCTGTCTCTATTTTAAAACGGCCGTCTTGAGGAAGTCTATGTTCGTCTAGTTTTAAATTAGAGAGAACTTTTATTCTAGCAACAATACCTGAGGCAGCTATCTTAGGAAGAGTCATGGCGTCTCTTAAGATTCCATCAATTCTGTATCTTACTAAAACCTCTTTTTCGGTTGGTTCAATATGAATATCAGAAGCTCTTTGTAGTACAGCGTGTTTCAAAAGAGTGTCAACGATTTTTATTATCGGCAACTCTTCGGCCATTTTTCGTAGCTTAATCTTTTCTTCTTCTCCTCCTCCTTCTTCCTCTCGAATTGATTTTATTTGCCCACTTTCTTTTTGAATAATGTCTCCAAACTCAGCTTTTAAAGTTTTTTGATATTGACGCAAAGCATTCTTTATCGACTTCGGAGAAGTTAGCCTGGGTAAGATTTTAAAATTAGTAGTTTTTTTAATAAAACCGATTGTTCTTAAGTCTTCCGGATCTAGCATAGCTACCTCTAGATTATTTCCAGTTTTTCTGAAAGCTACAATATTATGAGAACGGACAATTGGTTCGGGGATAATCATTAAAACTTTAGGAGGAATGTTCTCTTTTTCTAAATCAACAAAAGGAATTCCTAAAATATAAGCCTCTAATTTAATTAGCTCTTCTTGAGTTATTATTCCGTCGGAAACTAAAATATCTCCAACTTTTTGTTTGGTTTGTAGGGCTTTTTTTTGTGCTTGAAGAAATTGATCTTTAGTAACTAGTTCTGCGTCAAGCAAAAAAGCTTTTAATTGTTGAGTTTCTATCCTCATGTAATTCTACGAAGATTTAAAAAGAATAAAACTACCGAAAACTTTGGTGGTTTTATTTTTCATTAAGAGCTTTTTTAACTTTTTCCACTATTTCTTCCAATCCATAATGAGATTTTACAAAGTAAGAAACAGCTCCAAGTTCAAGAGCTTTGTCTACCTCCTCTAGTGATTCTAAGTTAGTTAAAATAATTACAGGGATATCGTGTGTTTCTTTTTCTTTTTTTAGTTTTTCTAAAACAGCAAAACCGTGAAGTTTTGGCAAGATAAGATCTAATAAAATTATGTCTGGCTTTTTGCTTTTAGCTAACATAAAGCCATCCTCTCCGTTAAGAGCAGATAAAATATTATATCCTTCGCCCTCGAAAACATCACTGAAAGCTTTTTGGAGAGCTGCCTCGTCTTCGATAAATAGAATTGTTTTCATAAAAATATAGAGAATATGTGGCTCAAGGCATCTAATAGGTTTATAAATATTTCATGCCTAAAACCTTATTTTTTATTATTTAATGGGAAGGCTAAACCAAAAGGTTGACCCTACGTTTTCTTTAGAGTCAAAACCTATTTTACCCTTAAGTCTTTTAATGATAGCTTTTGAAAGGTATAATCCCAGACCTGATCCTTGAGTTTGATATTTTAAAACATTACCAGAGCGGTAAAACTTCTTAAAAATATATGAGCGGTCTTCTTCGGGAATACCGACACCGTTATCTTCTACAGAAAAATGAAGATTCCGACCCTTTTTAAAAAGTTTTATTTTAACTTTTCCTCTATCTTGTATATATCTAACGGCATTATCTACAAGATTATCTATTACTAATTTAACTTGGAAGGGGTCCGAATTTATTTTTGGTAAATTTTCTTGACAATCAAAAAGAATTTCTACGTTAGAAGCTTGAGCAAAAGAACGATATTCTGCAATTAATCCATCAACTAGGTTTTTAAAAGAGATATCTCTTTTTTTCATAGGAAGTTTTGAGGCTTCAATTCGAGAAACGGTTAATAGGTCAGAGATTAACTCGTTCATTCTATAGATATTTTCTTTTAAAATTCGAAAATATTCTGTTTGTTTTTTATCAACCTTTCCAATTTTTCCTGACATTAATAGTTCAACAATCCATCTTAGGTTAGAAAGAGGGGATCTTAATTGATGAGTAGCTATACTAATAAACTCTGATTTCATTCGGCTAGCTTCGGCTAATTTTTCCATGCTATTGGTAATTATAATGGCAAGGACAAACAAAATACTTGTTAGGGTAATTGTAATTAGAGCAACCAACATAGGGTCATCAATGTGTCTATTAGCCACGCCATATGCGCTTAAAGAAGAGCAAATAATAATAACGCCCATTAATACGAAAAGGAACTGAGGGCACTGCCAAAGAGGAAGACGATATTTTTTACATTGGGCAAGAAGATTTAATTGATCTCCAAGTTTTTTAAAAAAGTTCATTATTTTTTTATTAGTTTTTTAAAGTTATTATTATAGTGCTTTTTTTAAAAAAAGAATCAAATTTATTTTACTGAGTTTATTATAGCATAGCAATTAATAGGCAGGAAAGTTATGATTGACGATAAAAAGGTGAAATGTTAAGATTAGCAATGAATTTTAAGAAAACCTCTTTCTAAAAGTTTTATTAAAACAGTGTATAATGATGGAGTAGGGTTAATTTCTTCGGGACATGGTGCAATGGTAGCACGAGGCCTTTGGGAGGCTTTAATCCCAGTTCAAGTCTGGGTGTCCCGACAAGTTTTTATTTGCGGGTGTCGTATAAAGGTTATTATCCAGCCCTTCCAAGGCCGTGATGAGGGTTCGATTCCCTTCACCCGCTCCAAAAAAAGAACAGCTTCTATAAAGCTGCTCTTTTTATTTAAATTTCAAGAATTATTATCTAGCGTATTCAACTACTCTTTTTTCCCTAATCACGGTAATTTTAATTTCTCCTGGATATTTTAATTCTTCCTGAACCTTTTTAGCAATCTCTCTAGCTGTTTTCTTGGTTTTTAAATCATCGAGTTCGTCTGGTTGTACCAAAACCCTAATTTCTCTTCCTGCTTGTATGGCCCAAGCTTTTTGAATTCCAGGAAAAGAAAGAGCTACTCCCTCTAAGTCAGATAATCTTTTTAGATAGTTTTCTAGGGTATCCTTTCTTGCTCCCGGTCTTGCTCCAGAGATTTGATCAGCTATTTGTACTAAAACAGCCTCAATACTCTTGCTTGGATATTCTCCATGGTGAGACTTCATCGCGTCAATAATTTCTGTTTCCACCTTAAACCTTTCTAGGATTTTTATTCCAATATCAACGTGAGAACCTTCAATTTGATGATCAACGGCTTTTCCAATGTCGTGGAAAAGTCCGGCTTTTTTACAAATAGAAGCATTGGCCCCTATTTCGTCTGCTAAAAACGAAGCCAAGTAAGCTACCTCAATAGAGTGAAGTAAAACATTTTGACCATAGCTTGTTCGGAACTTTAGTCTTCCTAACAATTGAACTAGTTGCGGGTTTAGTCCTATTATTCCTAATTCATAAGCTGCAATTTTTCCAGCTTTTTTAATTTGATTGTTTATTTCCTTACTTGCTTCCCCTACTATCTTTTCGATCCTTGCTGGTTGAATTCTTCCATCTAAAATCAATTTTTCTAAAGCAACTTTGGCGATTTGTCTTCTAACAGAGTTAAATCCCGAAATTACTACTGTGTCGGGAGTTTCGTCGACAATTAACTCGACTCCAGTTAGCCTTTCAAAGGCTCTGATATTTCTTCCTTCTTTTCCAATTATCCTTCCCTTTATATCTTCGCTAGGCAAGGAAACTACCGTTGTTGTAATTTCTTGAGATTGAGAAATAGCATATTTTTGAATAGCAGTAGCTAAAATTTCTTTAGCTCTTACTTCAAATCTTTCATAGCCATCGACTTCAAGTTTATTGATTTTTTCCAGTAAGTCTATTTGATACTCTTTTTCTACTCCCTT
>JAUVBU010000019.1 GCA_030591065.1 bacterium | reverse complement strand
TTAACAGGATTTTTAGAAAACCAAAAAAAGAGAGACAAATCAAGAGATGAAGGCTCAGCTCCTCTTTTTACCCTTTTAATTTCACCATCAATGAGATGTAATTTAAGGTGCAAAGGGTGCTATGCCCAAAACTATAAAAAAGAAGATGATTTGCCCTTTGAACTCTTGGATAGAATTATCAAAGAAGCAAAAGAAATGGGGGTGGCTTTCTTTACTATTTTAGGTGGCGAACCTTTTATTAGGGAAGATCTTTTTAAAATTTACAAAAAACATTCTGATACCTATTTTCAAGTTTATACTAACGGTACCTTAATTGACGAAAGGGTAGCTCAAAAATTAGTTAAACTAGGCAATGTGATTCCTCAAATTAGTATTGAAGGTTTTGAGAAAGAGACAGATGATAGGAGAGGAAAAGGAACATACAAAAAGATAGTGAAAGCAATGGATATTTTGAAAAAAAACCACGTTCCTTTTGGTTATTCAGTTTGTGTGACTAGAAAAAATGCTGAGATTGTTACTTCTGATAAATTTGTTGATTTTATGATTGAAAAAGGAGCTTTGGTTGGTTGGTACTTTTTATATATGCCGGTTAGTGGAGATAAAAATACCGAATTAATGCCAACCCCAGAACAGAGAAATCAACAAAGGCTTCGCCGAGACTATCTTAGGGCCAAAAAACCCATTTTTGTCATTGATTTTTGGAATGATGCTCCTTATGTTGGAGGCTGTATTGCTGGTAAACAATATTCTCATATTACCAATTTTGGTGACGTCGAACCTTGTATTTTTACTCATTTTTCTCAGGTAAACATAAAAAACAATTCTTTAAAAAAAGTAATGAGTTGTCAGTTTTTTAAAGAGATTAGAAAGCGTCAACCCTTTAGTCCAAATCTTTTAACTCCCTGCATGTTAATTGACCAACCAAAAGTAATCAGAGATCTTTGTCAGCTTTGTAAGCCTTATCCAACTCATTCTGGAGCCAGGACTCTTACCGAAGACCTTAAAGACGATTTAGACAAGTATTCTCGAGAAGTTCATCAGATTTATGACAAAATTTGGGAAGAGGAAAATAAGTCCGAATGAAAAACTTGGTTTGTTAAGATAGTATTATAGAGTTATTAATTTCTATAAATCTCATCGTTTTAGTTGTCGGAGAAAGAATAGAAGTGTTATATTATAGTTTATATTATCTACTTTTACTTAGGATTATTTTACTAGAGAGAAATCATCCCAAGAACAGTGCTTGTGAGATTGTTAAGTCTTTTTTGTTTTAGCTGATTGAATTCAATAAAATTGAGCAGAAGGCTTAAACTTTTTTTTCTGGACAGTAAAAATATTTTTAAAATGAGATTTTCAGCGCCGAGTAGGGCGTTTTTATTCTAGTCTAATATCTTGAGTTTACAAAATCCCATAAAAATGAGATTATGTATAAATATCATGAAAAAAAAATTTCTTGATAGTAAGTCTTACGAGAAGGTTCCTGTTAATAAATTAATTCTTTTAGGAATATATTTATTGACCAGTAAAAACAAGGGACCTAATCAGAAATGCAAGTTTGAAGCACTTGTTAAAGAGTGTTTTACTTTATTTCCAAAGGTTTTTGCTCTCTCTTATTACCCTAAATGGCCAGATACCCGCAAGCTTGATCGTCCACTTAGAGCCTTAAGAAAAAGAAAGATGATTAATGGAGATTCAAAAACATTTTTTGTTTTAACTGGACTAGGGAAGAGAGAGGTTAAAAAAATAACTAAAACCTTTAGACAAAAAAGATTATTATAATTAGAAAAATTAAAGGCCGGTAATTAAAAATTAAATTTAGTTTTAAAGATGGGGTCGCTTATAGTTAACCTTCTTGAAACATTAGTACTAGGAGTTGCGGTAATTTTTATCGTAGGATTTCTAGTCATGGGCTTAGTCGTCTTTCTTGTGAAGGGACTACGCGGTTTCTAAGTTCAAGTCAAAATTTTAACGGCTTGGACACAGGAACAATTTGTAAGAATAAGTATGAAGAGATTAATCAAAGCTCACATATTTATCTCAGGCCGTGTACAAGGAGTTTTTTTTCGGAAAAATACTTATAAAAAAGCAGAAGAGCTTGGTGTTTTGGGTTGGATTAAGAATTTACCAGATGGAAGAGTAGAGGCAATATTTGAAGGAGAAAAAGAAAACGTGAAAAAAATCCTTGATTGGAGTAGTAGAAAATCGTTTCCTGCTTCAGTTGACTCTATTAACCTCGAGTGGCAGGACTATACGGGTGAATTTAAAGATTTTAAAATAATTAATTAAACTAGTTTAGTGTAAAAAATGAATAAATATTTTCTTACTTCCGAATCTGTTACAGAAGGACATCCTGATAAAATTTGTGACCAAATTGCAGATGCTATTTTAGATAAACTTATAGAGGGAGATAAATATTCCAGGGTAGCTTGCGAAATTATGACCGGTATGGGTTATGTAATTATAGGAGGAGAAATAACAACTAAAGCCTGGGTAGATGTTTCTAAGATAGCCAGGGGAGTAGTTAAAGATATTGGTTATAATAAACCAGAATATGGTGTAGACTCTCATACCTTAGCTGTTTTTAATGCTATTAACACTCAATCTCCGGACATTTCAATGGGGGTAAGAAAAGCTGGTAGTAAAAAACAGGGAGCTGGAGATCAAGGGTTTGTTTCTGGCTTTGCTTGTAATGAAACTTCAGAGTTAATGCCTTTACCGATAACTCTTGCTCATAAATTAGTAAAACGTTTAGCTGATGTCAGAAAAAAGAAAATTTTACCTTATTTAAGGCCAGACGGAAAAAGCCAAGTAAGCGTTGAATATCAAAACGGAGTTCCTAAAAAACTAGACAACGTGGTAATTGCTGCTCAGCACGACCCCGATGTTTCTTTAAAAAAAATTAGAAAAGATATTTTTAGGGAAGTCATTAAGCCTGTTTGTAAAAAATACCTAACAAAAGAAACTAGAACCTATATTAATAACACGGGTCAATTTATTATTGGTGGACCAGTAGCTGACACAGGAGCTACCGGACGAAAAATAATTGTCGATGCTTATGGTGGAGGAATTGCAGTTGGGGGAGGATCTTTTAGTGGTAAAGATCCAACTAAGGTTGATAGATCCGGAGCCTATATGGCTAGATATATTGCAAAAAATATTGTAGCAGCTGGCTTAGCCACAAAATGTCAGGTTCAAATTGGTTATGTTATTGGTGGAACAAAACCATTGTCTTTAAAAATAGATACCTTTGGTACTAGTAAAGTTTCAGAAGAGAAATTAACAAAAATAGTTCCAAAAGTTTTTGAGCTAACTCCGGGTGGAACAATTAATCAATTAAAGCTTTTGAGGCCGATTTATCGTAAAACGGCAGCCTACGGACACTTCGGTAGGAAAGAAGATAGTTTCAGTTGGGAAAAAACCGATAAAGTTAAAAAACTTCTTAAATTATTATAATTTAAAAGGTTTAAAGCAAAAAACTTAAATTAAAGCTAAGGTCATGAAAATTATAAAGAGAATTTATTTAGCTACAAAGAGAACCACAAAAAAGTTGTTGGTTTTACTTGAACTCTTTTTATTTTTAAGATTGATACTTAAATTCTTAAAGGCCAATTCTATTTCCCCGATAGTAAATTTTGTTTATAAGTATAGTAACAATCTTATTAAACCTTTTAGTTTAATTTTTTCTGACGCACATTGGAACGATCATATTATTGAAACAACTACTATTTCAGCGATGGTTGGTTATACTATTTTAGTTTTTGTTTTTTTCTATTTATTAGATATCTTTCTTAAATCTAAAAAGACCTTTTAGTCTTTTTTGTTGAAATTATGTCTCAAAAAAAAATAATATCTTTTATTATTTTTATTTTAATCGGACTCAGTGTGATTTTTGTTTGGAAAAATTCACAAAAACCTCAAATTGAAGAAGAGAGCGTAAGAGACCAGATTTTTTCTATAATTTCAGATTTTAATTTTAATGATCCTAAGAGCTTTTACTCTATTTCTGATATCGGAGATTTAGGGGGAGAAGAAACGTTAGTTGTCTTGCAAGAATTGATTAAAAGTAAGTCTGTTTCGGATCGTTGGGCGGCGATTGTTCTTCTGCCAAAAATATTAAAAAATAACGATTCCTTTAAAGAAGAAGTTTTTTCTAGTTTAAGGTATGGATTGAACGATGAAAACGATACCCTAAAAATGCTTACTGGCGCTCAACTCATTTCTCTTGGGGAAAAAGATGGTTTACCGGCTTTAATTTCTTCTCTTAATTCTAATAAAACTACTCATTTCGGTGAACCTCCCGAGTTAGTTAAAGATCGCTCCCTTATTTATTTACACCACTACACCAACTATAATGGTGAGGTTTTTGACGAATGGCAAAAATGGTGGGACAACAACAAAGAACTACTTTTTTGGAACGAATCTCTAGAAATTTTTGAAATTAAATAGATCTATGAAAAAGAATTTAATTTTTTTTAGCATTTTCTTTATTTGTGTTATTTTTTACCCAAATTTTATTCAAGCGAAAACTTTGGTTGTTTCTGATGGTTGCGATATAAAAATAACTGTATATCTAGCATTTTCTTTTTTAGATGATATTTCTTGGGAGAGAGCCCAGCAACTTGCCGGAGTTTGGACAAACGATATTCTAAAAATATGGAATCAACCCAGTTTTAATTATGGTGAATGTGGATGTCCTGTTCGTTTAAGTTTAATAACAAAAAGTCTACCCAAAGGAGAAGACTGCTCTTATGCTAAGAAATATCTACCAAACTATCACTGTATTGACGTAGTTAATCTTCCCATAAACAAAAGAGGGAATATTGCTGACTCTACTATTATTTCAGCACAAAACTTAAACAGCTATGGAGAGTGGACCACTCAAACTACCGGAATTAATGCCGCTCACGAAATAGGACACATGCTTGGTTTAGAAGGAGAATATCGTAGAGATAATAATGGTAATTGGGTTAACAAGAATATTCAAACAGGGTTTACTCAAAGTATTATGGCAAAGGCTTGGGGGGATGTGACATCCTTATTAGAACATATCGATAGGGCAATTCAGCTTTCTGGCGCCGAATATCCTATGCCAGAAAATTGTTGTGGGGATAGTGAGTGTAAGTTGTCTATAAAATCAACATCTACATTAATTTCTATTTTTCCTAGTTCTCTAACTTTTAATGATAATGTCTTGCAAAAACCTTTTGTTATCAATAATAATGGAGAAGATATACTTTCTTGGGAAGTTACCTCTGATTTTCCTGAATGGCTAGAATTATCATCAACCACTGGAACTATTCTTCCCGGAGAAAAAGCGAAGATTTTAGTTGAGGCAAAAAAAGAAGAGGTTTTACTAGGGGATTATACTAATGAGCTTGTTTTAAAATTTTCTAACGAAGAAGAGATGCGGTTGCCGGTTTTTATAGTTGTAGAAGTGTCTATATAGGCTATAATAAAGACGATAGCTTTTTATCTAAATTATTTTTTTATGTATTTAATTCTTATTTCCTTAATTAGTTATTTGTTGGGGTCGGTACCTTTTAGTTATTTTGTTGCCAGAGCTTACGGAAAGAATCTTTATGAGATAGGATCTAAAAATATCGGAACAGCAAATGTTTTTAGGGCAACAAAGAAAATAGAAGCTTTATTGATGGCTTTAATGGGGGATGTTGGAAAAGGAGCTTTAGCTATTATTTTAGTTCAAAAATTTGCTTATTTAGGATATAATCTTTTATATGCTCAGTTTTTAGCGGCCTTTTTTATTGTATTGGGACATAATTGGCCAATATTTTTAAAATTTAAAGGTGGGCGGGGACTAGCTTCTTTAGCCGGAATTTTATTAGTATTAGAATGGAAAGGGTTTCTTTACGGCTTTGTTATTTTAGTTCTACTTACTATTTTAGTTGAAATTATATTGAAAAAAGGCATAAAACTTGAAGGATCTTTTAATCAAAAATTTAAAAAACTATTTTCAGTACTTATCTCTCAAATAGTTGGGAGAATTGTAGGGATTATCTCTGGATTAACTTTTATTTTTATGTTGAATCCGGAGGCGATTAAAATTTCTTGTGGTGCTATCGTTTTAACCGGATTTAAACACACTAAAAGAACAAAAGAATTTTTAGAAAAAGAGAATGGAAAAAACAAATAAATCAAAAAAACCAAAAGTATTATTTTTTCTAGGTGACTCGTTGATGGGGAGACTTTTTGAAGATGTATTTGTTAAGGCAGGTTTTGATGTTGGAATATTTTATACATATACTGATGTTGTTGAGGTAGTTTTAGAAGAGAAACCAGACATTCTATTGTGCGATATTTTTATAGGAAGAACAGCTAAAGAAATAGAGACGATTAATGGGTTTCAAGCTATTGAAATTCTAAAAGAAAATGAAATAACTAAAAACGTTCCAATTATAGTTTTAACTACTCTTTGTTATCAAGAAAGTGTTGATCAAGGATTAGGAGCAGGAGCATTAAAGTACTTATGTTTAACCGAGCTTTCTCCTTATAGTGTTCGAAATGTTTTTATTGAAGAACTTATTAAAATGGGAAAGTTTGTTAAAAAAGACTTTGGAGGATTAATAAAAACCGAAGAATAATCTTTCAACCAAAAGCTTTAAATTATGACAACGACCTAAACAGGTCGTTTTTTGAAATTTAGAGAAAGAAAAAAAGGGAAGGTAGGTTTGACAATAAGGGTGCGTCGTATTATAACTCAAGTAGCTCTTTTTAATTTAAATAAAGAGTTTTTTATTTTCTAATAAATGGATGGTGATGAAAAATAATCGAAAGATATGCAAATAAAGAAATAAAAGAGATTTGGTCAGACGAAAATAAGTTAGAAGGGTGGCAAAGAACAGAATTAGCTGTTCTTTGGGCAATGGTTTCTTTAGGGCAATTAAGTAAAAACGATTACGAAATAATTGAAAAGTTTTTACTAAGAAACCCGATTGATGTAGATTGGTGGAAGAAAAAAGATAAAGAAATCCATCATGACTTAAACGCCTTTGTGCTTGAACGAAGAAGGTTTATTCCGAAAAATTTACAAAAATATTTTCACAAAGGAATGACTTCTTACGATACGGAGGAGCCTGCGTTTGCGTTAAAATTAAAGGCTTCCGGAAAAATAGTGGAAAAAGAATGTCTCGAAATGATTGATATTTTAAAGAATATGGCCGAAAAGTATAGATATACTATTATGTATGCCAAAACTCATGGTCAGGGGGCTGAACTTCAAAGCTTTGGGAAGCGTTGCCTCACTTGGCTTGTGGATTTTCAAATAAGCTTTAATGCTCTTTCTGTTGTGCTGAAAAAGAATTTGGGATTTTCCAAATTATCTGGAGCTGTAGGAAACTATCAAGGAGTATCTCCTGAGGTTGAAAAAGAAGCTTTAGGTAAATTAAACCTTAAGCCGTTATATGGAGCAACTCAAATAATGCCGAGAGAGCTTTATGCTCAAATAGCTCAAATGCTTTCAAATCTTGTTGGTACAATAAATAAAATTGCATTATCGCTGCGCTTGGGTGCTAGAAGTGGTTGCCCAATTTACCAAGAAGGTTTTGGTAAAAATCAGGTAGGGTCTTCTGCTATGCCACACAAGAAGAACCCTATTGGACTAGAACAGTTAAAGGGCCTTTTATTGATGGCGCTTTCATATGCTATGGGAGTTATAATGACCATTGAGACGTGGGAGGAGAGAGCAATTGAACAGAGTTGTTTAGAGAGAGTTTTTTGGCCCGACTTGTTTCATGTGACCCTTCGTGCTCTTAACGTTATTAAGAAGGCACTTAAAAGATTAGTTGTTTATCCTGACAATATGTGGGAAGAAATTTACAACTCTTGCGGATGCTTCGCTACTAATCAGGCAAAAGAGAAACTAAAAGAATTTGGCTTTGATTCAAAAGAGGCTTACAGAGCAATTCAATTAGCAGCCTTTATTGTTTTTGAGTCAAGAAAGACTAGGAAGACTATAAGAGAAAGAATTCCAACTTCTTTTTACGAAGCAGAAGAATCATTTACTAAGGGAGTAATAATGGATGCTTTCTCTAAAGAAAACAATTCAATCAGAGAAGTTATCTCTAGTGGACTTCTTAGAGTATCTATGAGCCTAGCAGTTACAGACGAAGAAGTGCAAAAATGGAATGATGAACTAAAGAAGATTTTTAAAGATCCCCAAAAACTTAAATCTTGGAAAGAGATTTTTAAACCATCTTATCTTTTAAGAAGAGAAGAGGCTCTTTTTAGACAAGTTTTAGAAACAAACTTCTTAGCGACACTCTAAATTTTTTAAAAAAGAGTGTCTTTTTTTTGTAAATTATTTAAAAAAGACAAGAAGAGGTATAATTAAAATTAAAGTAAAATATTATTATAAAAGAATTCAAACATCAAATATTAATAATTATATTCTTATTAGTTTAATTTACCAAAATTTTATGGAGCAATTAACAATAAAAGAGGCGCAAAAAAATGTTGATGATTGGATCAAAACTTTAGGGGTAAGATATTTTTCTGAACTTACTAATTTAGCACAACTAATGGAAGAGGTTGGGGAGGTGGCACGAATTATGTCGAGAACATATGGAGAGCAATGTTTTAAGGGTTCCAAAAAAGAGGAGAGGTTAGCTGATGAGTTGGCTGACGTTTTATTTGTTATATTTGCTATTGCTAACCAAACAGGAATAGACTTAACAAAAGCTTTTTATGAAAATATTGAAAAGAAAACTAAAAGAGACAAGGAGAGACAAAAAAATAATCCGAAATTAAGATAAAAATATATATTTTTTAAAACAGGAATTTCCAAAATTTTTTAGAGAGAATTGTAAAAAAAAGAAAAAACTTATATTGACAAAACTGATTGATGATTTATACTATCATTGGTATCTTAACATTGATATTTTAAAAATTGGTGAAAGTGATGGCTAAAAAGAAGAAACTAGGAGAGAAAGAAAAAATAGAGATATTAAATGAAAAAATAATGTCTCTTACTGGAAAGTTGATGGAGAAAAAGTCTTTTATAATTAAAAAGTATCTCCAAAGAAAATTGAAAGCTGTTTCGGAAGAGAAAATAGCGTTACAAAAAAAATATTTTTAAAATATTTTTAAAATTTTTTATAAGAGCGTAAGCTCTTTTTATTTTTTTTAAAAAAAGAAAACGTGTCGCCATTAGGGCAGTTTTTTGATAAAATATAAGTAATAAAAATATGGCCTATATATTCCCTAAAAAAATATTTCCAAACAACCTAAATTCCTATCTTCTTTGCCCCTTTAAATTTAAGTGTCAAAATGACAAAGAAATAAAGGTAGAGTTTATTGAAAGCCCCCAAACGTTTGTGGGTAAGGTTGTTCACATGGTTTTGAAAAATCTTTTTGATATTGAAAAAGTTTTAATTAACGAAAGAAAGAATCAAGATTTAGCGAACATGGTTAGATATTCTTGGGCTAGAATGCCTAAAAACGGAAAAAATAAAGGTTATTGGGGAAAAGAAGACAGAAGAAAAGTTTTTGGTTCAGAAGAGAAAGAAAAAGCTTTCGGCCTAAACACAATTTCAATGCTTAGTAATTATATTTCTAGTGCCAACCTATCTGCAACGCCAATGTTTTTAGAAGACTGGATGGAGTGTAGTGCGGGTAATTTTACAATAGCTGGTAGGGTAGATAGAGTAGATCAAGACTCAGAATCTTCGATTTCTGTGTGGGACTATAAAACTGGTAAATTGCCATTTTATAAAAGTATGGAAAAGATAATAGAAAAGGATATTCAAATTCCAATGTATGCCGTTATTAGCTCTAAGAACAATCTTTTTGCAAAAAAGATAAGGGC
>JAUVBU010000044.1 GCA_030591065.1 bacterium | reverse complement strand
CTCCATCAAAAGCGACCCCTAAGTCACTCTTTCTTTTTAAAACATCTTTTCTTAAAAACTTTAGGTTCTCTTTTTTTAATGGGTTAGGGTCATGATTAGGAAAAGCACCATTAAGCTTTTTAAAAAGATATGAAATTTTAAATGGAGTCTTTTTAAAAATATCTGCAAGAGGAATACCAGCAACACTATTAGCAGTATCTACTGTTATCTTAAAAGAAGGAAATTTTTTAACTTTAATTCCTTTAAGATTAAACTTTATATAGTCTTTTAAAATCTTTTTCTTAATAATTTTCCCCTTTCTCTTTGCTGTAATTTTTTTAGATAAAGCAAATCTTTTAATTTTCTTTAGCCCTGTTTCCCCGCTAATAGGAATAGCTTCTTCTCTTACTAATTTAAATCCATTATATTGGGATGGGTTATGCGAACTAGTAACAACAACTCCCCCATCAAACCCATAAAAGGCAACTGCGAAATAAAACATAGGGGTAGTAGCTAGCCCAATATTAATAATATCTGCTCCAGCTTCAACAATTCCACGACTCAAACTTTTATATAAAGACGGGGAAGAAATACGATTATCTTGAGCTACTATAATCTTCAACCTCTTCTTTTTTTTAGATTTCGTTTTCTTTGTTTCGCTTAAAAATCTAACAAAGCCTTGCCCAATCTTAAAAGCGATATCTTCATCTACCTCTTCTGGGTAAATACCTCTGATATCATAAGCCTTAAAAATTTTAGGATCGTAACTCATACAATTTAATTTTATTATCTTAACAAAAGAGTGTCAACCCTTATTTTAAAATCATAGAGAATTGACAGAATAAGCTTAAAAGACTATTATATAAAAGTATCTTATTATAAAAATAACCATAATTTCGCGAATTTTGATGTTAAATTATGTAAAAACAAAAAACATAATTTTCGTCATATTTGTATTTTTATCCGCATGCCTCTTTACGAATTCACTTATTTAATACCTTCCAACTTTTCAACAGAAGAAGTAAAAACTCTTAGAAAAAAGGTGGAACTTTGCATTGAAGAAGAAGGTGGAGCTATTACTAAAAACAATTTTCCCGTTAAAAAAGAGTTGGCTTATCCAATCAAAAAGAATAATACTGCCTTTTTAGTCAATTTAATTTTTGATTTAAGCCCTGACAAACTAAAAAATTTAGAAAAAAAGATAAAAAAAGAAGAACAAATTATTCGGTTTTTACTTCTTAAAAAAGAAACTATTAGAAAGAAACGAGTAAGAAAAAGAGAGTTAAAAAAGATTGTCCCACCCGTTCAGCCCAAAGTAGAACCGGCTGAAAAAAAGGTCGGATTAAAAGAAATAGAACAAAAACTTGAAGAAATATTAAACGAGTAAGTTTACAAAAAACAAGCTCGCCTATTCTACAATAATACTATGAATTTAAATCGGGTATTTTTAATCGGTAGACTAACACGTGACCCAGAAATGAAAATGCTTCCTTCTGGTCAAGCTGTAACTAATTTTGGACTAGCTACTGATAGGTATTTTACAGATAAGTCCGGTCAAAAAAGACAAGAAGTAGATTTTCACAATATTGTTATGTTTGGAAAGTTAGCCGAAACCGCTTCTCAATATCTAAAAAAGGGATCTTTATCTTTTTTTGAAGGTAG
>JAUVBU010000034.1 GCA_030591065.1 bacterium | reverse complement strand
ATTTTATCAAAGAAAAAAATAATAAGTATTATAAACCATAGAAAGTTTTGGAACATTCTATTACTTATTACCTTTTTAATTTCAGCAATCTTCGGAATTTTATTGGTAATCAGAATTAACTCTGGAAGAATTACTCCTTTAAGATTCAATGTTTTATTTTGGCATGTTGAAATGGGTATAGCTATGACCGCAATATCGATATTTCATATTTTATGGCACTGGGCTTATTTTAAAAATTTATTCAATATTAAAAAATAAAAAGATTATTTACTATATTGATTAAACTTTAAATTCTAGAGCTTCTTGATTGACTAATTGCTTTTTATATGCTAGTATGGTTGACATAAGATAGTTACCTAACGAAAATCTAGTCGAGTTTATTTAAGGAACTAAACTTTAGGATAAAACCTTAAATTATTAATTAACTTATTTACATTAATATCACAATCATGGAAGGAGTAATTAAAAACCTTACTGACAAAGGATTTGGATTCATTACCGTTGAAGGTGAAGAAAAAGATTTATTTTTTCACAGCAGCGAACTTAATGGTGTAGCTTACGAAGAATTAAAAGTAGGAGACAAAGTGTCTTTCGAAAAATCTGATTCTCCCAAAGGCCCTAACGCCACAAACGTGACCCTTATTTAAAAACGAAGTCAGTAAACTAGACAACGAAAAAAGCCCGCTCTCGGGCTTTTTTCATAACATTAAGACTAGTACCAATAAAACTATAAGCTCTTGACTAAATTTTTAAAAGATATACAATTTCAAGTTACAAAGGTACCATCCTTTGTTTATACTATTTTATATCCAAATTACATGATAAAGCATTTAACCAAAGAAGGTTTCGAAAAATTGAAAAAGGAATTAGATTTTCTTAAAAACGTTAAAAGAAAAGAAGTGGCAGAAAAAATTAATCTTGCTGCTGCTTTTGGCGATATTAGTGAAAATGCTGCTTATGATGCAGCAAAGGAAGAACAAGGTTTTTTAGAGGGAAGAATTGCCGATTTAACCAAAACTGTTTCTCAGGCAGAGATAATTAAGAGTAAAAAAACTGGAAAGGTTCAAATAGGATCTTTCGTCCAAGTTGCCTTAAATAACGACAAAGAAAAATTTCAATTAGTAGAACCAGAAGAAGTTGATGTTATGGAAGGAAAGATATCATACAAATCTCCTTTAGGAGAAAGGCTTTTAGGCCAAATAAAAGGAAATAAAGTTGTTGTTTTTGCTTCAGGGAAAAAACTTGAATATAAGGTTTTAGAAGTAGAGTAATTTTTAATTGTTAATATTTTTAATTTTAAAACCGGGTTCCCCCGGTTTTTTTGAATTGTTTTAACGTTTTGGCTTTGCTTTAGCTATTACTATTCCAGTAATTTCTTTTGCTCCAGAATTTTTTAATACTTTAGCCGTAGCTTCTAATGTAGAGCCGGTAGTATAAATATCATCTATCAGTAAGATCTTTTTATTTTTTATTTTTAATTTGTTTTGGCATGTAAAAACCCCAAGAAGATTTTCCCTTCTTTTGTTTCCAGAAAGCTTTGTTTGAGCTACAGTACTATGTTTTTTTATTAAAACATTTTTAACTATTGGAACCGATAAAAAACTAGAAAGCTCCACGGCAAGTTCTTCTGCTTGATTAAAGCCTCGCCACTTCAATCTTTTCTTTTCAAGAGGGATTGGAATTATAATACTTTCGTGAATAGGGGGAGGTATGTCTAGTAATTGTAGGTGAGCGAAAAGGAGAGAACTAAGAGGTTTAGATAATTCTTTAATAAAAGGTTCGTATTTATAGTTTTGAATTAACTTTTTAATTAAAGGATTTTTGTATTCTAAAGCAAAATATAAATCATCTAGATGTTTAGTTTTTAAAACTTTATGAAAACCTGAGATTTCAAAAAGAGCAGCGCAGTCCTCACAGAGAAAAGACCCTTCCCTTTTACAGTTAAGGCAAAATTTAGGGAAAAAGAGTTCATATAAAAAGTTTTTGAAATTCTTTTTCATATGCTATAATTACAACATAATAACACAAAATGAGCTTTTTAGGATTATTACCAGAAAAATTTTTAGGAATAGATATTGGAACCTCATCTATTAAGATGGTGGAATTGTCGAGTTGGGCTGGAAGAAAAAAACTAGAGAACTATGGAGAAATTTCAGCTTCAGTTCTTTATAAAAAACCATTTAGAACAGCTGATAAAAGTAGTTTAATTCTTTCTGATAAAGATATTGCTAGAGCAATTAAGGCCGTAACAGAGGAGGCCGGGATTAAGTCTAAGCATGTTGCTTTTTCCATTCCCGATTTTTCTACCTTTTTTACTACATTCGAATTACCAGCTATGAGTTTAGAGGAAGTTCCTCAAGCAGTCCGAGCTGAAGCTAGGAGACACGTCCCCTTACCTTTAGGGGAAGTTGCTTTAGATTGGCAAATAATTCAACCAATTAGATCTAAAACAGAAAAAATTAAAATTCTTTTAGTAACTGTTCCCAATGAAGTTATTAATCAATACAAAGGAATTGCTACTAGTTTAGGTTTTAAGCTTCTAGCTTTGGAAGCAGAAATCTTTGGTTTAATCAGAGCTTCGCTGGAAGCGTCAGAAAAAAGAACAATTTCTTTAATTGATATTGGTGCTAGAAGTACTACTTGTAGTATAATTGATAATGGAGCGTTGAGAATTTCTCACAGCTTTGATATTTCAGGAAATAATTTAACAGAAAGAGTGTCTAAAGGGTTAACGGTAGAATATGAAGCGGCTAGAGTTCTTAGAAATAAATATGGAATTTTATCTACAGGGGGAGGAATTAAAGAAAGTAATATTAAAGAAATTTTAATTCCGTTGGTAGATATAATTATAGGAGAGATTGATGGGGTGTTTAAGAAATATAATACGACAGAAGGAAAAAGCGTTGAAAAAATTATATTATGTGGAGGAACTGCTTTTTTACCAGGATTATTGGAATATTTTCAAAATCATTTTCCCAAAAAAGAAGTAGAGATTAGTAATCCTTTTTCAAAAATATTCTTTTCTCCAATTCTTGATCAAACATTACAAAATCTAGGGCCTTCTTATGCAATAGCTTTAGGTATGGCATTAAGAGGTTTTGAATAAAAAAACTTAATTTAAATTTTAAAAGTATGACAGGAATAATCCCAAGGCGAGTTCAAACAATACCTACTTGGCACAAAGCTTTGTTTTATTTTTTAATTTTTTTATTAATAGTTTTAGCTATAATTTATTTTACCTTAAACCACCTTCAGGGAGAGGCTCAGGTATATTTTGACGGAATAGAAAAAGAATTATCGGAAATGGAAACTCCCGCAACTCTTGCCCTAGAAACAGAAGTTTTTTCTTATAAAAAAAGAATTGATGATTTTGCCCCATTTTTAGAAAAACATGTTTTCAGTTCTAGAATTTTCGAATTCTTAGAGAACGAAACTCATCCTAAGGTTTTCTTTTTAAGGACAAGTTTAGATTTAAAGTCATCAGTAGTTTCTCTTTCTGGGATAACTGATAATTTTTTATCTCTAGGGCAACAACTTTCAATTTTCAAAAAACAAGAAATGGTCGAGTCTTTAGGCTTGTCTAATATTTCACTTAGTAAAAGGGGTGGAATAGAATTTGATATAAACATTTCGTTTAATAAAAAACTTTTCGAATACTAATTACTTTTTATTATGAAAAATTATCCTCCTTTTATTATTATTTTATCCATTCTATCTTTATTAATGTTCTTTTTTTTAATTTCTCCTAAATATGAGGATTGGAATTCTTTTAAATTAGAAATTTCTAAAAAAGAAACTGAGCTCGGATTTCAGGGGGCGTATTTAGCAAAGCTTCGAGAAGTGTCGGTGGAGCTAAAACAAAACCAAGAGTCTTTTTTAAAAATCGAATCAGCTCTTCCTCAAGAAGCTTCTTTACCTGAGTTATTAAACTTTTTTCAAAAAGCAGCATCTCAGTCTGGAATTGTTTTAAGAGCGATAAGTCCTTCTACTAATTCTTCTGTGGGAGGAAGCGGAACTAAAGAAACTAAAGTTAATCTTATTTTAGACGGGAAGTATTCTGACTTTAAAGATTTTCTTGCTATTATAGAAAAATCAGCCAGACTTATTGAAGTAGAAAACATTTATTTTAATTCTCCTGGAGAGGGAGCGGAAACATTTACATTTAATATAGCCACAAAGGTTCACTCATATTAATATGGCAATAATATTTCAAGAACAAATTAAGAAACAAAAAAACCTAATTTTTATTTTTTTTGCGTTGATT
>JAUVBU010000043.1 GCA_030591065.1 bacterium | reverse complement strand
AAAGACTCCCTTACTAAAACCTTAGCAATTTCAAGCTTAATTTTAGAAAAAGGAATTTTTACCATTTCCATGGAAGCCATTTGGCCATTCCTTATTGATGTTAACATGTTAGCTATTGGATCCATAATAATTTACAGTTAAGTAGTTTTTCTTAATGATACTAAAGCTTTTGTATTAAATAATATTCACTAAATAAACAATTTTTTAATATAACTTAATATTTTAATTTTACCAGCTACTCTTAGTTACTCCCGGGATTAATCCTTTATTAGCCATCTCTCTGAAACAAATTCGGCATAATCCAAACTTTTTCATAAATCCTCTCGGTCTACCACACTTAAAACATCTTCGCACTATTCTGGTACTAAACTTTGGTTTTTTCTTTGATTTTGCAATTTGAGCTTTTACTGCCATTTAACTTTTTTTAATTTTTTTAATTGGAAATCCTATCAATCTTAATAAGGAAACTCCTTCCTTACGACTACTAGCTGTAGTCACAATGGTAATTTCTAAACTAAATATTATTTTTGTTTTTTCTGGTAGAATTTCTGGAAAAGAAATATGTTCCTTAATGGCTATCGTAAGGTTTCCAGCTTTATCGAAAGAAGTTTCTCTTAATCCTTGAAAGTCCCTAGATCGAGGTAATGTTACATGAATTAATCTCTCTAAAAAATCGGTCATTCTTTTTCCCCTTAAAGTAACTGCACATCCTATTGGAGCTCCCTCTCTAAGCTTAAATCCAGCAATTGATTTTCTAGCCTTAGTAACAACAGCGTGTTGTCCTGTAATTTGAGCTAATACTCCTAAAACATCGCTAACAATTCTCTTCTGGTCTCCGGAAGACTTTCCTGAAATTCGTTTTCCAAATCCAATATTAACAGAGACTTTTTCTATTTTAGGCACAGACATGTGACTCTTATATTTAAAAGTCTTTATCATTTCTGGAATTACTTCTTTTTTATATTTTTCTTTTAAGCCAATCATAATCTTTATATATCGTATATTGAACTTAGTGTCAAAACACTAATAATTAAACCTCTTTATCGCATTTTTTACAGATGCGGTATTTTTTATCATTTATTGTTTTATAAGAAATCCTTGTTGCTTTTTTACATTTAGAGCAAATAACCTTAACATTTGCTACTTGTATCGGTGCTGGAAGCTCTATAATCTGACCCTTTTCTCCGCTTTTTTTAGGTTTCTGATGCTTTTTAACCAAATTAATATTTTCAATCATAATTTTCCCCTTTTTAGGAAAGGCCCTCAAAACTTTACCAGTTTTACCTTTATACTTCCCTGAAATTATTAAAACCTGATCCCCTTTCTTAATTTTCATAAATTATGTTTACAATTGAAAATTTATTAAGCTTTTTGAACTACACTATTTCTCTTGCCAAAACAGCTACTTTTTGAAACCCTTTTTCTTTAATTTCTCTCGCTACTGGTCCTATTATTCTTCCACCCTTAGGTAAATTCGTTTTTCCCGCAAGAATAATACAAGCATTATCATCAAATCTAACATAAGAACCATCTGATCTTTTATATTCCTTTCTTTGGCGAACAATTAAAGCCCTAACAACTTCGTGTTTTTTTACTTCTTTTCTGGGTTCAGCCACTTTAACCGTACCAATAATAATATCACCAAGACGGCCATATCTCTTAGCACTCCCCCCCATAACATGAAGACATTGCAAAATTTTTGCTCCGCTGTTATCCGCTACTTTTAACATTGTTCTTATTTGAATCATAATACTGAAACTGTTTGTTTAAAATTTAAAAATTTTACTGTTTTTGTTTTTCAATCTCTACCTCTGTCACCTCTCCCTCTTCTATTCCTATTTCTAATTCTTCCTTAACTTCTTCTTTAACTTCTTCCTTAACTTCCTTTTTTTCTTCTTCTTTAACTTCTTCCTTAACTTCCTTTTTTTCTTCTTCTTTAGTTTCTTCTATCTTTTCAACCCCTTCTTTCTTGTTTCCTTTTATTTTTTT
>JAUVBU010000037.1 GCA_030591065.1 bacterium | reverse complement strand
TTCTTTTAAACCAAAACGTCTTAAAAGAACTTCTTTTTCTCTTTTCCCTAAATTAGAAATTAAGGAAAAACAAATTTTTTGATAATTAAAGCTATTCATAGTTTATCTATTTAACCATTTTTCAGAACGTTCGTCAACTACCTACTTCTTTAATAGATTAAAAAGTTTATATTTAAACTAAAAGGCCCGAAATTAAAACCGACATAATCCCCACCAAGAAGATTCCGTCGAATACTCCTGCTCCCCCAATAGATAAATATCCTTGAAAGTTTCTAATCTTCCAAATATTAAGAATATCTGCTCCAATTAAAGTTCCCAAGACTCCGGAAATAAAAGCACAAAAAGCAACGTACCCGGGAGCTAATATTAAAGCTAAGATAGCTGAAAAAACAGGGGGAATAAAAAAAGGTAAAACAATTCCTTTTCCAGGAACAACTTTAGAGAATACCTTAGAAAGAATAGTCATTAATAGTGTAGCTATAAATATTGGCTTTAAATCAAACCCCTTAGTTTGAGCAACAAAGAGAAAATAAAAAGAAAGTAAGCAAGGAATTATAGCTCCTCCTAAGTTAACAGCTAAACAATGAACTGCCATTTTCTGACTTTTAAAAAATCCGAAGAAACGAGACTCTTGAACTAAAAACATTTTCTTTTTAGTAAGAGGGATATTAATTAAAGAACCCACTAAAATAGAAGTCAGAATAATTAAAGTAGCTCTAGAAGAAATTCCTAGAGCTTCAAAACCAATTACAATAATATTAAGATATCCTAACGCGAATAGGAACGGTAAAAATAAGAGGAATAAAATAAAGGTTAAAATAGCGCCAGGAATAAAGAACATATTATTCGTATTTAGGCCAACAACATTTTTTATATTTTTTACCCGAACCACACGGGCAAGGGTCGTTTCTTTTATGTTTTTCTATAGATTTTACCACTGGACGAGAAGGAGGTTGAGCCCCATCGGGAGCAAACTTAACATTTAAAATAGTTTTGGCTACAGTTAGATCTACATCCGAAAGTAGTTTTTTAAACATTTTATATCCTTCTTTCTTGTATTCAACTAAAGGATCCTTCTGACCATAGGCCCTAAGTCTAACTGAGTCTCTTAGATACAGCATATTTTGAAGATGATTCATCCAAAACATATCTAAGATTTTAAGGTAAACAGTTTTTTCAATTGGAACTACATTCTTCTCCCCTATTTCCTCTATTTTCTTTTCGTAATCTTCTTCGGTGTGTCCATTCTTTTTTAATAATTCTAAAAATGTTTCCTTTAAAGTTCCGTCTTGAGCTTGGTTTAAAACTTCACTTCTTTTATTGTAAATTACTTCACGGTGCTTATTCATCACGTCGTCATAATCTAAGATGTGCTTTCTAGCATCAAAGTTCATTCCTTCAATCTTAGATTGAGCATCTCCCACAGCCTTGGAAACCATACCAGCTTCAATGGGTATATCTTCGGGAAGTTTTAACATGGTAGCTAAAGCTTGAATTTTTTCTCCTCCAAAAATTCTCATTAAATCATCCTCCATAGAAAGGAAAAATTGACTAGACCCTGGATCTCCTTGTCTCCCCGCTCTACCTCTGAGCTGATTATCAATTCTTCTTGATTCGTGTCTTTCTGTTCCTACAACATGAAGCCCTCCTAAGCTTTTAACTTCTTCTGAATCTTTAGGTTCAGAGGGATTTCCACCTAAAATAATATCTACTCCTCTACCAGCCATATTAGTAGCTATAGTTACCGCCTTTAGTTTTCCGGCTTGAGCTATAATCTCACCTTCTCTTTTGTGGTTCTTAGCATTTAAAACTTGATGGGGAACTCCTTCTATTTCTAAAAGCTTAGATAAGTATTCGTTTTTCCCCACTGATTTTGTTCCAACCAAAATTGGCTGGCCTTTTGAGTTTCTTTCTTTAATTTCTTTAATTAAAGCTGTCCATTTACCTTTATCTGTTTTATATATACTATCTGGTAGTTTTTTTCTTATTAAAGGTCTATTGGTTGGAATAACAATTACCCCCAAACCATAAACCTTATCAAACTCTTCCGCAGAAGTAATAGCAGTTCCCGTCATCCCGGTTAGTTTTTTATATCCCCTAAATAAGTTTTGAAAAGTAATAGAAGCTAAAGTAATAGACTCTGGGTTCACGGTTACTCTTTCTTTAGCTTCAATAGCCTGATGTAAGCCTCCAGACCATCTTCTTCCGGGCATTAACCTGCCCGTAAATTCGTCGATAATAATAACTTTATCTCCCTTTACTATATACTGATGATCTTTAGCAAAAAAAGATCTACCAGTAGAAGGAACAACAGCTTGAGCTCTTAAAGCTTGTTCTAAATAATGTAAATATCTAGATCCTTTTTCTTTATAAATATCTTTCATTCCTAAAGTCTTTTCTACTCTATCTATTCCTTGCTCAGTTAAAGTAACTGTTTTTCTTTTTTCATCTACCTCATAATCTTCTCCTGATTTTAGTCCGGGAATGATTTTAGAAAATTCAAGATACCACTTAGAGCTTTCCACGTCAGGAGCAGAAATAATCAAAGGAGTTCTAGCTTCGTCTATTAAAATAGAGTCTACCTCGTCCACAATGGCATAATTAAAACCTCTTTGAACTCTTTGATTTAAATCATAAACCATATTGTCTCTCAAATAATCAAATCCGAATTCATTATTCGTTCCATAAGTAATATCTACTGAATAAGCTTCTTTTCTGGGACAAGGTTTTAAAAAATCTTCTACAACAAAAAATCCGCCCAAAGTGTCTCTTGTTTTATCTTCTTCTTCTTGAGGTTTTTTATATTCTGGATCATATAGAAAGGATTGTTGGTGATTTAAACATCCCACACTTAATCCTAAGGCATGATAAATCTGCCCCATCCAAACCATATCTCTTCTAGCTAAGTAATCGTTAACTGTAACTAAATGACATCCTTTTCCTTCTAGGGCGTTAAGATATAAAGGTAAGGTAGCAGCTAAAGTCTTTCCTTCCCCTGTTTTCATTTCTGTAATCTTTCCTTGATGTAAAACAATTCCCCCTATTAACTGACAATTATAATGTCTTTGATTTAAAGTTCTCTTAGAAGCTTCTCTGACTAAACTAAAAGCTTCCGGTAATAAATCATTTAAGGTTTCTCCTTTTTTAATTCTCTCTTTAAATTCTTTTGTTTTTTCTTTTAATTTTTCATCCGAAAAACCCTCGAATTCTTTTTCTAGGTTGTTTATCTTATCAACTTCTGGTTGAAGTTTATTTAAATATTTCTCGTTAGCACTACCAAAAATTTTATTAAATATAGCCATCTTATTAGAATTACTCTTTTAAAAAAATAAAGCTATAAACGTCTTTTAATGTCATAGCTTAAAACTTTTGCATTACAGTTTTTTTAATAAACCTATTCTTTTGATCTACGTCTTTTTTTAAGAACTTTTTCTTTTTCTCTTTTTAACATTTTCTGAAGTTCATTCTTAACTTCAACAATAGCTTTACCTAAATTATCTGAAGTAGCTTCTGATCTAACGCTTTTCCCAGCAAAACTAAGCTGACATTCTGCCCTAAAAAAGGGTCCTTTTTTATCTTTTTCAACTTCAAACCAAGCTTTAGGAACTGATTTTACCTTTCCCGAACTAGGACTAATATATTCTGGGCTATATAAAGATTGGACAATCTTTTCCAGAGGACTTATTTTTTCTTCAATAATATTTTTTATTTCTTGAGTTAAAACAATATTGGTTGCTTTTATATCTATTTTCATTTTTTACAAAATAATTTGTTATTTTTTTAGTTTAATATTTTTAATAAATG
>JAUVBU010000001.1 GCA_030591065.1 bacterium | reverse complement strand
AATAAAAGAAGCTAAAGTTAAGGTTCCCAAAACCAACAAAGCCATCCTTAGAATAAAGTATATTTTGGGCTTCATTTTAATTTTTTCAGTTTTTATCTTACCGAGTATTTTCTCGGTAATATGGTTTTTTTCTAATTGGTTATTCATAAACTATATCCTAGTTTTTTAAAAATAGATTTCATGTTTTTTTTCCCTCTTTTTATTCTAGTTCCAACAGTTGAAATAGGTATCCGCATCACTTCCGAAATTTCCTGATAAGATAATTCTTCTAAGTAATAAAGAATAATTGGTTCGCGATATTTCGGCTCCACCCTATCAAGACACCTATCAATCATTTTTTTTGTATCCTTACGATCTATACTTTTCCGAAAAGAATCGTCTTGAAGTTTACGGGGAAGAAAAGTATCTAACTCAAACAAGGGTAAAATGTTTTTCTTTTTCTTTTTTAAAGCGTTAACAAGTTCGTTGTGAGCAATCCTGTAAAGCCAAGAAGAAAACTTTCTTTTTATATCAAAGCTTTGAATGTTTATATAGGCTTTTATAAAAATTTCCTGGACAATGTCATTTATGTCTTCCGATTCAGAAAGAAATTTTCTGGCATAACGTTTAATTTTTTCTTTATAACGATTAATTAAAAATTCAAAAAAATCAATATCTCCAGCCTGAACTAGAGCAACAATTTCTTCATCAGATTTTTTTGATTTTCTTTGCTCCATAATATTACTACAACAAACTAATACTTTTTATTCCATCAACTTATATCTCTTTCCAATAAAAAATCGCCCATATTTACCAAAGCTTAAAATTAATCATATAGCTTTGAGAAAAAGTGAAGGCGATTAATATAACTATTTTAACCTCAAACTAAGAAAATAAAGCCTTACCATTTAAGTGAAAATTCGTGGTTTTTTTCGTCTCCATCAAACTCTTTTCGTTCTTCGCAAACAACCTCACTTTTAACTACCATTTTAACTATAGCCCGAAAATATCCTTTAAGAGTTTCTATGTGGAAAGGGTGAAGATAAAAATTTTCGAGCCTTATTATTCCACATCTTTTCTCCTCGTCAAGTTCCATTATTTTAAAGTCTCCTATGGTGTAATATTTCCTCCACATTTTTGAGACATCTTTTGCTACTTTCTCAAGAGAAACAAAGTTTTTCAAATAAAGTCTTACCACTAAAGAAACTTTAGTTAAAAATTCTCCTTTTTCCTGAATCTTTTCATTGTTGTAATGAAAAAGATTGTCCATTACTAATAGAGTAACGACGTACGTGCTAAGTGGATAAAAATTCATTGCTTTTATCTCCTTATACTTTATAGGAAAACCCAACTGCTCCATTGTTTGCTCAAGCCTTTCTAATCCTTCCGGACCTTCTTCTTTGAGAATAAATTCCAGTTCATTTTTCATTCCTAATCCCCTTAGTTCCCCTATAACCAAAGAGGCTTTATCTAGCTCTTCTTTTGAGATTGGTTGATCCATATTAATAATCTCTCTCTTTTAGTTTCTTAATCTCTTTTTTTAATAGAATCATTTTTAATTCCCTATCAATAGTTAGTTTTCTAAAGGTTTCAAGCTCAACAAGCTTTTTTTCAAGCTCTTTGGTTCTCTCTTTAATTTTTTCTTCTAAACTTTCGGTAAACTCTTCTAACTCTCTTGTTCTTGCTCCGACTTTTATTTCTAAGAGAGCTCTTTCTTCTTCTAGGGCTGCTTGAGAAACTTTTAAACCATCGACCATATTATTAAACTCTTTTGCTAGCTCTTCAATTTCATCTCCACTCTTAATATCAACCCTATGATCTAAGTTACCACTACCTATTATTTTTGCTCCCCTGTAGAGTCTATCAATAGGTTCAACAATTTTTTTAGAAAACAAAAGAGCTGCAACAGAAACTAACACTAAGCTAAAAAAGCCGATTACAATAACTTCGTTTCTAATCTTAATTATTGGTTCATAAATTTCAGATGTTGGTCGAAATACTACTAATTCCCAATTAAGAACAGGAATAGGACTAGCAATAATTAACATTTCACCAGACTCTGTCTCTCTCTCTTCGGTAAACAATCTTTTATTTAAAGCGCTTGTTATAGCAATTTCTTCTAAGTCTGGAGATACAAAACTTTCATTCGCAGTAATAATTTTTGCAACAAAATCTCCTTCTTGGGTAACAATATAACAATTATCGTTCAAAGAAAGAGAGGAAATTATAGCTTGATTCCAAATTTCGTAAAGAAAGATTTCTGCTTTCAAAACTCCTTTTAAGTTATTTTCTTCCCACATAGGAACAGAGATAATAATCGAAGATAATTCTTGTTCTTTATTGTATTCAAACCAAGATAAATAAAACCCTTCCTCTTTTGCTATATAGAATTCTGGATTATTCTCACAATCTTTCAGCTCCTTATCGTCTGAGCGAATTATTTCTTTTCCGTTACTATTTAAAATAGATAATGAACTAATAGAAACAAACCCTTTTTTTAATCCGATTAGTAGTTCTTTTTTTTCTGTCTCCGTTTCAGCCATAAGAATGCTGGGAACAGAAGACTCTAAAATATTTATAAAACTTAGAGTTTGATCCCTTATCCCCCTCGCTGCACTTAACGTAAAAGACGTGTTATTAACAGAAATAGTTTCCATTAACACTTCGCGGGTTCTAGCATAAAAAAACAAACTTATTGCTAACATGGGTATTATTACTAATCCCAAAGCAAATATAGGAGCCTTTCTTCTTAACGATAACTTTATTTCCATAGCGTAAAAACCTTAATTAAGGAGTTAATCCCATTTCAGCATAATATTTTGCAGCTCCAGGATGTAAAGGAATAGCTAGGCCCGTTACTGCTGTTTCTAAAAACATATCTTCTACTAATGGGGTTGCTTCTTTTATCTCGTCAACGTGGTCAAATATAGTTTTTGTTAAAGTATAAACTAAGTCTGAATCCATGTCTTCTCTGCAAACTATAATTCCTTTTATTACAATTCCGTTTATATCGTTTACTTGGTTGAGATAAGTATTCTTAGGAATTGACCCCTCGACATAATATGGAAGCTTTTCTGTTGTTTTTTTAATAATTTCCTGACTTAATGCTAAAAATCTTAAACCTTCTGCTTTTTTAAAAATATTTGATTGCATAGACTTTACCGATATAGCAAGAACAGCAATATCAGCGTCTTTTGCCTTTAACGATCCAGCGATTTCACTAAGTGGAACAGAAATTATTTCAACTAAATCTGGAGATATTCCATATATTCCAAATAGCTCTTTTGCTGTTATAGCCGTCCATGCTTTCTCTGAAGGCACAACTACTTTAACTTTTTGACCTTTAAAATCAGCGATGTCATTGATTAAAGAGTCTGCACTAACAATAAGGTGAAGCTCATGGTTCCAAAAAGAACCTATTGTTCTTAAGGATTTCATTGGATTACCTTTTAAATCTTCGATTTTTAGACCATTGTAGCTATAAAAAGCTAAACTACTCATTGTCCACCTAAAATCAAACTTTCCCTCTTCAATATTTTTTAAATTATCCACTAAACGACCTGGGTCAAGCTCTGGAGTAGAAACTATATTTGGTAAATATTTATTCCAAATGTCTGTTATAACTTTAGTGATTGGATAACATGGAGCAGTAAGAGCCCCCTCAGCAAATGTTATCATTTTTTTTTCCACAAAAGAATCTTCTGGTTTTGTGCTTAGGTTATTCCAAGCAACTACGCCTAAAATAATTACCACTAATCCTACGATTGAAAAAGTTATCTTTTTACTCATGCTTTTACCTTACTTAAATTAAGTTTATATAAAAATGTTAATTTCTTCGGCTTTTATTAAAATCTCTAATAGAGATTTTTTAATTATATCATAAACCCTAATAGTAATATTAGAATTTTTAGTTAATAACTTTTAGCCAACCTTCCATAGTCCATGAACATTACAATAGGCCCTAGCTCCAATAACTTCCTTTCTAGTATAAAATTCCACTTCTGGCTTATCTCCTGGTTTTAAAAACTTCTTCCCTCTCTTATTATCTGCCGGAATAATTTCTATCCACTCAATATAGTGGTTTTCCTCCATAGGGTGCTCTACTTCCCCCACTTTTATTTTAACTCCATCTTTCCCTTGACAAGCATTGGCTGGCAACTCTTCTATCACGGGCAAATGTTTTTCTAAGCCTTCTTCTTTGTTTTTTTCTTCTAATAACTCCATTTGTTGATTGCAACAAACAAGTTGTCCGGCCCCAACGTCTAAAATTTCCACGATATTCCCACAGATATTACATTTATATATTTGAGTTTTTTGAGTCATTTTTTTAGTATTCCTCAGCTTTAATTTGATAAAAGCTTCTGGGGTGATCACAAGATGGACACTTTTCTGGTGCCTCTGTCCCAAAATGAACATAACCGCACTCCCGACAAACCCATGAAACTTCTTTTTCTTTTTTAAATACTGTACCAGCTTCTACTTCTTTTAAAAGTTTTTGAAATCTTTCTTCGTGATGTTTTTCAGCTATAGCAATAGCCCTTAATCTTTTGGCAATTTCGGGGAAACCTTCACTTTCTGCTACGTCAGCAAATTCTGGATACATTTGAGTGTGCTCATAATTCTCACCAGAAATAGCAGACCTAAGATTATCAACCGTATTACTAAATATTGTTGGAGCCACAGCTGTAACTTCAATCTCATCTAAATTATCCTCGCTCTTTTCTTTTAACTGATTGATGTGTTCAAACAACCTTTTAGCGTGCTCTTTTTCGTTTTCGGCAGTAATGAGAAAAATTTCGGCAATTTGTTCAAAGCCTTCTTTTTTGGCTATTTTAGCATAAAAACTATACCTATTTCTAGCCTGACTTTCGCCAATAAAAGCCTTGGTTAAATTTTTAATAGTATCATTCATCTTTTTTAATTTTAATTTATATAACTTTTTGTTTTCTTGTCTCCTTAATTAGCTAAGAGCTTAGATAGCCAACCAAAAAGACTAAAACCTGACAATTCTTTCGTAAGCTGATTTTCCAGTTCGTTAGCTTCAACTTGTAGTTCTTCAATAGCTCCCTGGATATCTCCGGTATCATCTGGAGAGTATCCCTTCTTAATTTGTTCTAATTTTTTAATGTCGTTTCTTAAACCAATAACATCACTTCTTACTTGTCCAGCATTTTTATAATCAGGTCCAATAAAAAATTTAACCATACTACTTCTTTGGCTCATTTGATTCAAAGCTGTTTTGGTTCTTATTTGTATTTCTTCGTGACTTTCAACCATAGCTCTAATTTGTTCACCAACCCCAGGGTTATTATTACGACTAATCACTCTCTTTAAACTCTGAGATGCTAACTCTATTCCTTTATTATCAGCGTTGATTTGTTGTGGCTCTCCTTGACCTTGTTGATTGCCTTGAGCTAACGCAAAAGACGACACTGTAAGCGTCACTAATATAGCCACTAAAACTTTAATTCTTTTTTTCATAATTTTTGCCTTTTAATTATTAACCCATATTTAAAACTTTTTATTCTTTATTTTATCAAAAAATTAATTTATTAGAAACATAGCTGAAAATTTTACTTAAAAAAAACAGACTACAATTTAACTAATGATTGAACTTGCGTAAAAAAGCATAAACCTTACATCCAAGACAAAAATCAAAAAATAATTCAAGAAAAGCAAGAACTATCATTAAAAAAGAAAGATAGTTTGCTATTAAAGGAAAATTGAATACATAAAAGAAAGAAATTAAAAAACAGAATAAAAAACCAAGTCTTGCAGTAAAAACTTTAGGACCAGCACTTATTGGAGATGGTTTTATTCTTTAATAAAGTTATTTTTCCTCTTTACGCATCCCTTCATTAAATTTATGTGCTTCTTCTTTAAATCTGTGAAATTTATCAAAATAGTTATACTTTTTTCTAAAAACAGACTTTAAACCAAGAATAATTATCAAGGAGGGCCAAACAATATTCCAAAGACTACCACTAATGAGTCCTAAGTTTTTTAATAGAAAAAATGAGCCTATTATTATAAGTGTAGTTCCAAACATTATTTTAAAAATAAATTAGTTAATTAAATCAGAACTGACCTTTGTTCTATTTTACTAGAAAATAACTCGCTTGGCGATTTTTACCTAGTTGAGTTTTTAAAAAACAACGAAATAAAAGGTCTTCAAAAAAAACATCTTAAAGCTGTTAAGAAAGACTAGACGAGACAATTGTTAGATTTTTTGCTAATATATCGTTATGTCTTTAACTAAAATTATTGCTACCGTAGGACCTGCGGTAGAAAAAAAATCTACACTCATCTCTCTTATTAAGGCAGGAGTAAACATTTTTAGGTTTAATTTAAAACACGGCAGCTATGAATGGCACAGTAATTGTATTAAAACCCTTGAACAAGCTTCCAATGAAACATCTACTCCTATAGCTATTCTTTTAGATTTACAAGGACCTGAAATTAGGATTGGTAAATTACCGGAAAAAGGACTTAAAGTTAAAAAGGGAGATAAGGTTACTTTTGTTAAAAAAAATACTTCAGCTCCCTCTAGGGACGCGATTCCCGCATCAGAATCTCTTTTTCAGCACACAATAACAAAAGGAAAAGAATTATTTATAGATGACGGTAAAATTAAGTTTGAAATTTTAAAAAGTACCAAAAATAGTCTTTTTGCTAAAGTCATCAGAGGAGGAATAATCATGAACAGAAAAGGAATTAATGTCCCTGGTCTGGAAGTTTCATTTTCTTCTCTTTTAGCTAAAGATGTAAAGGGTTTATCTTTAGCAACTAAGCATGAAATTGATTATTTAGCCCTATCTTTTGTGCGAAGCAAAAAAGATATTCAAATCCTAAGAAAAGAAGTTAAAAAGCTTTCTTTATCTACTAAAATTTTAGCTAAAATAGAAACACCTCAAGCTTTAGCTAATTTTGAGGAAATTCTGGAAGCTTCTAATGGAATAATGATAGCTAGAGGAGATTTGGGTATAGAAATTCCCTTAGAACAAGTTCCTTATTATCAGAAAAAGATTATTAAAAGATGCGTTGAAGTTGGAAAGCCAGTTATTACCGCCACTCAAATGTTAGAATCTATGGCTGACAATCCTTTTCCCACTAGAGCAGAAGTTTCCGATGTTGCTAATGCTGTTCTTGATTATACAGATACAG
Source organism: bacterium (assembly GCA_030591065.1). Taxonomy (GTDB): domain Bacteria; phylum Patescibacteriota; class Minisyncoccia; order Minisyncoccales; family JANBVM01; genus JAUVBU01. The sequence goes on along the minus strand of JAUVBU010000001.1, from coordinate 26,437 downwards.
TTATGCTTTCTAGAGAAACTTCTACTGGAAAATATCCCCTAAAAACAGTTTTGGTAATAGAAAGAATCTGTCGTTTTTGGGAGAAAAAAAGAAAACCCCCAAGACATTTTAATTATGATTTAACTCATCAAACCGCCTCTATTTGTTATTCTGCATATAATCTTTGGATGAGCTCTTTTTGTCAAAAAGAAAAAGTTAGAGCTTTTGTAACTATAACTAAAAAAGGAGCGACAACCCAAATGCTTTCCCGGCTCCGCCCTAATCTACCCATCCTAGGGCTAACAGATGATAAAAAAGTGAGAGATCAACTTTGCCTTCTTTATGGAGTTACTCCCCTTCTAAAAGAAAAAGGGAAAGATCTTTATAGAAAAAGAAGCGCAAAAGATATAGAGGGAATTTTAGGTTATATTAAAAAAAAGAAGAATTTTAAAAAAGGAGAAAAGGTAATTATTATTTATGCTGAAGACTGGGGAACAAAAGGAAAAACTAGCGTTGTGAGAATTCAAGAAATTCCTTAGTAACTCTTTATTAGAGAAAAGAATTAACACAAAAACTGCCTAAAATATTAGGCAGTTTTAAGTTTTAAAAGAGATTATTTATTATCTTCTTTTTTTATAGCATTTTTCCTACTACCAGCTGCTGCGCTAGCTATACTTTGCCCTCCTTTCTCCCCATAAGGATATATAATTATCATTGAGCTTTCTTCTTTACTTACATCGCTAAGCATTTGAAGCTCTCTTAATTTTAAGGATCCTTCTTGTTTCGATAAAATTTCTGTTGCTTCAGAGATTTTTTGAGCAACTAAAACTTCTGCTTCAGCTTGTATTTGTTTAGCTTTTGCTGCTCTTTTAGATCTAGCTATAACTGCCAACTCTTCAATAAGTGTTTGCGGGGTGTCAATATCAGTAATTCTCACAGCCCTAACGTCTACTCCATAAGCAACAGCTCCATTGTCTATTTGCTCTTTTAGAGAAGTTGCAATATGTTCTCTTTCACTAAGAAGCCCCCTTAAGTCTAAACTACCAATGGTATTTTTAAGCGCCTCTGTAGCAAGCCAAATTACAGACTCTCTATAATTTAAAACATCAATTATTGCTTTTTTAGGATCTTCTACTCGAAACTCAACCGCTGCGGTGACTTTTATAGGAACATTATCTTTAGTAAGAGTATTTGTTGCTTCAACTTGATGAGTTTCAATTCTTTTATCAACAATAGCTGCTACTGAACAAATAAATGGTGGAATAATGAAAAACCCAGCTTCTTTTACAGAATGGAATTTTCCTAGTTGTAAAAGAACTAGGTTTTCCCATTCAGGTAAGATGAAAAACATTTTAGCTAAAGCGCTCGATATAAAAAAATTCAATACAGTTAGGGGAAATCCAAAAAGCCAAAAACTATTAAAAGTCTCGAAAAGAGTTTTACTAATTATAGTTAGTAATAAAAAGGATATTACCCAAACAACAGTTCTGATAAAAAACTGAACTGAGTTAGTATTTTTATAATTCATAACTTTAATATTATAAGAATTCATATTTTTTATAATTTTTTTTAATTAATAAAACCTTGTTCTAACCTTATATTAATCAAAAAAAATAATAGGTGCAACAATTTTTATTTCCCTTCTTAATAAAAAAACACCTCCTTGGAAGTGTTATAAAAAACTATTTAAGCTTTTACATGAACTGTCACAAGCTCTCTTTTCAAGCTTATTAAAAAGCACAGCGAGGGAAACTCTAAGGAAAGACTACTAACTCCTCCTTCTCCACCAATATCGCTATAGTTAAAGATAACTTCCTTTAACTTTCTGTCTGCTATTTTTTTTAATTCTTTTCTGTAGTTTTTTAATTTTTCTGCTTTATCCATTATTTTCACCTCTTCAAAGGTTCTATGACCACTTTATTCTTTTTCCTTTAAAAAGACAAGGGTTTTAATCATAAGAAAAAAGAAGAAATAAAAAAAATAAAAGGTTTAGTGTTCTAAAAGACAGATAATATAGAATCTATACCTGATAAAATTTGAGTTTAAACTTCCGGTATTTATCATTTAATTGCTTGTATAATTGCGTACTCTAAACTCTTGGGTTCATCTGTGCCTATTCTATATGTTTTACCATTTTTCATTTTTATCTCAACCGCGTCAAAACCAGAAACATTATAAATCACCAAATGAGGCCACAATAATAATCTTATTCCCCATCCGTAATACCAATGATTTTTTACAGTTTTTACTGAAATTATTTCTCTAAGTATAAAGCGTTTTCTAAATATTCCATAACCAAACTTAATCTGTAGATAGTTTTCATTAATCATTACTTTAAGCGACGCAAAAGAAGCAAGAAGAAACGGAATAAAAAACATTGTGGCAAGAGTAATAGAATTAAAGCCAGCTTGTGTCAAAATAATCCCGAAAAGTAAAATTACAGTAAGTAAGGTAAATATTATTAAATATCCAATCTGGGTGTGCTTATAAGTCATATTACTAATTTAATCATGTATTTTATAAATTTTACCAAAAAACCGCCTAACTTAATAGACGGAAATCTTTGCTCCCCAGCCCAAAGCTTATTATAATTTTAGAAAATAGAGACTATATAGTTAAAATGAAGGAAAAATTAGTGGAAATCAAAGGGTTTTATTAGAACTTGTTTAGACTCTCAAAACAAACAAAAACTGCCTAGTAATCTAGACAGCTTTATATCTTTTTCTTCTTTAGTTTCCTTTTTCCAGCTTACAATTTTTAATTATAGGCTTGAAAAAAGAGAAGAAAAAAGATTTTTTTAGAATTCTCTACTTTTCCTCTTCCTTAAATTAATCGTCACTGATTATTAAAGGAAGAGCAACAACTGGGAGTGAGATTATTACAGGACTTATCTCCCTCATAGTACTACCCATTATTAGGGTAATACCAACGAACAATGTTGCCAGTATTAAATAGGTAAGGGCAACCATATCCCATTTATCCATGCTTTAACTTTACCACACTTTTTTAACTTTGTCAAGAATACAACCAGTCCCACTATCACCCAAGGCTCAAGCTGAATACTCAAGAGCTATTAAGTAATAATAAAGTTTATTTTAATTTTATTAACCTTGTAAGCTCTTTTATTGTTATTTGTTCCATATTGTTTCGTTTTATCAAAAAACCGCCTATAGATAGACGGTTAGTGGCTCCGGCGGTAGGATTCGAACCCACAACCTAGTGCTTAACAGGCACCCGCGCTACCATTGCGCCACGCCGGAATATTTTTAATTATATGGAGTTTTCTTCTTTTTTTCAATACCCCTTCAGTTTTTTCAAAGATTTGTGCTGACGAATTTTCTCTAAAGCCTTAGCTTCGATTTGACGAATCCTTTCCCTTGTTACTCCAAAAACCTTACCAACTTCTTCTAGTGTGTGGGTAACTCCATCCTTTAAACCAAATCTCATAGAAAGAACCTTTTGCTCTCTGGGAGTTAAATCTATTAGAATTGTTCCTAATCTTTCCCTTAATAAAGCTCTGGCTGCGTCAGAAGATGGAGAAGCTGTCTTCTTGTCCTTAATAAACTCAGCTAAAACAGAATCGTCATCATCTCCCCCAACAGGAGTTTCTAAAGAAACTGTTCTTTGAGAAATTTTCATTAGATGATGAACTTTTTCTACAAGCAGTCCCATTTCTGCTGCAATTTCTTCTGGGAGAGGATCCCTACCCAAACTCTTCAAAAGATTTCTTTTTGTTTTATTAAATTTCGAAAGAGTTTCTATCATGTGTACCGGTATTCTGATTGTTCTAGCTTGATCTGCTAAAGCCCTACTGATTGACTGTCTTATCCACCAAGTAGCATAGGTAGAAAACTTATAACCTCTTCTCCAGTCAAATTTTTCAACCGCTCTAAATAGTCCCAGATTTCCTTCTTGAATTAAATCAAGGATAGTTAGGTTGGGAGATCTTCCAATGTATTTTTTAGCTATAGAAACCACTAATCGTAAGTTTGCTCTAGCTAGTGTCTTTTTTGCTTCTTTGTCCCCTTTTTCAATTTTCTTTGAAAGCTCTTTTTCTTCTTGAGCCGTTAAAAAAGAAACTCTTCCAATTTCCTTTAAATACATTTGAACCGGATCAATCTTTTTTCCAAGAAGTTTTGTTTTCTTCTTTTTTTCTGTTGTTAAAAAGTCTACAACATCTTTAAGCTCAATTCCTTTTTTGTCTAATTCTTCATAGAAATCTTCTAAACCACTAATATCTTTTTCTGGATCAGGAAAAGTATATAAGATTTCTGACACAGTAATAAATCCCCTTTTAGAAGCTTTTTCAATAACTTTTTCAACCTTTTCTTCTGTGAAAACTTTTTTAAATCTACCCCTGCGGACCACTCTTTTTTTCTTTTTGGCTTTAGTGGTAATTTTTTTCTTCGTTACAATTTTTTTCTTTACCGAAATCTTTTTCTTCGTTACGATTTTCTTCTTTTTTACGGAAACTTTTTTCTTTATAGTGTTCTTTTTTACCTTTTTTACTTTTTTAACTCCAAGTTTTTTAGGTTGTGATTTTTTTACAATCTTTTTTTTACTAGTTAACTTTACTGAACGAACTTTATTTTTTTTAGATATAGTCGTTCCTTTTTTTTCTTTCTTTTTCATAAAAACTAGTTATTGATTAATTTTTTTAGATAAAGCATTAAATTGCTCAGTAAGACTTTTTACTTTTTCAAAGTTTTTTTCTGCTTCTGCTCCCTTAATTTGAAGAGAAATCTGATCCATTTCGTTTTTTATATCAAGAGATTCTATCCCTTTTAGGCAAAATTTTATTTCGGGAACAATTTCTTCCTCTTCAATTTTTTCAAGATCTGCTTTTATTCCAAGATAAGCAAAAAAACTATTTAGTTCTGGAGAAATGTTTTTTCTGTCAGCAAGATGATTTAAAGCTTCTTGAGATTTTGACGAAAAACAAGTCAAAAGCTCTTTATCAACCAACTCAAAATTTTTAGGATTTTTAAGAAGTAAAGATATTAAGCTCTCCTCTAAAAGATCTTTTCTTGTTTTTTGCGGTATTGAGGTTTGTGTTTTAGTAACAGCCTCATCCTTAAAAGATTTACTGTTTTTTATTTTCTTTAATTCTTCTTCAATATATTCTTCTTTTACCATAAGTTCTTTGGCTAATCTTTGAACCCAAGAAGACTGCTCTATCCGGCTCGAAACTTTTTTGATTACAGGTAATAATAGTTTTGATATTTCTCTTTTGCCTTCTGGGGTTTTTTTATCAAACCTAGATAAGGCATCTTGAAAATAAAATTCTACAATAGAAAGAGCTTTGTTAACCATTTTTTTAAAATCTTCTGGGTTCTCTGAAATAACATTATCTGGGTCTTTTCCCTCCGGCAACTTTACAACTTTTAAATTAAATCCTTTAGCGCGGGCCAAATCTATTCCTCTCTTGGTAGCAGTATCTCCCGCAAAATCCATATCAAAGGCTAAAAATAAATTATTAGAATATCTTTTTAATATATTTAAATGATTTAAGGTTAAAGCTGTCCCGGAAGTAGCTACCACGTTTTTAATGCCAGACTGATGAGATATTATAACATCCACATATCCCTCTACTAAGATACAAAAATCTTTTTTCCTTATTTCTATCCTAGCCCTATCTAGTCCGTACAAAGTTTTTCCCTTATCATATAAAAAAGTATTTGGGGTGTTAAGGTACTTTGCCGTATCTTTAGTTTTTTTAAGAACTCTTCCTCCATAACCAATAACGTTTGAATTAAAATCAAAAACAGGAAACATCACTCTTCCTCGGAAACGATCACCATACTTTCCTTGCTTTGTTTTTACAGCAAGCCCAACCTGCTCTACTTCACTTCCGTTGTATTTTTGAGAAATTAAAAAATTAGATAATCCATGCCAAGCATCAGGAGCCCACCCAAGCCTCCACTCTTTAATTGTATTTTCACTCAGTTTTCTTTCTAATAAATACTTCTTTGCTTTTTTTCCATTAAGACTATTACCAAGTTGTTTTTCAAAAAATTTAGCTGCTAACTCAGAAACTTCGTACAATCTTTGCCGCTTTGTTTTCAGTTCAGGCTTTATTGGCTTTAATTCTACTCCAGCTTTTTGAGCTAATATACGTAAAGCATCTGCAAATTCTACTCCCTCTATTTTCATAACAAAATCAAAAATACTATGACCAGCACCACAACCAAAACAATGCCAAATTTGTCTGGCAGGAGAAACAAAAAAAGAAGGAGTTTTTTCAGAATGAAAGGGACAAACAGCTTTGTAGTTCACTCCAGCTTTTTTTAACTTGATATAACCTCCAAGTACTTCAATAATATCAAGTTTTTCTTTTATTTCTTCGATAGGAGAATTTAACATAGTCCGATTTGCAGGTTTATGATATAATAAAAAAGATAAATTTTCAATAAAAAACAGCTAGAAACTGTCTATTTTTTAATATTTTATTTACCCTATTTTTCCAGATTGATATTTTTATTCCAAATTTAAAAAGCTTAAGTTTTTAAAAAAACAGAACATATGCGTATCGCTCAAATTGCCCCGCTTTGGATTCCTGTCCCCCCACATACCTATGGCGGAACCGAACTTGTAGTTTCTTGGCTTTGCGACGAACTAACTAGAAGGGGTCATGAAGTCACTCTTTTTGCCACAGAAGATTCAAAAACTTCAGCTAAACTAGTTCCTATTTGGCCGAAATCTTTATGGAGAGCAAAGTTAAAAGCTCCCCATGCTGTTTATGCTCTTCTTTACGAAAAATTAATATCACTTCAAAACAATTTTGACATTATTCACGATCATTGTGAGTTTTATACTAGTGCTTACACTAAACTTTTAAAGCCACCGATAATAACAACTCTCCATCATCCCTTAAACGAAGAGACGAGAATTCTCTATAAAAGATTTCCAAACGTAAATTATATTTCTATTTCAGAAAATCAAAGAAGGTCTGGTCCTGGATTAAATATTCTCAAAACAATTTATCACGGACTACCACTAGAAAGATATCCCTTTAACGAAAAGCCAAAGGATTATGTTCTCTGGTTATCTAAAATCTGTCCTGGAAAAGGAATAGCTGAAGCAATCGATATTGCTAAATTAAGTAAAGAAAATCTTATTATCTCTGGAAATATTTTGCCAGCCTATGCAGAATATTTTAATTTTAGAATTAAACCTTTAATTGATGGTAAAAAAATTCAATTTGTAGGCGCCTCAGACTTTAAAAAGAAAATAGAACTTGTTAAAAACGCTAAAGCTTTTATCTTCCCCGTAAAAAGAGCGGAACCTTTTGGGTTAGTAGTTATAGAAGCTATGGCTTGTGGCACTCCGGTTATTGCCTACAAAGAAGGGGCAATGCCTGAGTTAATTAAAGATGGTAAAACTGGCTTTTTAGTTAATTCGGTCGAAGAAGCTTGTCAGGCTCTTAAAAAAATTAAAACCATTTCTAGGGCAGATTGTAGAGATCATATTAATAAAAACTTCAATCTAAAAAGAATGGTTAATAGATACGAAAAACTTTACAAAAAATTGAAAAAGAAATCGGAAAATAATTAATAAAAAAATATAAACTTAATAAATTAATAAAAAAAGATGAAAAAACTCAAAATTGCTCAAATATCACCATTATGGATTAGTGTTCCACCAGAAAAATACGGTGGAATAGAAAGGGTTGTGCATTATTTAACAGAAGAATTAATAAAAAGAGGTCACGACGTAACACTATTTGCTTCTGGTGATTCTAAAACAAAAGCTAAGCTTGTTTCTGTTCGTCCTAGAGCCCTTAAAAAAGATAATATTCCTTGGACGGATCCTTTTTGGAATTTAGAAAATATATCTCGTGCCTTAAGACAAGCAAAAGATTTTGATGTAATACACGCTCATTTAGATTTATGGCCACTATTCTTTCAAGAATTAGTTAAAACTCCTATGTTACATACTTTTCATAACCCCCTTTATCTGTCTTCTATCACTAATCCAGACTTATTCCCTACTAGGCTTAAAATGTTTGAGCTTCATAAAAAAGACATGTATGGTTGCTTTATATCTAAATCTCAGAGATCTCTTTGTCCAATAAAGTTTCCTCATCAATCTATTGTATATAACGGAATAGATACTTCTCAATATAAGTTCTATCCAAAACCAAAAAATCATTTTGTATGGATTGCCCGTATTGACCCTTATAAGGGAATAGAAAATGCTATTGAGGCTGCAGAAAGAACCGGAATTAATTTAGTCTTAGCTGGAAGATTAGATCCAGATAGCGAAGGTTACTTTAAAGAAAAGATAAAGCCTCGACTTAATAATAAAATTAAGTACATAGGAGAATTATCACAAGATCAGCTTTCTGATTTTTACGGTAATGCTATCGCCTGCCTTTATCCAATAGAATGGCACGAACCATTTGGATTAATTATGGCCGAGTCTATGGCTTGCGGAACCCCTGTTATTGCTTTTGACAAAGGTTCTGTTTCTGAAGTTGTAAAAGACGGAAAAACCGGATTTGTTCTTCCTATGGAAGATAAAAATGGTAAAAAGAATATTCAAGGGTTGGTTGAAGCAATTAAGAAGATTGATCAAATCGAGAGAAGTGATTGCCGAAGATGGGTAGATGATAATTTCACTTATCAGAAAATGACAGACGAATACGAAAAACTCTATTACAAATTAGCTGGTAAATAATATGGTTAAAAAAAAGAAACTGAAAATTGGTATGATGATAACTGGTCATTATACTGTTCCCGAACCAAAAGGAATTATTTATGCTCCCATGCTTATTGCTAAGGCAGTAGCAGAAGGCTTAAAAAAAAGAGGTCATGAGGTTTACTTCTTTGCTCCAGAAGGTTCTAAACTAAAAGTTACCAAAGTAATTACTGGAAAAGTAAAACCCCTTCACGGAATCTCTGGTAAGAAAAATCTAAAGATTTTATCTGGCCCTCATGCTAAAACCGAAACCAATAAACTTTTCTCTTTGTGGGATCAATACTTTATCTCCTTAATGTATAAGACGGCGATAAAAGAAAAGTTTGATATTCTTCATACTCACCCCCTCGACAGGGTAATGCCCTTTGCTCTAGCTTTTCAAAAAATTCCAGTTGTTTATACGGTACATGACCCTATTTATCCTTGGCGAGCAGAAGTTTTCAAGATGTTCTCTTCTAAAAATCAACACTTTGTATCAATATCTAATGCTCAAAGAAAGCCTGCTCCAAAACTAAACTATGCAGCTACTGTTTATAATGGAATTGACTTAAATCTTTTTCCGTTTAATGAAAAACCTAAAGATTCTCTTTTATTCCTAGGAAGAATAATTCCAGTTAAAGGAGTTGATATAGCTGTCCAAGCAAGTTTAAAGGCGAAAGAGAAGCTTCTTATTGCCGGAATACCAGCCGAAGGAAGATATTGGGATAAAAAAATAAAACCATACCTAAATAAAGATATTCGATACGTAGGAAACATCCCATATAATCTTACCTATAAATATTACAACCAAGCAAAAGCTCTTTTGTGCCCAATTCGATGGGAAGAAGCTTTTGGATTAACCTTTATAGAGGCTATGGCTTGCGGAACACCAGTTATCACCTTTGATCGTGGGTCAGCTCGCGAAGTAATAGCTCATGGAAAAACAGGTTTTATAGTAAAAAATTTAAATGGAATGGTAAAAGCAATCAAAAAGATTGATCAAATTAACAGAAAAGATTGTCGAGATAGGGTGCAAGAGAAATTTAGCATTGAAGCAATGATAGATGGATATGAAAAGGTTTTTCTAAAAATTGCGTCCAAGCAGAAATAAAACAAAAAAGAGCTAAGTTAAAATAGAATAAATAATTTTAAGGCTATCGGATAAAACCATAGCCTAAAGGGTGTGGACAATTTAATTCCAAATATCAACCGAAAGATTGATTTTGTTCTAAAAAAACTAGAACTAAAACCCGTTGTTTCTCCTAAAAATTTTATTAAGAAAACGAAGGGTAATAAACATAGATACTCCTCGTTATGTTTTAACTCTAAAAAAGAGAGGGTTCTTTTCTATGCAAGACTACACAAAAATCTTGATGCAAAAAAGAAAATGTTACGCGAGACTTCTTTTTTAAAGACAACAAAAAAAGAAGTTTTTGAAGTTTCAGAGCATCTCCCTAAAATATATTTTGGAAAAAAAGAGAAAAGTTTTGAATGGCTTACTAGAGAATATTTTTTAACATCCCCTCTCGGAAAAAACGAACAATTAAAAAAGAATGTGACTAAAAATAACGCCGAACTAATAGCTCAAGCGCTTTATAAGATAAAAAAAGTTTCACTCTTATCTTTAAAAAACGTGAAGCTAGAAAAGTTCCCAGCTGAAAATTACTTAGATTCTATTAATCTTATTTCTTCCTTGATAGAAAAAAAAGTTCTTAATAAAAAAGAGGCAAATAAGATAATAAAGCTATTTAAAGAAAACGAAGCTTTATTAAAAAAAGAAAGTAAATATTTTTGTCACGGAGACTTAAATCTTGGCAATATAATAATTTCAAAAGGAAAATTGAAAATTATAGATTGGGAGTTAATTCAAATTAATAGTTTTGCTTTTGATGTAGCATATTTATTTACTCATTTTTGGCAAGCAAAAAAACCTATAAGAAATACTTTTCTCAAAACCTACATAAATCTTCTTTCTAAAAAAGAAAAGGTTATATTTAAAAAACTTTTTCCTATTATAATTTTTTATTTAGCAGTCGGAGGACTAGAGGCTAAGCCCAAAGAAATAAAAGCTCAACTTCTAAAAAAAAGAAGAAGTTTTTTTAAAAGACTTCTTCAGGGTTGCTCTTTAGGTTTTAATAAAATTATAGAGATATAATTACAATAGTATGTTTAAGAAAACAGACTAACCAGTGTTCCAGACGCCCAAGCCTGAGGATAACAAGGCTCTTTTCTCATTTTTAGAGTAATTTTTCCATTAATTACACCGTAAAATTCAGGCAAAAAACCTAATTCTTCATAAGCTAATAAAATAGCTTTTTTTATTTTTAGATATTCTTCTTTATACCCCATTTTTTTCAACCCTTGAGCTATAATCCAGTTGTCGTGTGGCCAAACTGCACCTAGATGATAAGATTTAGCATCAAAATCAGACTCAAGAGAAGAGTGTGTTCTAATACCAAAAGGAGTAAAGAGGTCTTTTTGAAATAGTCTTTTTACGACTAAGTTGGCCTTAGATATTCCTATTATTCCTGTAAAAAGTAGATGTCCTGGGTTTGACGTAATAACCTTTCTTTGTTTTTTATCTTTATTTAAAGCTAGAGCAAAATATTTTTTATCTTTCATCCAAAACTCTTTATTAAATTTTTCTTTTAATTTTTCGGCTCTTTTTTTAAGTTTTTTCTCTAAATCCCAATCTTCCTTTATATCAGCTAAGTAAGCACTTTCTTTTAAGGCTAAATATTGATAACCCTGAGCTTCGACTAAAGAAACTGGAGGTTTAACTTTTAAATGGTTTTCGAAACTATCTTTCCATCCTTGGTGAAAAAGTCCTTTTTGACTTTTTCTTTGATATTCCAAAAAAAGATCTTTATCTTTATCTCCATATTCTTCCATCCAATTTAAAGCCATTAAAATCTTTTTCCAATGACTGTTTAAAAATTTAATATTTCTTGTTCTTCTATAATAGAGGGAAAATAATATTAAAAATAACGGAGTAGAATCAACTGAACCATAATAAGGAAAAAGAAGCCTACCCTTTGAGTGTCCAGATTTTTCCAGTTCAGTTTCGTGAATTATTTTTCCGGGCTCTTCTTCTCTCTCGTCATTAAATACCTTTCCTTGAAGTTGAGAAAGAACTTCAAGGGTAGCTTGGCAAATACCGGGATTTTTATCTAACATTTGAGCTGCAGAAATTAATGAATCTCTACCAAAAAGACGGGAGAATTTGGGAATACCCGCTTTTAAAAACCCTTTTTTATCTTTTAGTTGTTTAATTTCTTTTAAAGCTTTCCCTCTTATTGCTCTTTTTTTAAAATAATCAAGAAACATAATAGTTATTTATTTTTTTTAGAAACAATAGTTATTTTACTGTTTGGAATTAAATGAGAGGTGCCGTTTTCGTCCTCTATTATTGTTCTCCTTAACGTTATTTCTTTTACTATACCCTCTATCCCAGCAATTTTAACTCGATCCCCTATATAATATTGATTTTCTATAATAATAAATAATCCAGATAAAAAGTCTGAAACGATACCCCTTGCTGCCATACCAATAGCTAATCCAATTACCCCTACCCCAGCTAAAAGCGGAGCAACTTCAACACCAAGTTCGGGTAAAATCATCAAAAAAGCTATTATCCAAGATATAAACTTAAAAGTTCCTTCAAATATACTTATTAGTGTTTCTCCTCTCTTTTTTCCGTCAACACCTAATATCTTATCTTCAACCCGTCCTGTTATAGATTTTTCAATAAAGGTTTTTAGAAAACGATTTATTAAAACAGTGGTAATTAAAATAAGAACAATTTTAATTCCATGAGCTAAAACCCAAGTTATTATATTTTGAGTAAGATTACTAATTTCTGCACTAGTTATGTTTATCATTTTTTTTTAAATTAAATGTGATAAATATGACTTTAAGGGATTAAGTGAAATCTTTGACCAGCTCTCAACGTTAAAATGAGAGGAAAAACAAATGTTCTCTAGTTTTTCGATTGGAGCTAATTCACCAGATTGAATTTCTAGCCCTTTTGGAAAAACTTCAGTTGAGTCAGTTTCAAAAACATATAATATTCCGAAATGAACTTTACCAACGTCAGTTTCGTCATCGTTAATATATCCTAATAATTTAGGCTCTCCTAGCACATTAAAAGAAACTTCTTCTTCTAATTCTCTTAATAGGCTCGCTAAAATAGGATTATTATTTTTTGCATCTGTTTTTTCAATATGTCCACCCACTCCAAAAGACCATTTTCCATGTAATCTTTTCTCAAAAGATCTAGACTTCTTTAAAGCCCTCTCGTAAGCAAATATCTTTTTTGAAGTAGGGTTTACAATTAAACAATATCCTATCGGTTGCTTATATATTGTGCTCTTTTCGGCTACCCCTCTTTTTATATATTCAAAATTTTTAAGTATCCTTGAAATGTATTTTCCGTTTTGATTAGGTTTAAATCCTTGAAAACTATCATCTTGAAAAAGATGCTTTTTATTCACAACCATTATTAATGAATTGTTTTTATCCATAAAAAATAAAGATAAATTTGTACAAAGCGGAGGGGGTGAGATTCGAACTCACGGTACGGTTTCCCATACACTTGCTTTCCAAGCAAGCCCATTCGGCCTCTCTGGAACCCCTCCACCCTATACAAATCCAAGTTATTTAACTTCCATTCCTCTTAAAATTTTTATTCTCTCTTCTGCCGGAGGATGAGTAGAAAAAAGCTTTCCTATTGAATTTTTTCCCTTAAAAGGACTAGAAATATATAAATGAGCAATTGATCTATCTGTTTTTCTAATAGGAGTGTTATCTTGAGAAATCTTTTCTAATGCACTAGCTAAGCCTTCTGGATACCTAGTCAAAAGAGCTCCCGTAGCATCAGCTAGAAACTCCCTTTTTCTTGAAATTGCCAACTGAATAAATAAAGCTACTATCGGAGATAAAATGGCTCCAACAAGACCTAGGATGCCAATGAGTCCACCTGCGTTTCTTGAGCTCTTTGAATTTCTTCTACTTAAAGCTCCAGACCTTAAGAACATTCTGGAGAGCAAGGAAATTACTCCTACCAATACTACCACAACTGTTCCTAAAAGCATATCTTTATTTCCAATATGAGCCAATTCGTGAGCAAGAACTCCTTCTAATTCTGATCTGTCTAGTTTTTCTAAAAGACCTTTTGTAACCGCAACAACAGCATGCTTAGCATCTCTTCCTGTTGCAAACGCATTGGGCTGAGACTCATTAATAATATAAATCTTAGGAATAGGTAATCCAGCTGTAATAGAAAGGTTTTCTACGATTCGGTAGAGTTCTGGACTATCTTTTTTTTCAATAAGAGAAGCCCCAGCCATAGCTAAAACAATTTTATCGGAATACCAATAACCAGCAATACTTTGTGAAATACTTAAAATAATCGCTATAATTAAAAAAACATTATTATCTAAAATAGAACTAAAGAGCCATCCTAAAAAAATAACGAAAACTAAAAAAAACGTAAGTAAAAACCACGTTTTATAAACGTTGGAGTCCGCTTGAGTATATAGGTTAGGTGAGGTCATTTACAAGTTAATAATCTAGATAATTAAATTATCTATATTTTTTAATGTCAAAATTCCGAAAACAAAATGCTAAAAAATTATTTCAGGGTTTATTCTTTATCTTAAAATTTTACTTTTGGTGCTTCTCTTTCTTCTGGCTCTGTTAATTCAAATAAATCCATCTTTTTAAAACCAAAAGAAGGAACAAAAACATTTGCTGGAAAACTTTCAATCTTAATATTTAAGTCTCGTACGTTTGTGTTGTAAAATCTCCTAGAAGCCTGAACTTTATCTTCGGTATCTCGAAGCTCTCTTTGGAGTTCTAAAAAATTTTGAGAGGCCTTAAGATCGGGATAACTTTCGGAAATTGCAATAATACTTTTAAGAGTACCGGACAAAACATTTTCTGCTTCTTGTCGCTCCTTCATATCGGTAGCTCCCATTGCTCTAGAACGAGCTTCTGCTACTTTTTCGAAAAGACCCTTTTCGTGAGAAGCGTATCCCTTTACTGTTTCTACTAAATTTGGGATTAAATTATATCTCCTTTTAAGCTGAACATCGATGTCAGCCCAAGCTTCTTTTGCTCTATTTTTAAGTTTTACCAATCCGTTATAGATAAGAATTATCCAAAAAACAAAAGCAACTAATACACCTAAAATAATATAAATCATATTTTAAATAATTAAGTATTTATATTTTTAAATTAAAAATCTGACCTTTTCTGTTTAAATTATATCTTAATTTTAACTCTAATTAAAGCCCCCATTGTTAAGTTAAAGCCTCTAAGATATTCTGTAACCTTATATTAAGATTAAAGAAAAAATAGAAACTTATTATTAACAACGGGGACAGTTTAAACGAAATAAGCCTAATATCCTCTAGGAGGAAGTTGAGGCATCTTTGGTTTATCTTCTTCTGGAAGCTCACTAATAATAACCTCTGTAGTTAAAATCATAGAAGCTGCTGAAGCTGCATTTTCCAAAGCTACTCTAATTACTTTTGCTGGGTCAAGAATCCCTGCCTTAAACATATTTTCTATCTTTCCGGTGGCAGCATTATATCCTAAAGCCCAATCAATTCTTCCCGTTTCTTTGGTTTGTTTTTGCTTAACATCGTCCACCTGCTTTAATATTTTATACAGACTAACTTCATCGGCCCCACTATTAGCTATTATTTGCCTTAAAGGAGCATTACAAGCTTTTTTCACAATTTCCTGTCCAGCAAAATATCCCCTTCTCTCTAAACTTGATAGTTGATCTGTTTCTTTTTTAGCTACGCCTTTTGTTAAAAGAGAAGCTAAGGCTAAAGCAACTCCTCCTCCAGGAACAACACCTTCTTCTCTAGCTGCTTTTGCTGCGGCTAAAGCGTCTTCAATCTTGTGTTGTTTTGCTTTTTGTTCAACTTCTGTAGCAGCCCCAACTTTCATTACAGCTACTCCGCCAGCTAGTTTAGCTAGTCTTTCTTGTAGTTTCTCTTTATCGAAATCTGATTCGCTAATCTTTATTTCTTGTTTAATTTGAGCAACCCTAGCATCTATATCCTCTTTCTTTCCTTTTCCTTCAACAATAATGGTTTTTTCTTTTGTAGATACAACCCTTCTGGCAGAACCTAATTTATCTAAACCAATACTATCTAATTTTAATCCTGTCTCAGGAGAAACAACTTGAGCTCCAGTAATGCAAGCTATATCTTGAAGTATTTCTTTCTTTCTATCTCCAAAACCAGGAGTTTTTATTGCTAATGTTCTAAAGGCTCCCCTTAACTTGTTGACTACTAGGGTAGCTAAAGCGTCTCCATCTACATCTTCAGCAATAATAATTAATTCTTTTTGACCAGCCTGACTTACTTTTTCTAAAACCGGTAAGATTTCTTGGAGGCTAGATATTTTTTGATCAGTCACCAAAATATAAGAGTTTTCGAAAATAGCTTCCATTCTTTCTGTGTCGGTAATCATATAAGGAGAAATGTATCCATTATCAAGTTGAAGTCCTTTTACAATTTCCTTTTCTAGTCCAAAAGTTTTTGATTCTTCGACTGTAATTACTCCATCCTTACCCACTTCATCTATAATGTCTGCAATTAGGTTACCCATTTCTTCGCTTTCCGCAGAAATAGTAGCTACCTTAGCAAGGCCTTCTTTTGTTTCTATTTTTACTGAACCTCTCTTTAAAATCTTTATTATTTCTTCTACTCTATTCTTTATTCCTTTATTAATATCTGCTGGAACAAAACCTGCTTCTACAAGTTTTAATCCTTCTTTTACTATTGCTTGGGTTAAAACCACAGCTGTAGTAGTTCCATCTCCAACAGCGTCATTGGTTTTTTCAGCGACTTCTTTAATAATTTCGGTTCCTAAATTTTCTGCTTTATCTTTTAATTCAATCTCTTTAGCAATACTTACTCCATCGTTTGTAATTGTAGGGCCACCATAACCTTTATCTAAAACAACATTCCTTCCTCCAGGGCCCAATGTGACCTTAACGGCGTCTGCTAATTTATCTACACCCATTTTAAGTTTCTTGCGTGCAGCTTCTTTGTAAAAAATTTGTTTTGCCATAATTATATAAGCGAATTATCTATTTTTCTTTGCCATTTTTATCTTAAAGATATCTAGTAAAGTAAATAGTAAAATTCGTGTTTTTATATTTTAGGAAATATTTTTTATTCTACTATTGCTAAAATATCTTCTTCTTTTGCGATAAGGTATTCCTTACCATCAACCTTTATTTCGTTTGGACCGTATTTTGTAAATAAAACTGTTTGTCCTACTTTTACATCCATAGGAATAACTTGTCCGGTTTTATTTCTTTTTCCAGGACCTACAGCAATAACATTGCCTTGCTCAGGTCTTTCTTTATTAGCTGTTTCTGGTAAAAAAATTCCGGACTTTGTTTTCTCTTCTTCTTTTACTGGTTCGATTAAAATATAATCTGCCAAAGGTTTTATGTTCATTTTTTTGTAGTGCACAATGGACAGTAAACAGGAAATTGTGCATTTTTTTCACAAAACGTCCTATTTCCTGTCCCTTGTTTCTTTATATATTATTTTTTAAATATTAGCAGGCTCGACCTTTGAGTGCTAATTTCTGTATATATCAAATATAAAAAAAAGTAGAAAATATGTCAAGTTTTAAAGTAAATAAGGCTATTTTTAGTTACGAAGAATGGTTTTCCACAACTAATTTTTTCTGTAAATTTTTAATAATTAGAATAAAGCTTTCTTTAAAAACTTTCCAGTATAACTTTCTTTACACTTTACTATGTCTTCAGAACTACCTTCAAATATAATCTGTCCTCCCTCGTCTCCTCCTTCTGGACCTAAATCAATAACCCAATCTGAGTTTTTAATAACATCTAGGTTGTGTTCTATCACTAAAACAGTGTTTCCTTTATCTACTAGCTTTCTTAAGACCTGCACTAACCTTTTAACGTCATCGGGGTGAAGTCCAGTAGTAGGTTCATCTAAAATATAAAGAGTTCTTCCTGTTGCTTTTTTAGAAAGTTCAGCTGCTAATTTTATCCTCTGCGCTTCTCCCCCAGACAAAGAAGGGGCTGGTTGTCCCAAACTAAGATATCCCAAACCTACATCATTTAAAACTTTTATTTTTTGAAATAACCCTGGAATATTTTTAAAAAAATCTAAAGTATCTTCTACGGCAGAGTCTAGAATCTCAGCAATGTTTTTTCCCTTATATTCTACTGATAAAGTTTCCTTATTAAATCTTTTACCTTTACATTCTGAACATTGAATATAGATATCTGGTAAAAAATACATTTCAATTTTAATTTGTCCTTGACCTTGACACTTCTCACACCTTCCACCTTTTACGTTGAAAGAAAATCTACCAATATTATATCCCCTAATCCTAGCTTCTTTTGTTTTTGCGAAAAGATCTCTAACATAAGTAAAAACTCCTGTATATGTAGCTGGATTAGACCTAGGAGTTCTTCCTATGGGAGATTGATCAATTAAGACAACCTTATTAAGATAGTTTAATCCTAAAATCTTTTTATGTTTTCCTGGCTCTTCTTTTGAATTGTAAAATTTTCTCATTAAGGTTTTTGCTAAAATATCATTCATTAAAGAAGACTTTCCAGAACCAGAAGCACCGGTAATACAGACTAGCTTGCTTAACGGGATCTTAACTTCGATATTCTTTAAGTTGTGTTCTTTAGCTCCCTTAATAACTAAAAATTCAGGTTTTTTTTTAACCTCTACCGAAGAGTCGTTCGGTGTTACTTTTTTAGGAATTTCAACCTTTTTTCTTCCAGAAAGATAGTCTCCAGTTAAACAGTGAGTTTTAAGTAGCTTTTTCGGTGTTCCCTCAAAAATAACTTTTCCTCCGTGCTTTCCGGCACCAGGACCTATATCTATAACCCAATCAGCAGCTGCAATGGTTTGAGGGTCGTGCTCAACAACTAATACCGTATTGCCTAAATCTCTTAATTTTTTAAGAGTTTTAATTAACCTTTCCTGATCTCTAGGATGAAGACCAATTGAAGGTTCATCTAGAATATATAAAACCCCAGTAAGTCTTGATCCAATTTGAGTAGCTAATCTTATCCTTTCTTCCTCTCCCCCTGAAAGACTAGAAGATTGCCTATTTAAGGTTAAATAATTTAAACCAACATCAATTAAAAATTGAAGTCGATTTATAATTTCCTTAATAATAGGTTGAGCAATCTTTTGTTCTTCAGGTTTTAATTTTATTAATAATTCGTTAAAAAAAACTTTAGTTTCGATAATAGACATATCTACTATTTCCGAAATTGATTTTCGAGCTACTTTTACAGCTAAAACTTCTGGTTTTAACCTCCTACTATTACAGGTACTACACTCCCTTTCCACCATATATTTTCTATATTCATCCCTAGCCTGCTCTGACCCTGTTTCGTAAAACTTTCTTTCTAGCCACAAAACAACACCTTCAAATTTATTATCCCCATATAAAATTAAATTTATAGCTGTTTCTGGTAAATCTTTAACCGGATTATTCAAGGAAAAGTTATTTCTTTGAGCTAAATCCTCTAGCTTTTTCCAAAAATATCCTTGACGGCCAACCTTATGAGAAGCATAAGCCCAGGGGAAAACCGCCCCTTCGGCAATAGATAAATTTAAATTAGGAATTACCCTTTTGGGGTCCGCTTTTAATCTTCGACCTAATCCTTGACAGGAAGGACAGGCACCGTATGGAGAATTAAAAGAAAATAACCTTGGTTCTAATTCTGGGAGAGAAATATTACATTTTTCGCAAGCAAAGTGCTCTGAAAAAATTAAATCTTCTGGGTTCTTTTCTTGGCTTTTTGATAGTTGATGAATAATTGCAACCCCCTTTCCTAATTTTAGAGCTGTTTCTAAAGAATCAACCAACCTTGCTCTATCTAAATCTTTATCTAATATAAGCCGATCAACCACAACGTTAATATTGTGTTTTTTGTATCTATCTAATTTTAAAATTAAAGCTTCTTCTGTTCGATACGTTACTCCATCAACCCGAACCCTAATAAAGCCACTTCTTTGAATTTCCTCTAAAACTCCGTGATATTCTCCTTTCTTTTCTCTAATTACCGGCCCAAGAATCATGATTTCAGATACTTTAGACCCATTATTTTTTAAACCTAAGACTTGTTTTGTAATTTGATCAATCGTTTGTCTTGAAATCTTTTTTCCACACTTAGGACAATGAGGAGTACCAATTCTAGCAAAAAGCAACCTTAAATAATCATATATTTCAGTAATTGTTCCTACCGTAGACCTTGGATTGTGAGATGCCTTTCTTTGATCAATCGAAATGGCTGGAGAGATTCCTTCAATTTTATCTACGTTAGGTTTTTGCATTATACCCAAAAATTGCCTAGCATAAGCAGAAAGAGATTCTACGTATCTTCTTTGTCCTTCAGCGTAAAGAGTGTCAAAAGCTAGGGAAGTTTTACCAGAACCAGAAACTCCAGTAATAACAACTAATTTGTCTTTAGGAATATCTAAATTAATATTTTTTAGGTTGTGAACTTTGGCTCCCCTAATTTTAATAAATTTTTTAGACATGGCCGGTTATTATATCTTAAATTCCAAAACTTTTCAACCTCTAGTATAATGAAAAACTAAGCTACTTTTGATAAAAAATGAAAAGATTTAAACTTTTAAAAAAAGACTCCGCCTCTAAGTTTCCTCAAAAGCCTGGAGTTTATGTGTTTAAGAAAAATAAAGATTTTTTATATATTGGTAAGGCTATTAATCTTAGAAAACGAACAAATAGCCATTTTCAAAAAAACAACTACCGAGACAATCTTTTTATAGATCAAGTAAAAACTATAGGATATATTGAAACAAACTCAGAAATAGAAGCTTTAATTTTAGAAGCCAATCTAATTAAAAAATACAGACCAAAATACAATATTGTTTGGAAAGATAATAAAAACTATTTTTACGTAGGCATTACAAAGGCAGAATTACCGCAAATATTTTGGACTCACCAGTCAAAAACAAAAGAAGCTAAAGAAAAGGCAATATTTATAGGACCATTTGTAGATGGCTCTGCCATTAAAAGCACCTTAAAAGTACTCAGAAGGGTTTTCCCTTATTATACCGTTAAAAAACATTCGAAAGTTTTGTGTCCTTGGTGTCAATTAGATCTTTGTCCAGGACCAAACCCAAACAAAAAAGAATATCAAAAAAACATTAAAAGATTAATCTCCGTTTTAATGGGAAGCGGTTCTGTAGTACTTAAAAATTTAAAAAGAGAGATGAAAATAATGTCTAGGTCTCAAAAATTTGAAAGAGCTGCGAAAATAAGAGACCAATTTTTTGCTTTAGAAAAAATCCTAGAAAACGCTCGCCTACCAATGTTTAAGACAGTAAACATTAAAAGACAAATTGAGTTCACTGATTCAAAAGATGTTTTTAGGAAAACAAAACAAAAAACTTTATCCAGTTGGAAAAAAACTGAAAGCAAGCTAAAAAAAATATAAAAAACAAAAAAGAATATTTCTAGAATTGAGGCTTATGATATTTCTAATATTTGCGGTAAATTTGCCACAGGGGCTATGGTTGTCTTTCTTGATGGCAAATCTAAAAAAGAACTGTATCGTCGTTTTAAAATTAAAATCACAGGAAAGCCGAACGACACCGCAATGATAAAAGAAGTTTTAAGTAGAAGATTAAAACATCCTGAGTGGACCCTCCCGGGCTTAGTTTTAATAGATGGGGGAAAACCTCAACTAAACACTGCTCTTTTGGTAAAAAAAGAAAATAGTGTAGCTAAAAAAATAATAATTGCCAGTATAGCAAAAAAATATAACAAGCTATATATTGAGAATTACAAAGAACCACTTTTATTAGAAAAATTACCCAGAGAAATATTTGATTTGGTTTTACAGCTAAGGGACGAGTCTCATCGTTTTGCTATAACCTATCATAAAAAGTTAAGAAAAAAAGGGTTGCTAAGTTAGTCCTTTTTTGCTATTATACTTTTGGAAAAGAAGAACTCTTTAGTTTGACATTCTAAAGGCCAAAGAGTATAGTTTTCAATTAATATATCATTTATGGAACGACTATTTTGGCACATTGTTGCCGGAGTTTTATCAATTTTTCTAGCAGGAAGGTTTGTTCCTGGAGCTAGCTTAGAAGTTATCCCAGGAGAAACTTTTTTTAGAATAGAAATTGCCCAAGAAATACAAGCGTTACTTTTAGTTGGAGGTATTTTGGGTATAGTTAATTTCTTTGTTAGGCCGATAATAAATAGGATAACTCTTCCTTTAAGGCTCTTGACGTTAGGCCTGTTTCCCTTTATTCTTGACTTAATAACTATTTGGCTCTTGGACGTCTTCTTCCAAGAATTTACAGTATTGGGATTAACTCCATTATTCTTCACAGCAGCTATTGTTTGGATAACAAACTTTTTTCTAGGATTAAGAAAATGAACAACCTTTTACTTATCTCACAAATTACAGTATCTATATCTTTAATGATTTTAATTCTCTTACAGCAAAGAGGAAGTTCTTTGGGTTCTGCTTTTGGTGGAAGCGGAGAATTTTACTCAGCAAGAAGAGGTGCAGAAAAAAAGATTTTTTGGGCAACAGTAGTTTTGGGCACAGCCTTTGTTGCTTTAGCCTTATTAAATATTACTATCTAATTTAACTCATGATTGCTAAACGGCCTTCGACACAACAGTGGGGGCAATTTTTTAAAGTTTTAGGTAAGAGAGAAAGATTCTCTTTTCTTCTTCTTTCTTTTTTATTTTTCACATCCCTATCTTTTCTTTTAGGTAATTTTTATTTTGAAAAAACAAAGATTGTCCCAACCTCAGGTGGAACATATATAGAAGGAGTAGTAGGTTCTCCTTTATTTATTAATCCCCTTTACTCTGCCGCGTCAGACGTAGACCGAGACCTAACTGAACTTATTTTCTCAGGTTTAATGAAATATGATTCCAGTGGTACGCTTAAATTAGATTTAGCAAAAAATTATAATATTTTCGAAGACGGAAAGATTTACGAGTTTCATTTAAAAAAAAATATTCTATGGGAAGATTCTGAGCCACTAACAGTAGATGACATTATCTTCACAATAGAAACAATTAAAAACTCTGAAGCAGGGAGCCCTTTAAGGCCAATGTGGCTAGGGGTGGAAATAATAAAAATTTCTGACTTTGTTTTACGTTTTACTCTTAAAAATCCATCTTCTGTCTTTTTAGAAAACTGTACTTTGAAGATAATACCAGAACATATCTGGAAAGATGTTTCTTTAAAAAAC
The DNA here is from genome assembly GCA_030591065.1 of bacterium. Lineage (GTDB taxonomy): Bacteria > Patescibacteriota > Minisyncoccia > Minisyncoccales > JANBVM01 > JAUVBU01. Next base: position 3,494 of record JAUVBU010000001.1, on the reverse strand, counting down.
CTTCTATTAACAAGAAAGAACCTTAACCCTATAGGTTCTGGGCCATACAAATTAGAAGATTTATTTCAAGATAGTGAAGGAAGGATTATTTCTTTAGATTTAGTTAAAAACCCATTATATTTCAACGAAGCTCCCCATCTTTCTAAAATATCTTTCTTGTTTTTTGAAACAGAAGAAGAACTAATAGTAGCTTATGAAGAAGGAAAAATCAAAGGATTCTCCCTAGATTCGACTAGTCCACTTCCTGAAACTGAAAATATTTACTCTTTTTCCATACCAAGATATTTTTCTGTTTTTTTTAACCAAGATGCTCCAGAAGATAAAGCTGAAGCTTTAGCTGAAAAAGAAGTTAGAATGGCTTTAACTTATGGTACAAATAAAAAAGAACTTTTAGAAACAATCCTTTTAGGTCAAGGAAAAATTATAAATTCCCCTATTCTTCCTAATATTTATGGCTTTGAAGACCCTTTATATCTTTATGAATATAATGTTGAGGAAGCAAATAGTCTCTTAGAAGAAGCTGGATTTTTACTTCAAGAAAATGGTTTTAGAGAAAAAACTATAAAAAAAGATATAGCCTTTAAGTTTGAAGCTAATTTATCTGTTGGATCAAAAGGTTCAGAGGTGACAGAACTTCAAAAATGCTTAGCTAATCCTTCTGCTGGTGGGCCAGAAATTTATCCAGAAGGAAAAATAACAGGATATTTTGGCTCCCAAACCAAAGCCGCTGTAATTAAATTTCAAGAAAAATATAGTAGCGATGTTTTAAGTCCCTTTGGCTTAACTCAGGGAACTGGAGATGTAAAAAGTAAAACAAGAGAAAAATTAAACGAAGTTTGCTTTGAAAAACCAGAAGAAAAAATTCCTCTTAAATTTTCTCTCTTAACAGTTGACCAGCCCCTTTTAATAGAAATAGCTACTCTCTTAAAAAACCAGTGGGGATTATTAGGGGTTGATGTAGAAATTCAAACTTTCGATATTAGTATTATGAAGAGAGATATTCTTCGTAAAAGAGAGTTCGAAGCCCTTTTGTTCGGAGAAATTTTAAGTTTAATTCCAGACCCATTCCCCTTTTGGCACTCTTCTCAAAAGGGAGAAATCGGATTAAACCTAACTGATTATGAAAATACAGAGTGTGATAAGCTTTTAGAAGCTAATAGAAAATCTTTGGACGCAACAGAAAGACAAGAAAGCTTAGAAGAGTTTCAAAATCTTCTCCTCGAAGATTGCCCTGCAATTTTTCTTTACACCCCAGATTATCGTTATTTTGTTTCAGAAGAAATTCAAGGAATATCAACCGGAATTCTTGCTGATTCATCAAAAAGATTTAGCGAAATCGGAAATTGGTATATCCACACAAAAAGAGCTTGGAAATAGTCTTTATAAAGAACTTTTTATAATTTAATAAAAAAACCATGACAAATACATCTAACATGCGTCAAATCATCTTAGATTTTCCAACACAATTTAAAGTTGGGGTTGAAGCTGTTAAAGATATCAAGATTCATGGCAAGTTCAAGGCTGTAATAATTTGTGCTATGGGTGGTAGCGCCCTAGGAGGAGAAATTCTAAAAACGTGGCTAGAAGACTATAAAACCAGAGTTCCTTTAATAATAAACAGGAAATACTCTCTCCCTAAGTTTGTAGATAAGGAATATTTAGTATTATTTATTTCTTATTCTGGAAATACCGAAGAGGTTTTATCTGCATTTAAAGAAGCTCAAAGAAAAAAACTAAAAATAGCAGCTATTACTTCTGGTGGAAAACTAGCTAAGGCTTGTAAGAAAAAAAATGTTCCCTTAGTCCTCTTCCCTAAAAATTATCCTCCCAGAACAACTTTAGGTTTTCAATTTGGATCTTTAGTAAAACTTTTATTTAAAGCTCGCCTTATTGAAAATAAAGAAAAAGCTATTTTATCTTTAGAGAAAGAACTTAACTCTAAAAAACTAGAAGCACAGGGAAGAAGGTTGGCTAAAAAACTAAAAAATAAGATTCCTTTAATTTATGCTTCTGATAAAATTAAAGAGATTGCTCGAATCTGGAAAATTAAATTCAATGAAAACTCCAAGGTGCCTTCTTTTCATAATTATCTCCCAGAATTAAACCATAATGAAATGGTTGGATTCTCAAGAATTGAAAAGCAAAAAATAGGAAAATTTCATGCTTTAATATTAAGAGACGCGAAAGATAATCCCAAAATATTAAAAAGGATGAAGTTAACAGCAGAAATATTAAGAAGCAAAAAGATTAAAGTAGATTTTATTAAAATGGAAGGAAAAAACACTTTATCTAAAATCTTTTCCAGTCTTATCTTGAGTGATTGGGTATCATATTATCTAGCCCTAGAAAACAAAATAGATCCTATTCCAGTTGAACTCGTCGAAAAATTTAAGAAAAAAATGAAAAAATAATCAATCAACTAATCTAAGAGATACACCATTAAAATGAAAATAAAAAAAGTAGTTATACCAATGGCAGGATTAGGAACAAGGTTTTTGCCACTATCAAAAGTTTTACCAAAAGAGTTTTTTCCACTAGGAACTAAACCTGTAATTCAATATGTAATTGATTCTGCCATTAACGCCGGAATTGAAGAAATTATTTTTGTAGTTTCTCCCAAAAAAAAGGACATCTTTAAAAATTACATTCTAAAATATTTTAGAGAAGAAAAAGCTCTTCTAAAGCTTCTTAAAAAAAGAAAGAAGGTAGCAGCTATAAAAGCCTTAAAAGAGATTCCGAAAATAAAGTGCAAGTACGTAATTCAAAAAAAACCGTTAGGAGACGGAGACGCCATATTAAAGGCTGAAAAGCTTGTGGGAAAAGAACCCTTCTTGGTTCTTTTTGGAGATGACCTTTCTTGGGGAAAAGAACAATTCCCCACCCAACTTATAAAAGCCTTTAAGGTAATCAAAAAACCACTCGTTTGTTTGTATAAAATGCCTAAAAACAAGCTTTCTGCTTACGGAGTACCTAAAGTAAAAAAGAGTAAAAATGGATTATACGAAATTGAAGATTTAATAGAAAAACCTAAAAAAAATCTTCCTTCCAACTTTGCATTAGTTGGAAACTACGTTATGACCCCTGAAATCTTTAAGTATCTTAAAAAAATAAAACCTCAAAATGGAGAAATCATTTTAGCTAACGCCTTAAAAGAAATGGTTAAAGAGGGGAAAAAAGTTTTTGGATTTTGCGTAAAAGGAAAATGGCTAGAATGTGGAGATAAAGAAAAGTGGACAAAAAGCTTTATTTTTCTCTCAAAAACAAAAAAATAAAATCTCTCTATGGAAAATAGTTTTCTCTAAATTTTTACACAAAAAAAGTATTAATTTTTGACACTAGTTTTCATTTTTCTCATACAGGTAAATAAAAAGTTTCGCAACACTAGTCGCGGTGGTGAAACTGGTAGACACGCAAGCTTCAGAAGTTTGTGCTGGAAACAGCTTGTGGGTTCGACTCCCACCCGCGGCACAAAAGTAAACTTACAGAGCTCCCTT
>JAUVBU010000011.1 GCA_030591065.1 bacterium | reverse complement strand
TAGCATATTTTTGAATAGCAGTAGCTAAAATTTCTTTAGCTCTTACTTCAAATCTTTCATAGCCATCGACTTCAAGTTTATTGATTTTTTCCAGTAAGTCTATTTGATACTCTTTTTCTACTCCCTTAAAGAGTTGATCTTTAGCTTCTTTTCTGTTTAAACCAGAAATTGTTTCTAGGCGCTCAAGTGTCTTGTCTTCTAAGTTTTTTAAAGAAACTTTAATCTTTTTAAGTTTTTCAATTTTTTCTTGAAAGTCTTTTTGTTCTAAGCCAAACTTAAAAACTTTTTTATCCAAAAGAGTCTCTCTTTTAGAGAGAAGTTGTTCAGCTTGAAAAAGTCGCCCTCGGCGAATCTTCTCTTCGTTTTTTATTTTAGTTAAGGACTTAAAAGACTTTTCTCTCGCATTAGATAGAATATCCTCCGCTTCTTTTGTTGTCTTTTGAATCTTTTTTTGTATCTTTGATTCTATTGTTTTCCAGTCTTTCTTCGCGATTGACTGTCGAACATAATATCCCAGAATAGTACCCAAGGATATTGAAAGCACTCCTGTGATTAATAAGGTTAAATAGTTCATGACTTAAAATAGAAAGTTGGATATTTTGCATTGAATTTTTATTTAATAACGTAATCTTGATTTTTCTTGGTTTGTAGAAAGTTTTGATAAATTGTCTCTAAAATATTAAATTTTACTGATTTAACTTTAGTTTTTTATATGTCTATTCTGCAGAAAGATATAATCAAGAGTTTTAACTAATTTATTATGCGAAATAATTCCAAAATCTAACATTAATTTTTGTGAATAATAACATTTAAATTATATCAAAAAAGACCCAAAAGTCAAACCCTACACATAAACAGTGCAGGGTTTAATTTTCTAATTTTATTAATTTTTATCTACCGAGGACTCCCATAACTACCGAAGGAACCCCTTTAGCAAAAAGGACAACAGAGAGTCCAATCATGGTCCACATGATAATCTTTTTAGCCTGAGTGGTCGCTCCTGGGTCGCCGGATTTAGTTAATAAGATAAATCCAGCATAAATCAAAAGAATAGGGGCTACTGCTAGAGATAAAACAAAAAGAAAGTTTATTAAAGCATCTATGGCCTCCCAAAGACTTCCTTGATTTAAGGGATTATCTATATGTGCTGGTCCTGTGGGAGGCGGAGGCGGAGGTTCTTCTGGGGAAACAGTAGAAAAAGATCCAGTAAAAGAAGAATCTATTGTGTTCCCTCCTTGATCATAAGCAACAATTTGCCACTCGTATTCGGTGTTGTAATTTAAAGGAGCTCCTTTTGCGGCGAAATCCAAAGCTGGAAAAGAACAAAGACTTTCTCCACAAGAAGCAGCTGTAGTACGAAGTTCAATCCAAACCGACCCTTTTTCGAGAAGATTTACTCCATAGAATTTTACTCCATCCTTAGGTGAGATGCTCCACGTAAAGTAACAATCTATAAATGTGTTTTCGTTGAGGGGTTCTATTAAAGCGATTTCTTGAGGGATTTCTTGAGCTACAGAAAAAAAACTTGAAAAGAACAAGAAAAGCGTAAAACTTAATAAGAATACAAAAACTTTTTTATTTATCATTATTTTTATTTTAATATTTTCGTTATTTATTTACAATAACCCAAGCTGTCGAACACTCAGCCTTGGCGCCTTTTTCATCAGAAACGAAAAGTTTTGGTTTAAAAAGGCCTAATTCTTCGTAAAAATGAGTAGGATTTTTTTCTGTCGACGCTTTATTGTCTCCAAAATCCCATACATAGGAAAAGGGGTCGTTGTCTGGATCGGCAACTTCTGCTTCAAATTTAAATTCAGTTTGTAATGAACCTTTTGTTGGTACGACGCGACAAAAGGATATTTCGGGAGAGTGATTAATTATTGCCCCTAAAAGAAAGGGTTCGCTAAATCCTGTATTTCCAGCAGAGTCGCTACATCCAAACATAAGCTCAAAGCTACCTTCGTTTTCAATTTTATAAGTTATAGAAGCTGTGCAAAGATTTTCGTCTTTACATGGATGAGGGGAAACATTAACAATGCTATCTACTGGAACGTTGTTAACATAAAACCAACAATTGGAAATCCGATTATTATCGGAAATAGTTGTTTTAAAAAGATGTTCTTGTTTTGCTTTTACGGTTTGCTCGCTCTCAATCTTAGTTAATATTGGAGAGATAAGATCAATATTAAAAGTACTGCTTTTCCATCCAGAGTCATTTCCAGCCAAATCAAAAGCCTTACTAGAAACCTTACATTTTCCAGAAGAGAGATTGTCTTTTGAGTAAGAAGAAGAGCAAACTTTTTCAAGACCGACCTCAACTATTACCTCTGCTTCTTTGCACGGTCGAAAACCTCCAGAGCTTTTACCGGTACCCAAGTCGGTAATAAGATAGTGGCACCCACTCTTATTAATCTTAAAGGGAACTAATCCTGATCCTAAGTCTGAATCTAAAATATTTACCTTAAAATTATCGTTAAACCATAGGTTGATTCTTGGAGAAATAATAGCGGTAGATGGTGAAAAAGTATCTTTTTTAATTTCCTCAATTAATTCTTTTTCATAAATATCGCTTTGTGTTTCTGGTCTAGATGTAAAGTAAATAAAAAGCCCTATCCCAAACAAGGTTAAGGCTATTCCCCAAAATAACTTTGAACGCCAAAATTCTTTCATTAGATTTTTATTTCTTCGGTTTTATTACCTTATCTATTAGGCCGTATTCTTGGGCCTCTATTGCTGAAAGATAAAAATCACGATCAGTGTCTTTTGATAATTTTTCAACACTTTTTCCAGTATGTTTAGATAAAATTTTATTCACAAGTTTTTTTAATTTAAGAACGTGTTTAGCGGTAATTTCAACTTCTACGGCTTGCCCCCCTACATTACTTATAGCTACCTGATGAAGTAATATTTGCCCGTTAGGTAAAGAAAATCTCTTTCCTTTTGTACCAGCTCCCAAGAGTATCGCTGCTCCTGAGGCGGCTGAACCAACGCATACTGTAGAAACAGGAGAGGCTATATATTGCATTGTGTCATAAATTGCCAGAGCAGAAGTAAGCATTCCTCCGGGGGAGTTAATATATAATTGAATGTCTTTTTTAGGGTCTTGGGATGCTAAAAAAAGCATTTGGGCTATAATAGCGTTAGCCATAGGGTCATTAATTGGACCACCCAGAAAAATAATTCTCTCTTTTAATAGTCTAGAATAAATATCGTAAGCTCTTTCTCCGTATTTTGTTTTTTCAATAACAGTAGGTATTAAGTTCATATATTTATTGTTTTAATAGAGTATTTTAACAAAAATTAAACTTTACAACAATTAAAAACTATTCTTTCTTTTTTGTTTCTTTTTTCTTCGTCTTCTTTTCTTTTGTTTTTTTCTTCTCTTTTACTTTTTTCGTTTTACTTTTCTTTTCCTTTTTGGGTTTTTCTTTTTCTGAAGTTTTTTCCTCAGGGCTTTCTTTTGTTGGTTTTTTATCTAAATCAACCGACACCTTTGCGTCTAAAGACTCTTGCTCTTCTTTTACGTCAACTTCTTTTTCGGTGGATTCTTCCGATGGGCCTCTTACGTCTATCTTCCATCCAGTTAGTTTAGCTGCTAATCTGACATTTTGACCATTTTTACCGATAGCTAGAGACAGTTGATCTTCTGGAACTACAGCTAAAGCTTTGTTTTTGGGTAAGATTTTTATTTCTAAAACCTTTGCTGGACTTAAAGCATTGGAAATATACTCTTTTGGATCTTCAGAGTATTCTACAATATCAATTTTTTCTCCTCCTAATTCATTAATAATAATTTGAACTCTAGTCCCTCTTTGTCCAACGGATGCACCAATAGGGTCAATATTTTCTTCGTTTGAAAAGACGGCAATTTTTGTTCTAGACCCGGCCTCTCTTGCTATAGATTTAATTACAACTGCACCAGAAGAGATTTCTGGAACCTCTAATTCAAATAATTTAGAAACTAGTTTTGGATAAGACCTAGAAAGAAAGATTTTTGGCCCTCGGGGAGTTTCTTCTGCTTTTAAAACATATACTCTTAGTCTTTGTCCTGCTCGATAAAATTCTCCAGGAATCTGCTCTTCCTTTGTTAAAACTCCTAAGGTTTTACCAAGGTCAAAAAGAATATTTTTCCCTTCTATTCTTTGAATAATTCCAGAAATAATATTATCCTCTTTGCTTTTGTATTCTTCAAAAATACTTTTCTTTTCTGCTTCTCTGATTCCTTGAATAATAACTTGCTTTGCTGTTTGAGCAGCTATTCTTCCGTACTCACTTTTAATTTCTAAAGGAATAATTAAATCTTCTCCAGCCTCAATCTCAGGTTTAACTTTTTTTGCTTCCTCTATTATAATATGTTTTTCTGGATTGAAACGAATTTTTTCTTTCCCCTCTTCTTCAGAAAATTCTTCCCCTCCTTCTTTCATCTCTTTTAATTTCAATAGTTCTTCTTCGGAATAAATCATCTCTTCTTCTACGGTTGTTTTAATTTGCCAGAATTTAGCTTCTCCGCTTACGAGGTTAAGCTCAGCTTTGATTATTTGTCCTTTTTTCCCGTAGTCTTTTTTATAGGCGGCGGCTAACGCTTGTTCAATAATCTCGGTAATTTTTTCTTTAGAGAGCCCTTTTTCTTCTCCTATTTGAGCAACGGCGGATGCGAAAATTTTTAAATCCATAGAGATAAACTTTATATTTTAACAACTAATTTGTCTTTTATTTTTATTTAGACGTTAAAATTTAAAGATTGATTATTTTAAAAACGTCCGTTTTCGACGGACTTATTATAATTATATTAGAAATTGTTATTTTGTCAATCTTTTAACTATTCTTTTTATTCTAGGTTCTAAGTGAGGATGATTGTCGTCAAAAAGTAAACGGCTTTTGATTAAAGCTGTTTTGTTTTGACTTCCCCTTAGTTCTTTTATTGGACTTAGTCTTTTAATAAAAACAGGGAAAAGAGATGCTAGTCCAAACAACTTCCCTGCCTCAAATCCATTTGTTGTGCTGATTATTATAAAAGAAGTTAAAAGTAAAAGGGTACCAATAGAAGAGTCCCAAAGTAAGGTTAGGATAAGGAAAAACATTAATGGTTGCCAAAGAATAGAGGGAGAAAGAGCTAGAGCAGCACCCAAAAAAGTTCCAATTCCCCTTCCTCCAGATAGTTTTAAAAAATAAGACCAATTATGGCCAACTACAGCTGCTACTCCAGATAAAGCTTGAATTGAGCCCGAAAACTCAAAAGTTTGGGCTATTTTGACAGCTAAAAATCCTTTACCGATATCTAGGAGTCCAGTTAGTATTCCCTGCCACATACCAATGTTTTTGAAAACGTTTGATCCAGAAGTTTTTTTCCAGCCGACATCTAAGATGTTTTTCTTAGTTGAAATCTTCGTGATTATGTATCCAAAGGGAATAGATCCTAAGAGATAAGAAAAGACTATCCATGAAAAATCAAAAATTTGCATAACTTTAAAGGTTTACGGGGCTCTTAGGTTCTTTTCCGGTAATAAGTCTTTTTATATTGTTCCGTAAAGCAAAAGAAACTAAAGAAGCACTTATGACTCCGATTATAAAATAATAAAATGGGAAATAAAGAAATAAGAAAAGAGATAAAAGCCAAGGAATAATAATATTAGTAAGGCTAGAAACTCTCGTAATAGCGAAAACAAGAATCCAGGCTAAAAGAGAAACAAGAAATATTTTAAAACCAACCAAAGCTAAAATAATACCCATAAAGGTAGCCCCCCCTTTTCCACCAACAAAGTTAAAAAATATAGGATAAATATGGCCTAAAATTGGAAGAACGGATACTATAATAATTTGCCAGGTATTTTCTAAATAATGAAAAGCTAAAAGAGTAGGAATTACTCCCTTGGAAAGATCTAACACAACAGTTAAAATTCCCCACTTCCACCCAACACTTCGGGCTAAGTTTGTGGATGTAGCTGACTTGCTGCCAGTTTTTGATAAGTCAACGTTCTTAGTCTTAGCTATTAAGTGGGCGAAACAAATGGATCCTAAAAAATAAGAGAACAGTGACAACAAAATAAAGTTTGTCATTTTTTTAATTAAAATTTATTAAAGAGGCATGTTGCCATGTTTTCGGGCAACCTTACTCTCTCTTTTATCTAAAAGAGAGCTTAAACACTTAATTAAAGTTGTTCTTGTTTCTTCTGGGCGGATTACGATATCAATCTGTCCAAGCTTTGCGGCTTGATATGGATTGAGAAATGTTTTACGTAATTCTTCAATTTTTTCATTTTCAAGTTTTTCTGGATTTTTACTTTTCGCTATTTCTTTTCTGTAAATAATTTTTACTGCTTGCTCTGGTCCCATAACTGCTATTTGAGCTGAAGGCCAAGCTAAAACCATATCGTATCCGAGCTCTCTTGAAACTAGGGCAATATAAGCGCCCCCAAAAGCTTTTCTTAAAATCAAGCTAATCTTGGGAACACTCGCTTCTGCAAAAGCATATAAAACTTTTGCTCCGTGTCTAATAATTCCTCCCTTTTCTTGATTAACACCAGGAAGGTATCCAGGAGTGTCTACGAGATTAATTATCGGGACATTAAAGGCGTCGCAAAATCTGACAAAACGAGCAATTTTATCAGAAGAATCAATATTTAAAGTTCCGGCCATACACTTTGTCTGGTTTGCAACAATTCCAACTACAACTCCTCCAAGTCTGGCAAAACCCACAATAGAATTGACAGCAAAACTTGATTGGACTTCAAAAAAAGAACTTTTATCAAAAATTTCTACTATTAACTTTTTCATGTCGTAACCCTTTTTTTCTTCTTCGGGAATAATCTTGGCAATTTTAAGGTTTTCTTCTTTTTCAAAGAGTTGTCCTAGAATACTTCTTTCTTCGGGAGCATTTTCTAGATTGTTTTGGGGAAGGTAAGACAAGAGAGTTCTAGTAGCTGAAAAACAATCCTCTTCGGAATTAAAAGAAAAATGAGCACACCCAGATTTTGAGTTATGGAGAGCTGCGCCTCCCAAATCTTCAAAGGTAACATCTTCAGATGTAACCCTTTTAATAATTTTAGGTCCAGTAATATACATTTGAGATATACCTTGAACCATAAAAACAAAATCAGATAGCCCTGGAGCATAAGACGCCCCACCTGCCGAAGGCCCAACAATAATTGATATTTGAGGTATTACTCCAGATGCCTTAATCATAGATTTGAAGATTTTAGCATATCCGTCGAGACTGAGTATCCCTTCTTGAATTCTGGCGCCACCAGAATCAATTATTCCTAAAATAGGACAGCCAGTTTTTTTGGCAAGGTTAATAACCTTAACAACTTTCTGAGCATGCATTTCTCCTAAAGACCCTCCCATTACGGAAAAATCTTGACTATAGACACAAACTTTTCTGTTGTTAATTTTTCCGAAACCAGTAACTACAGCGTCTCCTGGAACTCTTTTTTTACTTAATCCAAGCTCGCTAACCCGTGTTTCAACGAAGGGGTCTAGTTCTAAAAAACTATCTTTATCTAATAGTAGTTCGATTCTCTCTCGAGCAGTTAATTTACCTTTTTGGTGTTGTTTTTCTATAAGGCTAGGGTTTCTGAGAGCTTTTCTCTTGTTATTTAATTTTGTTTTTTCTTTTTCAAACGACATAATAAGTAATTTTTAATTTATTTTTTTTATACACTAATTATTTCTAGTTGCTTTTTTATTTTTTTAACAATTTCTACTAGAATTTTTTTATTATTAATTTTCTTTTTTGATTCAAGTTGAAGAGAGGTTGCACTCCCTTCTAGTTTTTTCGGAAATTTAGAAATATTTGTATTAAGCCCAATACCCATAACAGAAAACTTAACATCTTTACCTACAACGTTCTCGGTTAATATTCCAGCTACCTTCTTATTATTTATATATACATCATTAGGTAGCTTAATAAAAGGTTTAATTCTTAAATTTTCTTTGATAGTTTCTGCTATAGCAAAAGCAGCTAAAAGGGTTAAGGTTTGTAAGTCTTCGATATTGCTTTTTGGAAGAATAATAGAAAAATATAGACCGCCCTTTGGAGAGAACCAATAGTCTTTCTTTCGGCCATAACCAGCAGTTTGTTCTTCGGCTAAAACAATTAACCAAGGTTTGTTTGGTGCCTTTTTAGCTAAAACATTAGTAGAAGAAACCTTTTTATATTTTTTTATTTCCATTTTATTTTTTAAAAACTAATCGAGAAGAAATAAAAGTTCTCCCTCCTTAACTGTTTGTTCTTGTTTAATTAAAGCTGTTTTAATTTTTCCGTCAAAATCAGAAATAATTTCATTTTCCATTTTCATAGCTGAAAGCAAAGCAACTTTTTCTCCTTGTTTAACAACATCACCTTCTTTTGCAAAAATTTCTGAAATTATTCCACTAATCGGTGCCTTAATTTCTTTTTCGGAAAAGTTTCTTTTCGGTAGAGACGTTTTAGCCAAAGAGAGCTCTTTTTTCTCTTTCTTGGTTTCTTGAAAAAGAAATTCTTCTCCGTCTACTTTTATATTTATTGAGCCACCACTTGTTTTATTAAGCTCAATATCATATTTTTTATTACCAATATTTAAATTTAATTTCATGATAATTTTAGTTAATCTTGAATCATTTTTAATCTTTCAGCCATAGCCCAATTAGACGTACCCTCGTTTTTTTTAGGCGAAGATTCACTCGTCTTTTTTATATTTTTATAAATTTGAAAGACCATGTTAGCTATCTCTTTTTTCTCAATAGTTTTTTTATTAGAACTTTGACTGTTGCATTTTTCGAGACAGGGCTGATGTTGTAATTCTTGAATAATTTTACTGTCTTCAATAAAGCTAGTGGTAAAATTTGTATCAATAAAATCTTTGTTTTCTAAAAGGTGTTGAAAAAAAGGAATGGTTGTTGGAACTCCCTCTATAACCATTTCACCAAGTGCTTGCTTAAGCCTTGAGGTCGCTTCTTCTCTTGTCTTTCCGTGGGCAATAACTTTTGCCAAAAGAGAATCAAAATAAGGATATATTGTCTGACCTTCATGGATAAATGTGTGTAAAAAAATCTTTTGACCTCCAGGTGGTATGTATTTTTCTATTATTCCTGGACTAGGTCTAAAATTATTACTGGGATCTTCTGCGTTAATTCTAGCTTCTACTGCCCAGCCATTAAAAACGATATCGTCTTGAACAAAAGAAAGCTCCTCTCCTTGAGCTACTCTAATTTGTTGTTCTACAATATCTACTCCAGTTATTGCTTCGGTGACAGGATGCTCTACTTGTAGGCGAGGATTTACTTCTAAAAAATAAAGATTTTTCTTTTCGTCTAATAAAAATTCTACCGTTCCTGCTCCTTGATATCTTAAACTATTACCAAGCTTTACAGCTAAAAGTCTGACGTTTTCTCTTTCTTTATCATTAAGAAAGGGAGAGGGAGCTTCTTCAAATAATTTTTGAAATCTTCTTTGAATACTACACTCTCTTTCTCCTAGGTGAACGACACCGTTTTTATCTCCCAATATTTGAACTTCAATATGCCTAGCTTTTGGAAGGTGTTTTTCTAAAAAATAATCGGTATCGGAAAACGCAGCAGATATTTGTCTTTGAATCCCAGCAGATATTGAGAAAAGACTACCAAAATCAATTTTACCGTTTATAACTCGAATACCAATACCTCCACCTCCTCGCTGAGCTTTTAAAACAAAGGGAGGTTTAATTTTATTAACCCACTTCATTAAGTCCTTCTTTGTTCTAATTGCTCCCTTACTAGCTGGAAGCGTTGGAATACCAGCTTTTCTGGCCAATTTTTTTGCCTCAACTTTATCTTCAAGGTTTTTTAGGATTTTAAAATGCGGACCAATAAACCAAATTTTATTTTTTTGACAAAGCTTACTAAATCTCCAATTTTCAGCTAAAAAACCATATCCAGGATGGATAGCGTCAACTTTAGCCTTTTTCGCTATTTCAATAATCTTTTTTTGGTCAAGGTATCCAGCAGACCCTTCTTTTTCTAAAAAGTAATATTCGTCTGCTAGTCGTGTTTCTAAAAAGTCTTCTTCTTGACCTTCTGTTGGACACAAAGCAACGGTTTTAACATTCATTTCTTGGCAGGTCCTAATAATACGTAAAGCGACCTCCCCCCGATTAGCAATAAGAATTTTTTTAATTTCCATAGAGTTTTATTTAAATATTTCTACTTAGGCTTCCTGTCGTAAATGAAAAATTTCATTCATTATTTTTTTCGTCATTTCTTCTAGGAGTTTTTTGTATTCTTCTGAGTTGGAATCTAAGGTTTTTGCTTTGTTAAATTCCTGTTTAAAAAAAATAGGTTTCCCAATATTTATACTAATAGTTTTTTTTATTTTTAATTTTCCTCCTGGCGGTAGAAGTTCAGCTGTCCCCTTTATTCCTATAGGCAAAATAGGAGTTCCAGTTGCCAACAAAAACTTAGCAGTTCCAACTTTTCCTTCACCCATTTTGCCAGTTCTAGTTCTCGTTCCCTCTGGGTAAAGTATTAAAATATTGTTTTTTTTCAAAGACCCAATAGCTTCTTTTATAACTTTTTTCTTGGATTCTTTGCTCTTTCTATCTAAAGGAATTACTCCAAATAAAGAATAAAAAAGGTCGAGAAATATTTTAGCAACACCATCAATCTCGTCAACTCGACCAATAAAGCGGAACTTTCTGGGAAGACAAACAAGAGCTGTCGCTATTTCGTCTAGATGGCTTTGGTGATTTGCAACTAAAATAAAGTTTCCAGATGGAACATTTTCTTCCCCATTTATTTTTTTAATAAAAATAATTTTAATTATGGGGGCCAAAAATATTTTACATAACCAAGATAAAGCTTTATTCATTTCTTCCCATTATTTTTTTATGTCCTTCTACGATTCCCTCGATTATTTCTTTACAGCTTTTAATCTCGGAAATTTCTCCAGCGCAAAGACCGCAAAGGAGTGGGGCAAATTTAATATTTCCACTTTCTATTTTAGAGCTAGAATATTTTCCAGTCTGAACTTCTTCTGGAAAAGGATTTTTTTCTTCTAACTTTCTAACTTTTTTTGTTAGTTCGTTTTCAATCATTCTCATTGGATGACCTGTAAATCTAGCCACAACAACAACGTTTTCGTCGGTCGCATCTAAAATAGCTTTTTTATAATTTTCATGAATTGGACATTCTTTACTTGCTAAAAATCTTGTTCCTAATTGAACCCCATCGGCTCCTAGAATAAAAGTAGCTACAGCTGTTTTAGCGTCATGAATACCTCCAGCCGCAATTAATGGAATTTTATTTAATAATTGTTTGGCTTGAGGAACTAAAACCATTGTTGTTATTTTTCCGATATGTCCACCAGACTCAAGTCCCTCTACTACTACCGCATCTGCTTCGTTCTCTTCCATCTTTTTAGCTAATCTAGCAGATCCTACTACCGGGATAATTTTAATTCCAGCTTTTTTAAGGTGAGGAAACAAAGGAAGAGGATTGCCTCCTCCCGTGAAAACTATGGGAACCTTTTTTTCAATAACAACTTTTATTAACTCGGTAATATTTGGATTCCGTATTAAAAGATTAACCCCAAAAGGCTTATTGGTTAATTTTCTTGTTTTTTCAATTTCTTTTTCTAGCCAACTACGGGGAAGAAATCCAGACCCAAGAATTCCAAGACCTCCAGCGTTAGAAACGGCAGAAACTAACTCTGCGTCTGAAACTCCGGCCATACCTCCCTGAATAATTGGATAGTCAATTTCTAAAAGATTGGTTAATTTATTTTGTTTATACATATATAGTCTTAATCATTATTAACAATTAAAGGTTCTTGTTCTAAAATTTTATTAGCTTCTGTTACAAGTTCTTCTATAAGTTCTTTAACGGAGACAATATCTTTAATTTTCCAGAAATTAGAACCAGCAAAAACTAGACCGTTTTCTAAATCTCCTTTTCTAGCCTTCTCTAAAGCATCTAAAATACAATAACTTTTATCGCAAACCATTCCTATGCATCCCTTACATCTCTTTGGGTCTGGCTTAGGAGCTTTTCCTTCCGAAATTTTATCTACAAGAGGAGACTTAATAGCTCTACCAGGGAGCCCTACAGGAGAGTGAATTATTATTCCATCTTCTTTTTTTGCGTCTAAATAGGCTTGCTTAAATTTAGGATCAGCATCACATTCTTTGGTGGTTACAAACCTGGTTGCCATCTGAACTCCCTTAGCTCCAGCTCGTAACATTTCTATAATATCTTTTCCGTCAAAAATGCCGCCGGCGGCAATAAGGGGAGTTTTAACTTCTTTAACTACGTCTTTAAGAATGTCGATAGTTTTTCTAAAAGGACGGCCCTTGGGAAAGCCAAGATGACCTCCAGCGTCTTCCCCTTCTATAACGATAGCTGCTGCTCCCATCTCTTCTCCCTTTTTAGCTACTTTAACAGAAGAGGCCATAGAGAAAATTGGAACATTGTATTTTCTACCCATCTCAAAAATATCTTTTCTAAATCCAGCTCCCTGAATAACTAAATTAACTCCTTCTTCCATAGCAGCTGTAACCAATTGCTTGAAGTGACTAGCAACTCCCATAATATTTATTCCGATAATCCCTTCTGGTCCAGCAATTTCTCGAGCTTGTTTAATTTCTGCTCTTACTTCAGCAGGATCAGTCATCCCAGAAACGGCAATAATTCCCACCGCTCCTTGCCTTGCTACGTTTCCTGCCAAGTTGTGTAATGAAACTCTAATAGCCATACCCCCTTGAATTATTGGAATTTTAGCAAGAAGATTACCAACTTTTAATGGAGGTAGCTTTTTTCTTGTAATTGGCCCTCCTTGTTCGGCTGCCACTTTTCTTTCTTTAAGTTTTTCTTTATCTACTATAGCTACAACAAACCTAGCTTCACATTTTTGCTTTTTTCCCACAAAAATTTTTGCTAGAAAATTAGCAACCTTGTAGCCATAAAAACCTAAAAGCTTAACCTCGTATCTTATTTTGTCTCCTGGAAAAATAGGTTGAGAAAAGGTAGCCCCTCTTACCTTATAAGCTAAAAGATGTTTTTGTTCGTGACCTTTTCCCATCTGTTTTCTTAAAAGTATGGTGGCTGTTTGGGCAGCTCCTTCTATTATTAAGACTCCGGGCATAATAGGAAAATCAACAAAGTGTCCTTTAAAATAAGGATCTTCGGGAGAAGTATATTTATATCCAATTATAGTATTTCCTTCGATGCTTTCAACTTCATCTACCCATAAAAAGGGGTCATCGTAAGGAATGATTTTTTTAATTTGTTCTTTGTTTAGTATCATATTGATAAACCTCCATCGATCTCAATAACTGTTCCAGTAATAAAACTGGCTTTGTCTGAGGCCAAAAAGGCGACTAAATTAGCTACCTCTTCAGGTTTTCCAAACCTTCTTAAGGAGGTCATTCTTTTAATTTGTATTTTAATTTCTTCTGGCATGTTTTCGGTAAGTCTAGTTTCTATGAATCCTGGAGCTATAGCGTTTACGGTCACCCCCGTCTTTCCTAATTCTTTTGATAATGATTTAGTAAAGCCAATAATACCTGCTTTAGCTGCGGCATAATTTGCTTGCCCAAAATTTCCTTTTAGTCCAACTACTGAAGAAAGATTAATAATTTTTCCTTGATTTTTAACAATTAAAGGAAGAGCAGCTTTAGCGCAATTAAAAACCCCAGTTAAATTAATATTAATTACTTGTTGCCATTCTTCTTGCGTCATTTTAATTAAAGTTCTGTCCTTGCAGATTCCAGCATTGTTTACCAGTACGTCTAGCTGTCCAAATTCAGACTCAATTTTTTGAAGCATTTCTTCAACTTTTACTAAACTAGAAACATCAGACAAAAAATAGTGAGCTATTTTTCCTTGAGCTTCAATTTCTTGAACTAGTTTTTTTAAATCTTCTTCTTGTGAAGCAATATCGTTTAAGGCGATTTTAGCTCCCAAGGAAGAAAATTTTAAAGCAATAGCTTTACCTATTCCTCGAGAAGATCCTGTAATTAAGACTACTTTATCTTTTAACATATTTTAATTAGATTTTTAATATTTTTTTTTTAAGACCTTTTTAAAGAATATTTAAACGAAGAGATAAAATTAAGGTTGTCAGAAAAACTTTTAAGAAATCTCCCAAAATAAAAGGGTAAAATCCAATAGTTAAAATTTTCGAAACATCAATAAAGTTGGAGAGCCAAAAGAGTCCAGGGATATAAATAACGAGACTTCCAAGCAACATTGTTAGGGTGATTTTTTCAAAGCTTTCATTCCAGCCTTTTTCTAACAAATTTCCCACTAAAAAGGTGGCGAAGATAAATCCTATTATATATCCAAAAGTTGGACTCATAATATAAATCATTCCACCTCCCCTAGAAAACCAAGGAATTCCCATTAACCCTCCTAGAAAATAAGTAATCTGAGAAAGAGTTGCTCTTTTTTTTCCTAACAACCCAGCACCCAATAACACTGTTAGCGTTTGCATAGTTATAGGAATAACTCCTATATCCACTTTTATTTTTGCGGAAATTCCGGTTAACAAAGCAAGACCTAAAATCAAAGTAATGTCTTTAATTAAAGATAGGTTTTTTTCCCCTGATAAGCAAAAAACGCTGTCTTTCGGTGTTAAGTAGTTGTTTTTAGTAAAATTTTTCCACGTCATATTGTAATTCCCCAATTCTCCGTCCGGCAATTGGGACATCTTGGATTTTAATATTTTTAAGATAATCTGGCAAATCTTTTTTCATTGTGATTTCAGCAAACACCCTTTCTATGTTAAAAGAATTAAAGCTGGCTAAAATTAGTCCTAAAAGAGCTGTATGTCCAGTTTCCTTTTGAATAGAAATTCCTTCCGCAATTGTTAAAGATTTAGGTAAAACTTTTTCTGCTTCAGTTATTAGTTTGGGATAATCATAGAGATATTTCAGAGAAACATAAGATTTTTTACTGAGAAGTTTTAATGTGTTTTCTGAGGCCCCCTTAACTCCGAACTTTTTATCAAGCTTTAGTATGGGTAAATTAATAACTAAATTATTATTAAAAGCTTCTTCGGAGATTTCAAAGGTTGTGTTTCCTTGTTTTTTTGCAACAAAATTTGTTTTAGATAAGTCTAATGGTTCGGTTTTATTTTTTACACAAACTTTTAATAATTGAGACTTTTGAACCGAAGATTCTATCGGAAGGTCATTAAAACTTTGAGCTCCAACTTTTATATTTTTATGATTAGCTCCGCTTTGAATTAAGAATTTAATAACTCCGTCTAGGAACTGAGGGCTAGTATTCTCGGCAAAATAAGGATGTTTGGGAATATTTAGCGTGGGGAGAATAAGAATTTTAGAGCTTTGGTTAATATTTATTCCTCCTATTAATTCAACAACTGTTTTAATTGTTTCGGGAATATCATATTTTACACGCCAGACAGCGACGGTTTTTTCTCCTGGAATAGGTTTTACATAAAACTTTTCTCCCATCTTATATTCCTCAAGAGACTTATGGGTCCAACGGTTCTTATTTTCATCTTCTAATACCAAAACAAAATAAGGAGTTTTCGGATGAACAAGCGTTGGGATACTAACTTTCGAAACACCTATAACCTTGAACTCTTTTCCGTTATTTTTTTCTAAAACCGAAAAGCAAAGTGGGCAT
>JAUVBU010000014.1 GCA_030591065.1 bacterium | reverse complement strand
TGCGCTTAAAAAAGAAGGATTTATTGCAGAGGAAATAATCGAAAAGATTGTTAAGGCTAGCGCAATAGCTGAAGCTGATATATACCGAGCCGTAACTAATAATAAAGGTATTTTAAATGGAATGACGGCTGTAGCTTTAGCTACAGGAAACGATTGTCGGGCCCTGGAAGCTGGAGCTCATGGTTTTGCAGCTAAAAAGGGAGGATACAACCCGCTTGCTATCTGGAAAAAAAGTAAAGGGGGAGATTTAGCTGGAATAATGATATTACCGATAACTGTAGGAATTGTTGGGGGTATTATTAAAACTCATTCCTTGTCTAAAATTTCTCTAAAGATTTTAAATATTAAAACTGCTCAAGATTTGGCAAAAATAATAGCTTCTGTTGGATTAGCTCAGAACCTAGGAGCTTTAAGGGCATTAGTTTCAGAGGGAATACAGTCTGGACACATGAAATTACATGCTAAAAATATATCTGTAACTGCAGGAGCTACAGGTAAAACAGTTCAGGTGATAGCTGAAACAATGATTAAAAAAGGAAAAATTGATGTTAAAACTGCTCAGCAAGCCTTGAAAAGAATTAATAGTAAAAAATAATACTTATGATAAAAAAAACACTTTCTAATTTAATAGAAAAATCTATTAAAAAACTTCAAAAGGAAAAAACTTTTCCTAAATTTGTTATTCCAGAGATTAAGGTTGAATACCCCGAAACAAGTAGCCATGGTGACTATACAAGTAATATTGCAATGAAAATAGCGGGGGTGATAAATAAGAGTCCGGCTCAAGCGGGAGAATTAATTATTAATTCATTACCAAAAACAACTACGAAGCTACTATTTGAAAAAGTTGAAGTCGTAAGTCCAGGATTTATCAATTTTTTCTTTTCCGAAGATTTTTTACTAGAAGGACTTAAAAAAATTCTAAAAGAAAAAAAGAGCTATGGTTCGAGTGATATTGGAAAAGGAAAAAAAATTGTTATTGATTATTCTGCCCCAAACATTGCTAAGCCTTTTGGGATTGGACACTTAAGATCAACTATTATAGGTCAGGCTATTTATAATATTTATCAATTTTTAGGATATAAGGTTATAGGCGATAATCATTTAGGAGACTGGGGGACGCAATTTGGGAAACTTATTTATGCTATTAAAAGGTGGGGAGACGAGAAAAAAATTGCAAAAAACCCTATTTATGAATTAAATATTCTTTACGTTAAGTTTCACGAAGAAGCAGAAAAAGATTCTGAACTTGAAGGGGAAGCTAGGCTTTGGTTTAAAAAACTTGAAAAAGGAGATAGGGAGGCAAAGAGAATCTGGAAAAAATGTGTTAAGTGGAGCTTAAAAGAATTTGATAGGATTTATAAGCTTTTAGGAATTAAAATTGATATTGCCCTAGGAGAAAGTTTTTATCAGTCTAAACTTAAAGGAATTATTAAGAAAGCGTTAGATAAAAAAATAGCTATTCGTAGTAGAGGAGCTATTATTATTCCTTTTCCTAACGACATCCTTCCACCGTTAATGATTCAGAAATCTGACGGAGCTACTCTTTATTCAACTAGAGACTTAGCAACAATCAAATATCGCTTGGAAAAATTTAAACCAACGAAGATTTTATATGAAATAGGGACAGACCAAGTTTTATATCTAAAACAATTATTCTTTGCTGCCGAACTTTTAGGGTTAGGAGATAAAAAAAATTACTTTCATATCTCTCACGGAATGATGAGGTTGGCTTCCGGAAAAATGAGAACCAGAAAGGGTAATACAATTTTTTTAGAAGAGGTTTTAGAAGAAGCAATCAAAAAGTCTTTAAAGGTTATTGTTAAGAAAAAATCAAAACTTAGTAAAAAGGAAAAAGACAAAATAGCAAAAGCAATAGGGATCGGAGCGGTAAAGTATAATGATCTTTCCCATCATTACTCAAAAGACATTATTTTTGATTGGAAAAAGATTTTAAACTTAAAGGGTAATAGCGGGCCATACCTACAATATACCTTTGTTCGAGCTTGTAGTATTTTAAGAAAATCAAGAATTCAAAAACAAGGAATTAGCAAACTCAAAGAATTAAAGTTAAAAGAAACTCAAGAAATTAAACTTTTAAAGCAGTTATTACATTTTCCAGAAATTATTGAGAACGCAGCAAGAACCTATAGCCCAAACTTACTTTCAAACTATCTTTTTAAATTAGCGCAAAGTTTTAATCTTTTCTATGAATTAGTACCTATTTTAAAAGCTAAAGACGAAGAAACAAAAAAAACTCGACTAGCTTTAGTGCTTGCGACCTCCCAGGTTCTTAAAAACGGATTAAAACTCTTAGGAATAGACGCGCCGGAAAAAATGTAATTTCGAAGAAATTTTTGAGGTAATTCTGAAGAAAATCTCATAAAAAACTATGGGATTTTTAGTTGAAAAAAATCACTTAAAATGATATTTTAAACGTATATGTTTAAAAAAGCTAATTTCCCTAAAATAGAAGAAAGGGTTCTCCAATTTTGGAAGGAGAAAGAAATATTTACTGAAAGTATAAAGAAAAAGAAGAAAGCGAAAAGCTTTGTTTTTTACGAAGGACCTCCTACAGCCAATGGAAAACCTGGTATTCACCACGTTCTAACTAGAGCGTTTAAAGATATTGTTTGCCGATACAAAACAATGGTTGGTTTTAGGGTTTTAAGAAAAGCTGGTTGGGATACACATGGCCTACCAGTTGAATTACAAGTTGAAAAAAAGTTAGGACTGAAGTCAAAAAAAGATATTGAAAAATATGGAATATCAAAATTTAATAAAAAATGTAAAGCCTCTGTTTGGAAATATAAGAAAGATTGGGAAAAATTAACCGAAAGAATTGGATTTTGGTTAGATATGGATAATCCATATATTACATATAATCCGGATTACATTGAGTCGGTTTGGTGGATATTAAAACAAATTCATACAAAGGGTCTTTTATACCAAGACTTTAAAGTTGTTCCTTATTGTCCTAGGTGTGGAACAGCTCTTTCTAGTCATGAGGTAGCTCAGGGTTATAAAAAAATAAAAGAACCTTCAATTTTTGTAAAACTTAGGATTAAAAACTTAGAATTCAAAAAAACCTATTTATTGGTTTGGACGACAACTCCATGGACATTACCAGGAAATGTGGCTGTAGCTATAAATCCTGATTTTGTTTACGCCAAAGTAAAAGTTGGTGAGGAATATTTAATATTAGCCAAAGAAATGATTTCTTCTTGTGGCGTAGATGGAAAGGTTGTTCAAGAATTTAAAGGAAAAGATTTATTAGATTTAAGATACGAGGGATTGTATCCATTAAATTCAGATGTTTCCAAAGACGCCTATAAGGTGATTCCAGGGAAATTTGTTTCTTTAAAAGAAGGAACAGGACTAGTTCATATTGCTCCCGCTTACGGAATAGAAGATATGGATTTAATTAAAGCCCAAAACAAGAAATATAAAACACAAAAGATTTCAGAAATCCCAATTTTACTGGTAGTTAACGAAGAAGGAAAGTTTAATTTTGATGTAAAAAAATGGGCTGGAATGTATTTTAAAGACGCCAACCCACTAATAACAGAAGATTTAAAACAAAAGAAGCTTTTATTTAAAGAGGAGATGTACGAGCATGATTATCCTTTTTGTTGGAGATGTAAAACTCCTCTACTTTATTATGCTAGAAAAAGTTGGTTTATTAGAATGAAGAAAATGAAGGCGGCCTTGATTAAAAATAACAAAGGAATTAATTGGACCCCAGCTTACCTTAGAGATGGAAGATTCGGAGAGTGGTTAAAAGGAGTAAGAGATTGGGCTCTTTCCAGGGAAAGATATTGGGGAACGCCACTACCTGTTTGGGAATGTAAAAAATGTGGAAAAATTAAGGTAATAGGAAGTAAAAAAGAGCTTATAGCGCAAAAATATACTACAAATACATATTATTTTTTAAGACACGGAGAAACAATTCGTGTTGCTGACTTAAACAGAATAATTTATTCCAGAAAAGAAGATCGCTCTCTTGGTTTAACGGAAAAAGGAAGAAAAGACATAGAAGCTGTAGCCAAAAAATTAAAAAGAAAGAATGTTGATTTAATTTTTGCTTCAGATTTCTTTAGAGCACAGAAAACTGCCAAAATTGTTAATGAACAACTTAATCTAAAAATACATACAGATAAAAGGCTAAGAGATACTGATTTAGGCGTTTTTAGTGGAGGACCAAAAGAAGCAGTATATAAAGCCTTTCGTGATATGAGAGAAAGGTTTTATAGAAAACCTAAAGGAGGAGAAGACTGGTTTTCTTGTAGAAAAAGAATACTTAGTTTTATAAAAGATGTTGAGAAAAAACATAAAAATAAAACTATCTTAATAATTAGTCATGGAGATCCTTTATGGCTCTTGGAAGGTATGATGAAGGGGTTGTCTATGGAAACTCTAGTTAAGCAAAAACTTCAATGGAAAGTGATTAAAGCTGGACAGCTTAAAAAAGTAAAACTTACGTTTTTACCTATTGATGAAAAAACAGAATTAGATTTTCATAAACCATATATCGATAAAGTAAAATTCCAATGCGATGATTGTGAAGGAATAATGGAAAGAGTTCCCGAGGTAATTGATTGCTGGTTTGATGCTGGCTCTATGCCCTTCGCTCAACATCATTATCCTTTTGAAAACAAAAAACTAATTACTCAAAAAAAGCAGTTTCCGGCAGATTTTATTTGTGAAGCAATAGACCAAACAAGAGGGTGGTTTTATACTTTGTTAGCAATTTCAACTTTACTTGAAAAGGGTTCTTCTTATAAAAATATTATCTCTTTGGGTCATATTTTAGATAAAAAAGGAGAAAAAATGTCTAAATCAAAAGGTAATATTGTTGACCCTTGGTATATAGCTGGAAAATATGGAATAGATGCTGTTCGCTGGTATTTCTATACAGCGAGTCAACCAGGAGAGCCGAAGCTTTTTTCAGAAAAAGATGTAGGAGAAAAGTTGAAAAGATTTATTATGACTTTTTGGAATTGTTATGTATTTTATAATACATACACGGGATTGAGTGACTCTGAACGAAAAAAAATTACTTTAAGTCCACGAATTAGCTCTCCAAAATCTAGCTCGGATGTTTTAGATAAATGGATTATATCTGAATTAAATCTGTTAATTAAAAATACCAGTCAGCTTTTAGAAGAGTATAATATTACGGGAGCGGCTAGATTAATAGAAGGGTTTATCGTTAACAGTCTTTCTTTGTGGTATGTTAGGAGGTCGAGAAAACGATTTCAGAGACCAGAGACAATAAAAGAATTGAAAAAAGCCTCTCAATTATTAGGATTTATTTTATTAACCTTGAGTAAATTAACAGCTCCATTTATTCCGTTCTTTAGTGAGCACCTCTATCAAGAACTTTTGGGTAAAAAATTAAAAACAAAAGATTCGGTTCATTTGGAGAATTGGCCTAAAGCGAACGAAAAACTGATAGATAAAAAGCTAAAAGAAAAAATGGAGGAAGTTAGAAAAATAGTAACAGCTAGTTTGTCAGAGAGAGCTAAGGCTGGTCTAAAAGTAAGACAGCCCTTGCAAAAATTAACTATCAAGAGTTTAAAACTAAAGAAGGATAAAAACTTATTAGAATTAATAAAAGCTGAAATAAATGTGAAAGAAATAGCTTTTAAATCTTCCCTCAAGGAAAATATTGAATTAGACAGAACGATAACCTTAGAGTTAAGGGAAGAGGGAAATTTAAGAGAAATAATAAGAAACATTCAGCAAATGAGAAAAGAGGCTGGATTTACAGCTAAAGACACGATTTCTATTAGATTTGATGGAAAAATGGAAATTACCGAGTTTTTATCAAAAAACAAAAAAAACATTATAAGAGAAACAAAAGCAACTGAACTAGAGTATGGTCAGAAAAAGAAATTTAAGGTGAAAAAAGAAGCTAAACTAAATGGAGAAAAGTTTTGGTTGTTTATTTCCAAAGTTAGAAATAAAAAATCAGGGTAAATACAGGAGCGTTGAAAGAATAAAACAAAACATAAATAAAAACTAAATGTTTGTTCACTATCGAAGCCAGGGAATTGTTTTGAAAAAAGTTGATCGGAAAGAAGCCGATCAACTATTTACTATATACACGAAAGATTTCGGAAAACTAAAAGTTTTAGGGAGAGGGATACGAAAAATATCCTCTAAGTTAAGGTCGGGGATGGAGATGTTTTGTTTGTCAGAGATTGGGTTTATTCAAGGGAAAACTTATAAAACCCTTACCGACGCAGTTTTAATTGAAAAGTTTCAAAATATTAATAAAGATTTAGAAAAAATAAATATTGCCAACAATATTTTAGAAATTTTAAACACCTTTATTCGGGGAGAGGAACTCCAAGAAGACATCTGGAATTTATTAGTAAGAACTTTAAAACAATTAGATATTAAAAATATTGATATTCAAAAGCAAAGACTAATATACCACTATTTTTTTTGGAACTTTCTTTCTTTGCTAGGATATAAGCCAGAACTTTATCGTTGCGCTACTTGTCAAAAAAGACTAAGTCCAGAAAAGCTTTTTTTTAATCAAATAGAAGGAGGGATTATTTGTCAGGGTTGCTTTTTAAAGAAAAAATCAGGAAGAGTTATAAGCTCAGACGCAGTTAAAATATTAAGAATAATTCTTAATAAAAAAGAAAAGATTATATTAAGATTAAAAGTTGAAAATAACCTCTTTTCTTCACTAGAAGACATTTCGAAAGATTGTTTAAGAACCTTTAATATAGAAGAAAAATCTATCTAAATTTGTTTATTTAGGCTGTTTGTCCTAATGGGTAAATTTGATATACTAAAATTATGAACAAGTTTTTTGGTTTATTAATGATAATTGTTATTGTTGCTGGGGGAGCTTTTTTTTATCAGAACTGGCAGGAAAACAGTTATTCTAAAGAGGATTTAAAGTTAGAGATACTGGGGCCATCAGAGATTACTTTGGGTCAAGAAACAGAATACATTGTAAAGTACAAAAATACTGGAAATTTTCAATTACATAACCCAGAGTTTATTTTTGAACCACCAGAGCAGGCTCTAAAAGGAGAAGATTTCTTAGAAAGACAGGTTTTTGGAATTGAGCAACTAGGAGAGGTAATATATCCTGGAGAAGAAAAAGTTTTTAGATTTAAAATGAGGCTGATGGGAGAAGTAGAAGACGTTAAAATTATTAAAGCTTCTTTAAGTTATCGACCTCAAGATATAAAAGCTAGGTACGAATCTTCTTCTAGTATTACTACTAAAATAGGATCTGTACCAATAACTCTAGAGTTTGACCTACCATCCAAAGCTGCAGCTGGCAAAGAACTTATTTTTAGAATAAATTATTTTTCTAACGTAGATTATCTTTTAACTGATTTAAGGTGTGAAGTAGAATATCCTTTTGGTTTCGAATTTATTAAATCTAGTCCAAAATCAATTGATAAAGCCGATTGGGTTATTCCTGTTTTAAATAAATCAGATGGAGGAAGAATTGAAATAACAGGTATTCCTTCTGGAAACATTGGATCTGCTCAAATATTTAAAGCTAAACTAGGGATGTGGAGAGAGGGAGAGTTTATAGTATTAAAAGAAATTACTAGGGGGGTAGAAATTATAGAACCATTTCTCTATCTCAGACAAGAAATAAATGGAAACCCTCAATACGTAGCGCTTCCAGGAGAATTACTACACTATGAAGTTTTTTTCAAAAACATCGGAGACGAAAGCTTAAGAGATTTATTTTTAGTTAATAATTTAGAAGGAGAAGCTTTTGATTTAGATACATTAAGCTCAGACTCAGGAAGCCATCAACAGGGAGATAATTCTATAGCTTTTGATTGGAAGAAAGTTTCTAAGCTTCAATATTTACTTCCATTAGAAGAAGGTAAAATTGAATTTTGGGTTAAATTAAAAGAAGACCTAGGGCCTGTTAAAAATCCCATATTAAGGAATAAGGTATTTGTGGGGCAGGCTAAAGAAGAGTTTGTTACTAAAATTAACTCAAAGATGGAAATAGTTCAAAAGGGATATTTTGAAGATGAAGTTTTCGGTAATTTTGGACCACTTCCTCCAGAGGTAGGAGAAATAACTAGTTATACTATTGTTTGGCAAATAAAGAACTATTATTCTGATGTTAACAACATTAAGGTAAAAGCTATTTTACCTGAAAACGTAGAATTAACCGGAGAAATATTCCCAGAAGAAGAGATTTCAACGTTTAGTTTTGACTCAGAGTCTAGAGAAATTGTCTGGTCTGTGGGAGATGTAGAAAGAGGTGTTGGTGTCTCTAAAGATGGAAAAACACTGGCTTTTCAGGTAGCTTTTATTCCAGAAGAGTCTCATCAAAACCAATCACCAAAAATTATTAGTGAAGTAAAAATGATAGGAGAAGACTCTTGGACCGAATCAACATCTGAAACACTTTCTCCTGCAGTTTATACTAATACCTTAAACGATTTTGGAATAAGTGGAGATATGGGTGTTGTAAAATAATTATGTCAAAAGAAGAAAGTAAAAATAATTCGGTAGATAAAATCATTTCTTTTTGTAAAAGGAGAGGTTTCATTTTTCAATCTTCAGCGATTTATGGAGGATTGGGTGGTTTTTATGATGCTGGACCTTTAGGGGTAGAGATGAAAAAAAACCTTAAAGAGTTTTGGTGGAAAGAGATGACTCAAAACCATGAAAATATTGTAGGGTTAGACTCCTCTATTTTGATGAATCCGAAAGTTTTACAAGCTTCAGGGCATCTTAGTGCTGGATTTGCGGACACATTGATGGAATGTAAAAAATGTCACAAACGATTTAAAAAAGAAGAATTGAAAAACGATTCTTGTCCAGAGTGCGAAGGAGAAATGACTGACCCAAAGAAGTTTAATTTAATGATGAAAACTTTTATCGGTCCGTTAGAAGATGAAGCTTCGGTAGCTTATTTAAGACCGGAAACTTGTCAGGGAATTTATTTAAATTTTAAAAACGTTTTAGATTCAATGCGGGTTAAAATTCCCTTTGGGATTTGCCAGATAGGCAAATCTTTCCGTAACGAAATTAATCCTAAAAACTTTATTTTTAGAACCAGAGAATTTGAGCAAATGGAAATGCAATGGTTTTGTCATCCCAATAAAGCAGACGAATTTTTCGAATACTGGAAAGAAGAAAGATTAAAATGGTACCAAAGCTTTGGAATTAAAAAAGAAAAACTAAGAGCAACGGAAGTTCCCAAAACGGAAAGTGCTCATTATGCTAGAAAGCAAGTAGATATCGAATATTTATTTCCTTTTGGTTGGGGAGAAATTGAAGGTATTCATAATCGGGGAGATTGGGACCTTTCAAATCACTCTAAACACTCTGGGGAAGATTTAATGTATTTTGATGAAAAAACTGGAAAGAAATATTTTCCCTACATTATTGAAACTTCAGTGGGGGTAGAAAGACTTTCCTTTGCTCTTTTAGCAGAAGCCTATCAAGAAATAGAGGGAGGAAGAACCAAAACAACAAAATCTGTTAAGAAGACAGAGATCTTACTTAAGATTGATAAAAAAATAGCTCCTATTAAAATAGCTGTCCTTCCTTTAGTGAAAAATAAGCCAGAGTTAGTGAAAAAGGCAAAAGATGTTTATGTGGCACTAAAAACTCATTTTGTATGTCGGTATGACGAAACGGGATCTATTGGAAGAAGGTATAGAAGAACAGATGAGATAGGTGTTCCCTTTGTGATTACAGTTGATTTTGATAGTTTAGAGCAACATGACGTTACTCTTAGAGATAGAGATACAATGAATCAAGAAAGAATAAAAATTAAGGACTTAGTAAATATTATAAAAGAAAGATTAAAAGATTAATTATATTATGGCTTTTCATAAAACTGTTCTTAAAAACGGACTAAGGATTATAACTGTTCCTCAAAAAAGCACTCAGGCTGTTACGGTTTTGGCATTAGTGGGAACTGGCTCAAAATATGAAACTAAGGATATAAGTGGAATTTCTCATTTCTTAGAACATATGTATTTTAAGGGAACGAAAAAGAGACCTAATCCTATAGCTGTTAGTGAAACGTTAGATAAAATAGGTGGAATTTATAATGCCTTTACCTCAGAAGAATATACTGGTTATTTTGCTAAAGTAGCTGCTCCTCATTTTGAAACAGCCCTAGATTGGGTTTCAGATATATTTTTAAACTCCACCTTAAAGAAAGAAGAAATTAAGAAGGAAAAAGGAGTTATTATAGAAGAAATTAATATGCGCTGCGATAACCCTATGTTACACATTCAAAGTCTTTGGGGAAATCTTTTATACGGCGACCAGCCAGCAGGATGGGATATCGCTGGAACAAAAGAAACCGTTAATGGTGTTACTAGAAAAAAACTTTCAGATTACATGAAAAAACAGTATGTAGCATCAAATACAATCATTTGTATTTCCGGAAACGTGAGTAACTCTATAGCGGTTAAAAAAGCAAAAAAATATTTTGCTAAAATAAGAAAAACAGAATCATTTAAAAGTACTTCTGTGAAAGATGAACAACTAGAGCCAAAGTTACTTTTAAATTTTAGAAAAACCGACCAGGCTCATTTATATTTGGGAGTAAGGGCATACAATCTTTCTCATCCTAAAAGATATTCCCAACAACTCTTAGGTGTTATTTTGGGTGGAATGATGAGTTCTAGGTTATTTATTAGGATTAGAGAAAAAATGGGAGCTGCTTATTATGT
The DNA here is from genome assembly GCA_030591065.1 of bacterium. Lineage (GTDB taxonomy): Bacteria > Patescibacteriota > Minisyncoccia > Minisyncoccales > JANBVM01 > JAUVBU01. The sequence goes on along the minus strand of JAUVBU010000014.1, from coordinate 1,757 downwards.
TGCTACTGATTCTTCTGCTAATCCAGATACAGGATATTTAGCTGTTCGTGCCGGAGTAGATGGTAAAAAAATAGAAAAAGTTATTTCAGCTATACTACAAGAGCTTAAAAAGATTTCTCGGGAAAAAGTTTCACCTAAAGAGCTTAAGAAAGCCAAAGATTGTATTAAAGGAAAAACTACTCTCTTATTAGAAGCTTCAGATGCTCAAGCCTCGTTTTATACGGCTCAAGAATTGTTGGAGAAAAAAATCCTTACTTTAAAACAAATTTTTAACAGGATTGACAAGGTTTCTTCGACAGACATACTAGAAACAGCAAAGGATATTTTTAAAACCGAACAATTAAATTTGGCCATTATTGGGCCATTTAAAGATAAAAAGAAATTTAATAAACTTTTAAAGTTTTAATTATGATTAACGATCGTGTCTTAGATATCTCTTGGGGAACAATCTTAAAAATTACAGTTGCTTTTTTAGGTTTATATGTTCTCTTTTTAATTAAAGATATTCTGGTCTGGGTGTTATTTGCTTTGGTGATTTCAATTTTATTTAATCCAGCCGTTAACTTTTTTGAGAAAAAAGGAATCCCTAGAACAATAGCTACAATCTTTATTTATGTTTCAGCCTTTGCTATTCTAAGCGCTCTTTTTTATTGGACTATTCCAATTTTTGCATTCGAAATTCAACAATTTACAATGCTTTTTCCTCAATATTTTGAAAAGCTAGCTCCACCATTAAGGGGTTTAGGGCTAGAAGCTTTTGAAAATTTTGAAACCTTTACTCAAACAATTCAGAGTTGGCTAACAAGAGCTTCTTCCAGTATTTTTGGAGCCGTTATTGCTATTTTCGGTGGTATTTTTTCTACAGTTACTATTTTTGCAATTGCTATATTTTTTTCAATAGAAGCAGAAGAAGTAAAAAGAACCATACAACTCTTGTCTTCACAGAAAAGAGAAGATTACTTTCTTGGTTTATGGGAAAGATGTCAAGACAGAACCGCGGCTTGGTTTGGAACTAGAATATTAAGTAGTCTTTTTGTTGGTTTGTTGACCTACGTTACACTTGAATCTTTTGGAGTAAAATATTCTTTTATCTTAGCCTTATTCTCTGGAGTAATGGATATTATTCCAGTTTTAGGACCAATTATTGCCGGAATACTAGTTGTTATGTTGGTGGCTTTAGACTCTTTAACAAAAGCATTTTTCATTTTAATTACTATCTTCTTAATTCAACAAATAGAAGGAAATATTTTAACTCCCTATCTAACTAAAAAAATGGTAGGACTTCCAGCTGTATTAGTTTTAATCTCTTTGTTGATAGGGGGTGAGCTGTGGGGTGTTTTAGGAGCCTTTTTAGCCATTCCTTTAACGGGAATGATTTATGAGTTTACCCGAGATTTTTTAAGGAGAAGAAAAGAAGAAGGAACGGAAATATATTAAGTTTTATGATAATTTTTTATGCAAACAAAAAAATACTATATTACAACAGCTATTGATTATGTAAATGGGTTTCCTCATATAGGTCATGCTTTGGAGAAGGTTCAGTCAGATGTAATAGCAAGGTATAGGCGTTCTTTAAAAGAGAACGTTTTGTTTTTGTCTGGAACAGATGAAAATAGTTTAAAGAATGTAAGAGCAGCAGAGAAAGAATCAGTCTCTCTAAAAGAATTTGTAGATAGAAACGCTAAGAGATTTTATGATTTAAAAGAGCTTCTTAATTTAAGTTACGATGATTTTATAAGAACGACCGAAGATCGTCA
>JAUVBU010000039.1 GCA_030591065.1 bacterium | reverse complement strand
TTCATATCTTTTTAAAAAGCTTAATGGTGCTTTTCCCAATCATGACCCTAACCCATTAAAAAAAGAGAACCTAAAGTTTTTAAGAAAAGATGTTTTAAAAAGAAAGAGTGACTTAGGGGTCGCTTTTGATGGAGATGGAGATAGAATTTTTTTTGTTACCGAAAAGGCAGAAATTGTTTCTGGAGATATTCTAACAGCGCTAATTTCAGATATTATATTAAGAGATAAACCAGGGGAGAAGGTTATTTATGATATTCGATCAAGTAATATTGTTAAAGAAACAATAGAAAAAAGAAATGGTATTCCTTTACCAAATAAAATAGGACACTCTTTTATTAAAGGAAGGATGCGGAAAGAAAATGTTTTTTTTGCTGGAGAGTTGTCTGGGCACTATTATTCAAGAGATCATTTTTTTTATGAATGCCCTTTTTCTGTTTTGTTTTTAATATTAAGGGAAATGGCTGAAACTAAAAAAACTCTTTCACAGATAGTCAAACCCTTTAAAAAATATTATCATTCCGGAGAAATAAATTTTAAAGTTAAAGATAAGGAAAATGTTTTAAGGGAAGTTGAAAAGAGATTTGCTAAAAAAGGAAAGGTTTCTAGGATAGATGGGCTAAAGATTGAATTCTCGGATTGGTGGTTTAGCCTTCGTGCTTCAAATACAGAGCCATTTTTAAGGCTTGTAGCTGAAGCAAAAACAAAGAAAACCTTAGATAAAAACAAGAAAAAAGTAATTGCTTTAATTAAGAAAGGGTAACTATTAAATTAAACCCATTTCTCTCTTAGCTTTTTGAACGGTAGATCTAGCTAAAAGTTCGGCTCTTCTCTTTCCTTGTTCTAAAATTTTTCTAACATAAACTTCTCTATTGAGAAGTTCTTTTCTTTTCTTTCTTGGTGCTTCTAGAGATTTTATAATTAATTCCGCGAGAGATTTTTTAAATTCTGAGTATTTTTTCCCTTTAAATTCTTTTTCTATCTGATTAATACTTTTTCCAGAGAAAAGAGAATAAATAGTTAAAAGGTTAGAAATTCCAGCTTTTCTTTTTGGATTATATATAATATTTTTACCAGTATCTGTAACAGCAGACATTATTTTCTTTTGAATAAGCTTGGGAGAATCAAATAGAGCAATACAACCTTTTGTGTTTCCTGTTTTAGACATTTTTTTCTTTGGATCTTGTAGGGACATAATTTTTGCTCCAACCTTTGGAAGAAGAGATTGCGGTATCTTAAGGGTTTTACCAAACTTTTGATTGAACCTTCGAGCAATTTCGCGGGCTAATTCTACGTGTTGTTCTTGATCCTTTCCAACTGGAACTCCTTCGGTTTGATATAAAAGAATATCTGAAGCCATCAAAACAGGATAATTAAAAAGCCCAGCGTTGATATATTTAGGATGTTTTTTAGATTTTTCTTTAAACTGAGTCATTCTTTTTAACTCTCCTATAGAAATAATAGATCCCAAGAGCCAAGCTAATTCAGCGTGTTCCTTTACTTGTGATTGAATAAAAATTATAGATTTTTCAGGATCTAACCCTGCGGCTAAATAAGCTATACTTGTCTCTAGGATATTCTTTTGTAGCTCTTTTTTTTCGTATGGAGTAGTGATGGCATGTAAGTCAGCAACACAAAAAATACATTCATTTTTTTCCTGAAGTTCTATCCATTGCTTAATTGCTCCTAGGTAGTTTCCAATATGTAGCTCTCCCGTTGGCCTAATACCACTAAAAATGCGCATATTTTTTTATTTAATTAATTAAAAATTCAAAAACTATACTTCGATAATTACAGGAAGAACCATTGGGCGACGCTTAGTCTTTGTGAAAAGAAAACGACCTATCTCGTTTCGAAGTTGATTTTTAACATATGTCCAGTTTGTAGCCCCTCCAGTCTTCGTAGTTTTTTTAATTACTGCTAAAGTTTTTTTCCTAGTTTCCGCAAGTAAATTCTTTGATTCCCTTAAATAAACAAATCCTCTAGATATTATATCCGGAGAGTTAATTATTTTTCCAGTTTGTTTATTAACAACTGTTATAATAACAAACATTCCGTCATCGGCTAGCATTTTTCGGTCTCTTAAGACAATTTCTCCGACATCTCCAACTCCCAGTCCATCAACCATAACATAGTTAGATGGCACTCGTTTTTTTTCTATAAAAACTTTATTTGCAGATAAAGATATAACTTGACCATTTTCTGCTACAATTATATTTTTAGGGCTTATTCCGATCTTCTTTGCTATTTCGGCGTGCGCAAATAACATTGAAAGCTGTCCGTGATTTGGCATAAAAAACTTCGGCTTCATAATCTTAAGCATTTCTTCTAGTTCTTCTTTTTTAGCATGACCTCCGGCATGAATATCCATCATTTTATAATGATAAACTTTAGCTCCCTGTCGCAAGATTTCATCTTTCATTATCTGAACAGTTCTTTCATTGCCAGGAATAACTGACGAAGAAAAGATTAATGTATCACCACCTTTTATTCTTAAAAAACGGTGTTCTTTACTAGTGATTCGCATAAGAGCGGCTTCTGATTCTCCTTGGGCTCCTGTACATAAAACCGTTACTCTGTTATCTGGATAGTCTTTCGCATTTTTAGTCTTAATAAATGTTTCTTTTTTCGCTTTTATGTATCCCAAAGATTGTGAAAGCTTAATATTACTTTTCATTGAATAACCTTCAACACATACTTTCCTTTTGTATTTTTCAGAAAGACTTATTAATTGCTGAACTCTATTTAATAAAGAAGAGAATGTTGCTGAAATTATTCGGCCATTGCTTTTTTTAAAAATCTCTTCTAAGTTTTCTGAAATGTCTTTTTCGGACAAAGAATGACCTTCTTCTTCTGCGCCAGTAGAATCAGACAACATTAATAAAATCCCTCTTTCGCTTAATTGTTTTAATTTATTAAAATTTGTTGGTGAATCGTTTACTGGATTATTATCAAACTTGAAATCAGAGGTATGAAGAATATTTCCAATGGGAGTTTCAATAAGTAGTCCCATATTATCTGGGATACTGTGGTTTTGTTTAAAAAACTCAATCTTAAATGCTCCTAGTTGAATTTTAGAGCCATCCCTAACTTCTTGAATGTTTAGCTTTGGTTGATCTAAAAAATCAGTTTGTCTTTTTAGAATTATTCCTTTGGTTAGTCCGCTAGCAAATATTTTTAAATTGTTTCTAAATATCTTTTTTATTAAATAAGGGAAAGCACCAATATGATCATAGTGTCCATGAGTGAAAACAATTCCTAATACATCGTTCTTCCTTTTTTCAATATAAGTAGTGTCGGGAATAATAAAGTCTATTCCAGGCATATCTTCTTCTGGCATCCTTAACCCTACATCAATAATCAGAATCTTTTTTTCATATTCTATTAATGTCATATTGCGTCCTACTTCTCCTAGTCCACCCAAGGGAATAATACGAAGAGATTTATCTTTTGTTTGAGGAGCATGTATATTGTTCTTTTTAAACTGTTGATTTGTCATAAAAATTATTAATTATTATTTTATTAAGTTTTTAGCACCCCAAAGAAGGGAGCTCTGTAAGTTTACTTTTGTGCCGCGGGTGGGAGTCGAACCCACAAGCTGTTTCCAGCACAAACTTCTGAAGCTTGCGTGTCTACCAGTTTCACCACCGCGACTAGTGTTGCGAAACTTT
>JAUVBU010000007.1 GCA_030591065.1 bacterium | reverse complement strand
GGAGAAACTAAAAGTAAAATTAAAAATTTAAAATTAAATAAAAAATAATATGAAAAAAAAAGAAATTTCTTTTACAGTAGCCTTTAAAGAATTACAAGAAATTCTGGTCGAGATTCAAAACCAAGAAGTTGATCTGGATCAACTAGCTGAGAGGGTAAAGCGGGCTAGATTCCTTATTGATTTTTGTGAGAAGAAAATTAAAGGAATATCAATGGAAATAAAGAAAGTGACCAAAAGCTTAAAATAAAGTTAATGGTTTTTCTTTTAAATTTTTGATAGAATTATATAATAAATAAAATTAAGTTTTAAGCTATGGAAGAAGTTATTTCTAAAGAAGAACTTAATAAGTTAATGGAACTTAGGGGAGAGTCAAGAGGAATCTCGCTTAAGGGTGAACTGAAATTTATTCTAAACGATCAAGGGAAAGACGGTGTAGAAAAAATAGAAAAACTTACCACTGAGCTTGGGTATCCAATAAAACATGAAGAAATTAAGGCGATGGATTTTTATCCTTTAGGATTAGAGGGGATTATTTTGCTAGGAGCAAGAAGAATCTTAGGTTATGATGATGAAAAATTTCAAGAAATGGGTAAATTTGAGTCAAAGATGTCTATTGTTGTTAAGCTTTTTATGAAATATTTTTATTCCGTAGAAAAACTTATTAAAAAAGTTTCGGATATGTGGGGGAAAAGTTGTACGGTAGGGGAATTTAAGATAATAGAACATAGCGAAGAAAAGAGGTTTGCTATACTAAGACTTGAAAAGTTTGAGCTTGTCCCAGCTCATTGTCAGAACCTTATAGGATATCTTTCAGGTGTTGTTCAAATGGTAGTGGGAAGAGCTGTAGTTTGTGAGGAAACAAAGTGTACTTTTAGAGGAGATGAATATCATGAATTTTTAGTAAAATGGTAAGTTGATAAATTAAAAGTATAAAAACTAAAAGTTGCCCAGGTGAAGTTTTTGTCTGGGTCTTTTTAAAAGACATATAGAGTATTAACTGATTTTATTTTTAAAATATCTAGATTTAAATATTCAATTTTAATAGATCCTTTATTGAGAAAACTTAGAGATTATACTTGATAAACTTTTCAGGAATAAAAAGGGGAGATAGGGCGTTAGGTGTGTGTCGCGGAACAGGAGAACAAGTTCTTTCTTACGGAAAAAAGGGAGCGATAGCGGTTGGGATAGATATTAGAAAAGAAATTATCGAGGTAGCCAAAGCTCAAAAAGAAAGAAGAGGATCTAGAAATGTTTCTTTTATGGTTGTTGATACCCCCCCCATTACCATTTAAAAGGAATTCTTTTAATTTTATATCGATTTGTCTTGGCCTACCTTGAGATGATTAACACTTTTTATTGTTTGATTTTTCAGTTTAGTTATACTCTAAAACCTTTTTTAAGAATATTGACTGGATCTAAATTATTAATCTGTAATCTATAATTTTCTACTTTTTCTTTTAAATTTTTGATATAATATTAGAAATAAAACTAAACTTTAAACTATGGAAAAAATCATTTCCGAGGAAGAGCTTAATAAATTGATGGGGATTAATGGAGAATTCAGAGGAATCTCATTTAAGGGTGAGCTAGATTTTATTTTAAACGATCAAGGAAAAGAAGGTCTAGAAAAAATAGAAAAACTTACCGCTGATCTTGGGTATCCGATAAAATATAAGGAAATTAAAACTATGGATTTTTACCCCCTAGGATTAGAAGGAATTATGTTTCTAGGAGCAAGGAGGATTCTTGGTTACGATGATAAAAAATTTCAAGAAATGGGTAAGTTTGAATCAAAAATGTCTATTCTTATTAGGCTTTTTTTGAAATATTTTTATTCCGTAGAAAAACTTATTGAAAAAGTTTCCGATATGTGGGGAAAGAGTTGTACAGTAGGAGAACTTAAGATAATAGAATATAACCAAGAAAAGAGAGTTATTATACTAAGATTAGAAAAGTTTGAGCTTGTTCCAGCTCATTGCCAAGGTCTTATAGGATATTTTTCAGGTGTTGTTCAAATGGTAGTGGGAAAAGCTGTAGTTTGTGAGGAAACAAAGTGTACTTTTCGAGGAGATGAATATCATGAATTTTTACTAAAATGGTAAGCTAATAAATTAAAAGTATAAAAACTAAAAGTTGCCCAGGTGAAGTTTTTGTCTGGGTCTTTTTAAAAGACATCAAAAAATATTAATTACTTTTTTAAAATGCCTATATCTAAATACTCCATTTTAATAGACCCTTTGTTGCGAGGACTGAGGTCATGTCTTGTAAATTCTTCTGGAATAAAAAAAGGAGACAAAGTGTTAGATGTATGTTGTGGAACAGGAGAACAGGTTTTTTCTTATGGAAAAAAAGAAACGATAGTAGTTGGGATAGATATCAGAAAAGAAATTATTGAGGTGGCTAAAGCTCAAAAAGAAAAAAGGGGACTTAAAAATGTTTCTTTTGTGGTTGGTGATGCCCAGAAATTACCATTTAAAAACGATTCTTTTGATTTTGCATCAATATGTCTTGGTTTGCATGAAATGGGACAAGAAAGTAGAGACAATGTTATTTCAGAGATGAAAAGAGTGGTGAAAAAAAGTGGACATTTAATTCTCGTTGATTTTAAAAGCCCACTACCAAAAACCGTACCCTCTTTTTTCTTAAGAGGTATCGAACGTTTAGCTGGAAAGGAGAATTTTAGATATTTCAAAAATTATTTAGCTAATGGAGGCTTGCCAGAGCTTTTGAAAAAGAATAATCTAGAAATAGAAAAAGAGAGTGAATTAATACAAGGCCTTATTCTAATAATAAAAGCAAAAATTATTTTATGAATGTTATTAAGAAAATGATTAATTTTGAAGATTTCAAAAAATTGGACTTAAGAATAGCGAAGGTGATTAATGCGGAAAGAGTAAAAAATTCAGAAAAACTTTTAAGGTTAGAATTAAATACTGGAGATGAAAAGTTAAGACAAATTGTGGCTGGAATTGCTGAAGTTTATGCCCCAGAAGATCTTATTGGAAGAGAGATTGTCATCGTAGCCAACTTAGAACCTAAAATCATTTTTGGTTTAGAAAGTAATGGGATGCTTCTGGCCGCAAATGAAGATGGAAAGCCCACATTATTAAAACCAGACCAAGAAGTTTTATCAGGAACTAAAATTCAATAAGATAATGTTTATAAAGGTAAAGGTTGTTCCTAATTCAAGGAAAAAAGCAATTATTAAAAAAACAGAAGATAGTTTTGAATTAAAGATAAAAGAAAAACCAATAATGGGTCGGGCAAATATTGCGGCAACAGAAGTTCTTGCTGACTATTTTAAGGTTCTAAAATCAAAAATAAAATTAGTGAGAGGTCACCATAAAAAAAATAAAGTTTTTGAAATCAAAGAATAGAAAAAAAGAAGACAAGCGTCTTTAAAGAGACGTCTTTTTTTGATAAGATAAAGTATGATTCCTGTGAAATATTTAAAAAGAAATAGTGGCTACGAGATCAATGGTCTTTGGTATCCCAGAGTAACTTCTATCTGTAAAATTATTGCTAAACCAGGTATTGAAAAATGGTTAGCAAACCAGGGAAGCTTCTATGCTATGCAGAAAAAAAGGAAAAAAATAACTGGGTGGGGAACCTTAGTTCATGAGGTTGTAGAAAAAATACTTTTAGGACGGATGCCTCAAATTGATTCTGATATTTGTCCCTCAATCGACGCCTTTTTAGAGTGGATGAAAAAACATAAAATAGATGTTTTTGGTATTGAGAAAAGGGTGACAAGTAAAAAACATTCATATAGTGGTACGCTAGATGTTTTGGGAGAGATTGATGGTAAGGTCGGAATCTTAGACCTTAAAACTAGTAGTAGTATTTGGGATGATCATTTTATTCAAACCGCAGCTTATCTTGAAGCATATAATGAAAAATTTTCTAAAAAAGCCGAAACGTATTGGATTTTAAGAATTGACCAATATCAAGAGTGTAGTATTTGTGGAGCTAAAAAGAGAGAGAAAAGTGGTGAGCCGGTAATCAAAGAGGGAAAGAAAAGATGTAATCATAAATGGAAAAAAGTGAAAGGTGTTTGTGAACTAAAGGAAGCCAGTAATATTAAGCGTGATTTAGATACTTTTTTAACTGCAAAAAAACTATGGGAGCTCTCTAATCGAAGTTGGCTTTCTAAGGTTAGAAATTACCCCAACAAGCTTAAATACCAAACAAGTTAATTTTATTTCGAAATTAAAAAAATTATGGAAAAAATCATTACAAAAGAACTTATCGAAAAATTAATGAAAACCGAAGGAGAAACAAGAGCCATCTCTATTAAGGGTGACTTAGAGTTTATTCTTTATAAAAAAGGTGAAGAGGGTTTAAAAAAGCTAGAAGATGAGCTTGAAAAATTTGGACATCCAATTAAATATAAAAAATTAGAAAATATGAATTTTTACCCTGTTGGCTTAGAAGCTCTTGTGTTTTTAGCTTCAGAGAAGCTTTTCAATTTTAGTAAAGAAGATTTTGTAGAAATGGGGAAGTTCAATGCTAAGGTTTCGTTAATTGTTCGTCTTTTTATGAAATATTTTGTTTCAATGGATTCAATGGCTAAGGAAGCTCCAAAGTTTTGGAGGAAATATTATACAAACGGAGAACTCAGTATTATAGAGCTTGATAAAGAAAAAAAATATGCAATCGCAAGAATAGAAAATTTTGCACTTTCTCCGTCTCATTGCTGCACCCTAAAGGGTTATTTTCTTAGTGTGGTTAAAATGATTTTAGGTCACCCTATATCATGCGAAGAAACAAAATGTACTTTTCGTGGAGACGAATATCATGAATTTAAATTAACGTGGTAATTTAAAAAATTTAAAAAACTTTAAAAAAATATGACCCAAATACTTTCCCCAAAAGAAATTGAAGAATTTATGAAAATAAAAGGAGAGATTAGGTGGAGTGCAATAAAAACTGAAGCCGAGTTTGTTTTAGCAAAGCAGGGTGAAGACGGCCTTGTAAAACTAGAGAAAACAATTGCAGAATTAGGATATCCTCTTAAATATAGAAAAGAAAGAGTTATGGATTTTTATCCATTAGGATTAGAGGCTATAAATCTAACAGTGATTGAAAGACTTTTTAATTATACCGAAAAAGATTTTCAAGAAATGGGAAGGTTTGAAGCTAAGGCCTCTTTAATTATTAGGCTTTTTATAAGATATTTTGTTTCTATTGATAACGTAATCAAAGAAGTACCCAAGATGTGGAGAAAGAACTATACGGTAGGAGACCTCAGTGTTACAGATTTTAACAAAGAAGAAAAACATATATCTGTAAGACTTGAAAATTTTTCCCTTACTCCAATTGTTTGCGAAAATTTAAAAGGATTTTTTTCTAGTATACTTCAAATGGTATTAGGTAAAAAGGTGACCTGTGAAGAAACAAAATGTGTCCACAAAAATGATGAATATCACGAGTTTTTGTTAAGTTGGTAAGTATTAATAAAAGTTAAAAAACATTAAGTTATAGTAAATATGCAAAACTTAAACATTGAAAGGAAAGAATTACTAAGAATACTTTTTATTACTATTATTTCTTTATTTATATTTCTTACGGTTCTTACCGGAGTAGAGATTGTAAATAAAATAAAAGAAGGAAAATATATAGGTCAAGAAATTGAAGCCAAGGAAACTATTACGGTAACAGCTACCGGTGAAGTTTTTGCCAAACCTGATTTAGCCATAGTATCTATTTCAGTTAAAGAAGAAGCTAAAACTGTAACAGAAGCTACTGAAAAAAATACAGAGAAAATGAATGCGGCAATCTCTTTCTTAAAAGAAAGTGGGGTAGAGGAAAAAGATTTAAAGACTACTGGCTTTAATATTTATCCTCGTTATGAGTACGTAAAAGACTGGGAGGCCTATCCTTTCAATCCAACTGGAAAAAGAACCCTTGTGGGTTACGAAGTTGTTCAATCCTTACAAATAAAAATTAGAGATATGTCCGAAATAGGAACCCTTCTAAAAGGAGTAACCGACCAGGGTATTAATGAAATAAGTAATTTGCAGTTTACGATTGATAAAGAGGAAGAATTTAAGGTGTTAGCTCGCAATGAAGCAATTGAAAAAGCCAAAGATAAGGCTGAAGAACTAGCTTCTCAATTAGGAATTAATTTAATGAAGATCGTTAATTTTCAAGAAAGCAATACTTACCCTCGTTTTTATAATATGGAAAAAACTATGATGGAAATGGGGGGAGGAGATGCCGTTGTTCCTGAAATTGAAATTGGGGAAAGCACTATAGAAGTTAGTGTTACCATAACCTACGCCATAAACTAAAATGAGATATGCAGATTAAATGTCTTTCCCTCGGGAGACTACGAGCAAATTGCTATTTATTAATTTCAAAGAACGAGATTGGAATAATTGATCCAGGGGGGGAGCCCGAAGAAATTTTAAAAGAAATTAATAGTTTAGGATTTAAAGTTAAATATATTATTAACACTCATTTTCATTTTGATCATACCGAAGCTAACGAAGCTATTAGGGAAGCCACTGGTGCAGAAATTTTAATTCACGAGAAAGAAAAAAGCTTTATTAATTTTAAGCCCGATAGGTTTATAAAAGATAAAGAAAAAATAACAATAGGGGACGATACCTTAGAAGTTATTCATACTCCTGGACATACCAAGGGAGGAATTTGCCTGGCTGGAGAAAAGTATGTTTTTACTGGCGATACTGTTTTTAAAAATGGTTATGGAAGAACTGATTTACCTGGTGGTTCTCAATCAGAAATATTAAATTCTTTACAAAAATTAAGAAGCTTATTGAAACCAGGAAATATTATTTGTCCAGGACATGGAGACTCTTTTGAAATTAAATAAAAATATGGAAAAAAATATTAGAAAATACTTTCTCTTTTTATTTACAATTTTCTTCTCGTTGTTATTGTTAGTTTTCTTAATAGGAAACAACGAACTTTATTTATTGATTAATCAAAAGTTAGCAAACCCTACTTTAGATTTTTTAGTGTTGGAAATATTGATGCCTATTTTTTTCTTATTGGGTTTTATTCCATTAGCTATGTTAGCTTTTAAAAACTATAGATTTTTAGCACTCTTTTCTTTATTTTCAGGACCCTTTTGTTACATAACAGGAAGATTTATTAAGCTTATATTTAAAGCTCCTAGACCATTCACTTTTCTTTCGGCTAGGATAATAGGGCCGTGGCACGCTAGTGTGTTTTCTTTTCCTTCTACCACTACCATGTTAGCCTTTGGTTTTGCTCTTCCGTTTTTAGTAGAGAAAGACTTAAAGTGGAGTTCTTTTTTCCTTTCTTTAGCTTCTTTGGTTGGTTTTTCGGTAATTTATACTGGATTTCATCTTCCCGGAGATGTTTTAGCGGGAATTTTCTTTTCTACATTAATAGTTTTTTTGTTAAATAAAATTAAAAATCTTTGTTTAAAATGGTTTCTATTTTTATAATTAATTCCGAAGGGAAAAGCCTTCCTTTTTCTATTAAGAAAATATATCAATCTTGTAGAAGGTCGGGGGCTTCGAAAAATTTAGCTAAAAGGATTTCTGAAAAAGTAGCCGAAGAAGCTTATTCTGGAATGAAAACTTCAGAAATATCCGTTTTAGTAAAAGAGTATCTTTTAAGAAAATCTCCCAAAACATCAATTAAGTTTTCTTTAAAGGAGGCTATGAGAAAATTAGGTCCAAGCGGTTTTGATTTTGAAAAATATATAGGACAAATTTTTTCAAAAAAGGGTTTTAAGGTAAAGCTAAATCAAATAATTTCTGGCGCCTGTATATCTTCTTACGAGATTGATTTTATTGCAAAAAGAGATGGGTTGGTTCGTATTGGTGAATGTAAATATCATTATCTTCCCGGAACCAAGGTTGATTTAAAGGTTAGTTTGTATAATTATGCTCGGTTTTCAGATATTTCAAACGGGCAATATTTTGATAATCAGAACCTTAAAGCAACACTAGTCACTAACGCTAAATTTACAAATAAAGCTATAAAATATTCTAAGTGTATGAATGTCGAACTTTTTGGCTGGAGATATCCGCCCAAAAAAGGATTACAAAGCTTGATAGAGAAATCAAACCTTTATCCTATTACAATTTTACCTTCCTTTAATGGATACCTAAAACAGGTTTTTGCTCAAAGAGGGAAGATGTTAGCATTAGATCTTTTAGAAACCTCTGCGCAAGCTTTGGCTCAAGAATTAAAACTGCCTATAAAGAAAATAGAGAAATTAGTAGAAGAAGCAGAAATATTACTTAAATAAATGAAAATAGTTCAAGGATCACCACAACTTTATTGGACCATGCATGTTAAAAGAAAGATGCGATATTATGCTTTATCTGAAAATAGGGTAAAAAGGGTTATGAGAAAACCAGATAGAAGAGAATTTGGAATTGCTCCAAACACAATTGCCGTTATGCAAAAAACGGGAACAAAAAAATATCCAACAGAAATTTGGTCTATGTATCAAGATGTAACTTCTAAAAGAAAAAGAACTACTAAAGTAATAAGTGCTTGGCGTTATCCTGGAGTAAGTCCAAAGGGAAAATTACCTGAAATACCAGAGGACACTCTTTTAGAGTTAAAAAGAATGGGATTAAATGATTAAAATTCCTCCTGAATACAAAAAGGGTTTTACCCTTTTTTTAGGTTCTAAAATAGATTTATCTAAAAAGGTTCTTATTCCTAGAATTGAAACAGAGTATTGGGTTAAAAAAGCCTTAAAAGAAATTAAGGAAAACATTAAAAAAGATGAAGATTTGAAGTTTTTAGATATTTTTGCTGGATCGGGATGTATTGGGATATCTACCCTTAAAAAAATTAAAAACAGTCATGTAGATTTTATTGATATTGAGAGTGGAGCTGTTTCTCAAATTAAAAAAAACTTAAAATTAAATAAAATATCAAAAGAAAGATATAATGTCTATCTTTCAAGTTTTTTTAATAAATTAGAAAAAAAGAAAAAAGATATCTCCGTAAAATATGATGTTATTTTTGCTAACCCTCCTTATGTTGCCGAAGAAAGAATAGCAGAGGTGGGTTTGTCTGTTTTAGAATATGAACCACTGAAAGCTCTTTTTTCTGGTAAAAAAGGATTGAAACATATTAGAAAGTTTTTAGGATCAGCTCAAGGATTTTTAAAGAAAAACGGAAAAATATATCTTGAGTTTGACCCCTTGCAAGTTCCCGAAATTAAGAAAATTTTAAAGGAAAATGACTATAAGAAAGCTAAATTTTATAAGGACCAGTTTAAAAAGTATCGTTTTGCTAAAATAGAAATATAAGATACAATAACACAAAGAAACTTAAAAATATTAAATTATGGACACTACTAAAACAATTGGATGGGGGACCTTCTTGATGGGAATCTTTATAATTCTTTTCACAATAAATTTTACTTATAATATCTTTACCGGAAAAGAAAAAGCCCCAGAAATATTTGACTTTGAAATAGTAAAAACCGAACCAGAAACATTAAACGATGGATTACCGAGCCAGTCTCAAATGGTTGAAATGATGATGAGGGAGCTCAAAGAATTATTACCAGCCGAAAGCATCTCTAAAACCCTAGATTTAGTAGTTTGGACAATGGGAGCAGGAATTTTAATTTTAGGAGGTAATCAGGTTGCTAGCTTAGGTATTAAATTAATTAAAAAATAGTTTTATGCAAGAAATACTTTTAAATTGGATTTCTTGGTATTTTTACGAAACACCAAAAAACATTTTGCTTGCTTGGAAGAATTTCCTTAGGTTTGGATTAGATTATTTTTCTACCCCGCGACTTATTAAAACTCTTTTTTCTCCCTGGAAAAAATATAGTATGACTTACGCTAGGGGGTTTAGTTTTAGTTCTTATTTCGAAACACTTTTCTCTAATTTAATTTTCAGATTTTTAGGAGCTTTTTTTAGAACCGGCTTAATAATTGTCGGAATTTTATTTGAAGCAACCATATTATTAGTTGGCTTTTTAATATTCTTGGCTTGGTTTATGATTCCCGTCTTTTTATTCTTTAGTACTTATCACGGTATTAGACTTTTAAGTCTTTGATTAGAAATTTTTAATAGTTTATGGTTTATTTTAATCTTAAAAAAACAACTATTTTCAGAAGAGTGGTTTGGGATAAAGTATTGAATTTTAATTTCGTAAACATTTTAAAGAAGTTATCTTCTGCGCTTTTTCTTTTTACTTTCTTCTTTTTTTCATACGGTTTTTTATCAAATAGCTTTTCCTTATATTTAAATCGTAAATTATTAGGACTATCACTCCTCTTTTTTAACTTAAATCTTATTTGTAAACTTAATCATTACTTTTTAGATTTAAAATTTAAAAAGCCTAAAATTAAAATTACTATTAAGCAACTTATTGCTAATCCTAAAAAGCTTAACGTTGCTGAAGTTTTAGATTTTAAGGCTGCAAAAATAATTTATAAAACTATTAAATTTGCGAAAGCTAATCCAGATATACCTTTTAAAAAAGAGGAGAAGGAAGCTGAAGTAAAAAAAGAAACGATAAAAATTAATTCAACGATTCTTTTCTTTTTTCTTTTAAAGGAAACCGAAAAGTTAGACTTTATTTTTTCTAGACTACTTTTAGATTTAAATAAAACTAAAAAAATATTAAAGGAAGAGTTAAAGAACTTTAAAGGAAAAAAATGGGTTCCTGAGTTTTCTAAAGATTTTCAAGATACAATTTTAGACGCCTTAAAGATTGCTGAGAAGAAACACCACTTAAGAATTGAAAGTAGGGATCTTCTCTCTGCTTTAGCCAAAAACAACGGAGTTTTTCAAAAGATTTTAATTGAAGCTCGCCTTAAGGCTGAAGACGTTACAAATATTTGCTGGTGGGTTGAAGATCTAGAAAAACGAAAAAAAGGAAAGGAAAGGTTTTGGGAATACAAAAACTTAGCTAAGGGGGGATCTATAGCTAGTGATTGGGCTTCAGGATACACTCCTACTTTAGATAAGTTTTCTACTGATTGGTCTGATATAGTTAAGGCAAAAGGATTTAGAGAGATAGTTGGAATGAAAAAGGAAATGTCTGCTATAGAAAGAATTCTAAGCAGAAACGAAATAAACAATGTTTTATTGGTTGGAAAACCAGGACAAGGAAGAATGAAATTAATACAGGAACTTGCCAGAAGGTCTCTTTCTGGGCTAAGTTCTGCTCAAGTTAACCTTAAAAGAGTTATATCTCTTGACGTTGCGTCTATTCTTTCAATAGCAGAATCAAGGGAAAAAGCTGAAATGATTTTAGACGAAATTTTTAAAGAGGTTGTTTTTTGTAAAAATGTTATTTTAGTTATCGATGATTTCCATAATTATATAGGCCAAGAAACAAGACCTGGGATAATAAACCTTTCTGGTGTTATTTCTTCTTATTTGTCTTTACCTAGCTTTCAAATGATAGCAATCACAAACTATTCAGGGCTTCATAAGTTTATTGAACCCAACACTTCTATATTGGGTCTTTTTGAGAAAGTTGAAATTTCAGAAATTTCGGAAATAGACACCATGAGAGTTTTAGAAAATCAAATCCCTTTCTTAGAGGCAAAGTATAAAATATTTGTTAGTTATCCTGCGATTAGAGATATTATTAAATATACCGCAAAATATATGGCCTCAGTTCCTTTTCCTAAGAAAGCTATTGATCTTTTAGATGAATCCATTGTTTATGCTGCTAATTTTACAAAAAGTAAATTTCTCTTACCAAGCCATATAGCAAGAATAATGTCAGATAAAACCCAAATTCCTATTGGAGAAATAGAGGATAAGGAAAAAAAGATTTTGTTAAATATGGAAGAGCTGATTCATCAGCGTATCATTAATCAAAACGAGGCAGTAAAAGAGCTCTCTTCTGCCTTAAGGCGTGCTAGAACAGGGGTTACAATTAAAAAGGGACCGATAGGAACCTTTTTATTCTTAGGACCCACAGGGGTGGGAAAAACTGAAACCGCTAAATCTTTAGCAGAAATTTATTTTAACTCTGAAGATAGAATGATAAGGCTTGATATGTCAGAATTCCAGAGTGTTTCAGATATCGCCAGGCTAATAGGTTCCTCTAAAGAGGAAGGGTTATTAACTACGAAAGTTAAAGAAGATCCTTTTTCATTAATTCTTTTAGATGAGATAGAAAAAGCACATCCAAATATTTTAAATCTTTTTTTACAAGTTTTAGATGAGGGGACGTTAACGGATGGGTTGGGAAGAAGTGTCGATTTTAAAAACACCATTATTATTGCCACCTCTAACGCCGGGTACTTAATGATATTGGAAGCTATTAAAGAAAAGAAGGAGATGAAAGAAATTAAAGGTAAGCTCCTAGACTCTCTTTTCGAAAGAGCAATATTTAGACCAGAGTTTATTAATAGATTTGATGCAGTGGTTTTATTTAAAGCGTTAAGTAAAGAAAATCTTTTAGAGATTAGTCATTTATTACTTAAAAAACTAAAGAAGAACTTACGCAAAAAAGATATTAATTTTATTATTACAGAAGGAATAAAAGAAAAAGTAGTTAAGCTTGGATATAACCCAAAGTTTGGAGCAAGGGAATTAAAAAGAGTTATTCAAGATAAGCTTGGTAATGTTTTAGCCAAAGCTCTTTTAAGTAACCAAATAAAACAAGGAGATAAAATAGAAATTGATCCAGAAACCTTTGAAATAAAAATTAACCCATAAGAACAAGAAATAAAAGATAGAGAATAAAAAAGATGATTATTTTCCCCTTATAAAAATAGGGGATTTTTGTTTTTAGAGAAGTGGAAAACCTGTGTATAAAAGAGCTCTTTTAGGTTCATTTTAAAGGTTTCTTTTTACAAGTTGACGGCAACTTAATGAATAAGATAAACTAAGTGTAGTGGGGAATTGTGGATAAAGATGTTAATAAGTAGCTGAATCTGTGGATAACTGGAAGAGTATGGCCTCTACTTACTTAAGAATAAGCTTAAAGATACCATTATGTTCATCGGAGAATACTCATATATAATAGATCATAAAAAAAGAGTGGCTATTCCTTCTAAGTTTAGAAAGGTTTTAGGTAAAAAAGCAATTGTTACCAAGGGAATAGATAAGTGTTTAACCGTTTATACTCTTGGGGAATGGAAAAAGGTAGCTAAGAAATTAGAAGAGTTGCCAAGTAGTAGGGTTAATGTTCGTGGATTTGTAAGAGTGATGCTTTCTGGAGCGGTTGACATAACCCTTGATAAGTTGGGAAGAATTTTAATACCAGATTACTTAAAAGAATATGCTGGACTTAAAAAAGACGTAGTTGTAGTGGGGTTATCAAATAAAATAGAAGTATGGGACAAGGTGAGCTGGAAAACCTATAAAGATAAAACAGAAAAAGAAATAGGGGATATGGCTCAAGAACTTGGAATCTAATCTATTACTATTATGCATACACCTGTTCTTAAAAAAGAAATACTAGAATATTTAAACCCTGAGCCTAATCAAAACTTTATTGATGCAACGCTAGGAGAGGCAGGACACAGCTTATCGGTACTGGAAAAAATTAAACCAAACGGAAAGGTTCTAGGCTTAGAGTTAGACCCTCAACTCTACTCAAGACTTTTACAATTACATATAGATAGATTGACTATAGTAAATGATTCTTATGTAAATTTAAAAAAGGTTGTTAAGAAAACAAAAATCAAATCTTTTTCTGGAATATTGTTTGATCTAGGATTCTCAAGTTGGCATGTAGAGGAAAGTAAAAAAGGGTTTTCTTTTTTACGCAACGAGGAGTTAGACATGAGATACAACAAAAAAGCTTCAACGTTAACAGCAAAAGATATTGTCAATGAATGGCCAGAACAAAAACTCAAAGAAATTTTAAAAGAATATGGGGAAGAAAGATTTTCAGGAAGAATCAGTAGGCATATTGTTGAAAATAGAAAAGAGAAAAAAATTAAAAAAACATTTGATTTAGTCGAAATTATTTGGAAAGCTATTCCTTCAAGGTATAGATATCAAAGACTTCATTTTGCTACTAGAACCTTCCAGGCACTAAGAATAGCAACAAACGATGAACTAAATAGTATTAAAAAAGCATTACCCCAAGCCTTAAGTGTTTTAGAAAAAAGGGGGAAAATTTTAGTAATTTCATTTCATTCTTTAGAAGACAGAATTATTAAAAATTATTTTAGAGAAGAGTCGAAAAAAGGTTTAATAAAAATTTTAACAAAAAAGCCAATTAGGCCAAGCCAAGAAGAAATTATTTGTAATCCTCGCGCAAGAAGCTCAAAGCTTCGAGTAGCAGAAAAAATATGACTAAGAATCTAAACTTAAACATTACCCTATGGGTTCCAACAATAATTATAACTTTATTACTTTCAGTTTCTTATATTGTTCAAGTTGGAGCTCTAAGTCAGGAGATTTATTTAACTCAGAATTACAGAAAAAGACTAAGTACACTTTCCGAAAACAATAAATTCTTGGATATTAGTTTTTCTAAAATGGACTCTTTATCTAATATTGACGAACATATCGATGGAAGTAGATTCGTAAAGTCAGAAAACATAAAGTATGTTAGACTGCTAGATAGTTCTGTTGCTAGTGTCTCTCATTAAAAATCAATAGGTTAGGGGGTGTTTGGAAAAAGATTTTGTCTATTAAATGAAAAATTGGAGAATTAATTCTGTATTATTTATTTTTTTTGCTATATTAGCGACCATCACTGGCCGCTTATTTCAACTTCAAATTACTCAAGGAGGACACTATAAAGCTCTTTCTCAGGGGCTTCATTTTTCTACGGTTAATTCTAGTGGAAACAGAGGAAATATTTTTTTAAAAGATGGAGAATCTTTAGCTATAAATATAGACTGGCCTTTTTTAGTTGTTCGACCCCCCGAAATTGAAGATATAGAAAAGACGACAGAAGACATTAGTAATGTTGTTGATTTAGATAAAGACTTTTTACTAGAGAGTTTAGGGAAAGACCTTCCTTATTTAGTTTTAGCTAGAAAGTTAAGTTTTACCGAAGCAGAAAGTATAAATCAATTAAATATTAAAGGGGTATATATCGAAAAGGAACTAGGAAGATATTATCCGCAAGAAGAAATGGCTTCTCAAATTGTTGGTTTTTTGGCAAGCGAAGGAGAGGGTCAGTATGGACTAGAACAAGAATATAACGATCTTTTAGACAGTGAGGGTGGTTTTTTAAGAAAAAAACAGGGGTCTGACTTAATCTTAACTATTGATTATAATATTCAATTTCAAGCCGAAAAGTTTTTAAAAGAGGCAAAAGAAAACTTTAATATTGAAGATGGCCAAATTATTGTGGTTGAACCTTTTTCGGGAAAAGTTTTAGCGATGGCTCATTTGTTAAACTTTAATCCAAACTATTATGAAAAGCAGGCCTCAGATGATTTAGCTATATTTAAAAATAAAACTACTCAAGAATTATTTGAACCAGGATCTGTTTTTAAAGCTATTACTATGGCAGCTGCTATAGAAGAAGAAAAGATTACTCCTGAAACTAAATATGTAGATGAGGGCTCTGTTAAAATTACGGGATATCCAACCCCTATTTATAATTACAACCAAAGAATTTACGGCGAGCAATCAATGACTAATGTTTTAGAAAAATCAATTAACACCGGAGCTGTTTTTGCTCAAAAACAATTAGGTCAAACTCTATTTTTAAAATACATAAAAAAGTTCGGTTTTTTAGAGCCTAGTGGTATTGATTTAGGAGAAACATATTCTAGTAACGAAGTAATGAAAAAAGGAAGAGAAATTAATTTCGCTACGGCATCTTTTGGGCAAGGAATTGAGATAACTCCAATTCAATTAATTAAATCTTATTGTGCTATTGCTAATGGAGGAAAATTAATAAACCCATACGTGGTTGAAAAAGCGATAGATCAAAATAAAAATATTAAATTTTTTGGAGAAGAAGTAGAACAAAAAAGTACAAAAATACTTTCCTCTAAAACCTCTTCCCAATTAACCGCCATGTTGGTAAGTGTTACCGAAAAAGGATTTTCTCAGAAAGCAAAAATTCCAGGATATTTTATTGCAGGAAAAACTGGAACGGCTCAAGTTTCTTTTGGAGCCCTAGGGATAAACCAAAAAGGATATTCAGAAAAAACAGTTCAAACTTTTATTGGATATGCTCCAGCTTTTAATCCTCAGTTTTTGATTTTAGTAAAATTAGATAACCCCGAAACTAAAACAGCTGAGTATTCAGCTCTTCCAGTTTTCCGAGAGCTAGCAGAGTACATTATTCATCAATATCAGATTCCACCTGATTACGAATAAATTTACTTTTAGCTAAAAAACTAAAAAACAGTTTGATTTTTTGTGATTAATTAATATAATAAGATATATAAAAAGGCCCTATCGTCTAGTGGTTAGGACGCGAGATTCTCAATCTCGCAACCCGGGTTCGATTCCCGGTAGGGTCACCAATATTTAAACTTATTAAGGAGCTCAGGCTCTTTTTTTTACTTTTCTTTTACGGTAAAATGAATTCATGACAAATTTTTTTTGGCACAACTTAGAAGTAGAAGAAGTCGCAAAAATATTAAGAACTAATAGTAGGGATGGACTAAACGAAGAAGAGGTAAGGCTTTATCAAAAAGAATTCGGGAAAAACGAACTTCCTGAAAAAGAATCTCTATCAAAGTTAAAAATATTTTTAGAACAGTTTAAGAGTCCCCTAATATACATTCTGTTAATATCAGGAGTTGTTGTTTTGTTTTTAAAAGAAACTACAGACGCCATAGTTATTTTTGGCGCTCTTTTTTTAAATACCCTTGTGGGGTATATTCAAGAAAGTAAGGCCTCGGAAGCTTTAAAGAAATTAAAAAAAGCAGTTACTCATAAAGTAGAAGTGTTAAGAGATCAATCCTTAAAAATAATAGACTCAAAAGACGTGGTTTCGGGAGACATTATTATATTGAATCCTGGAGACAGAGTCCCAGCTGACGGAAGAATAATAGAGAGTACTAATTTAAAAATAAATGAAATGGCTTTAACGGGCGAATGGCTTTCGGCAGAAAAAGAAGCAACCATCTTACCAAAAAAAACACCTCTAGCTGACAGAGATAATATGGTTTATATGGGAACTGTAGTAGAAGACGGAAAGGCAAAGGCATTAGTCGTACAAACTGGAATTGAAACTCAGATCGGAAAAATAGCGGTATTAGTTAAAGAGTCTGAAGAAGAAAAAACTCCTTACCAAAAAAAATTAGCTAGCTTCTCAAAAACTGTAGGTATAGCTATTGGAGTTCTTTGTATCGCTCTTTTTATTGAAGGAATTTTAAATGGAAAAGATATGACCGAAATGTTTATTACTTCTGTGGCTGTGGCTATAGCTGCTATTCCCGAAGGATTACCAGTAGCAATGACGGTAATTTTAGCTCTTGGAATGCAAAGGATTTTAAAGAAAGGAGGTTTAGTTAGAAAGCTTTCCTCTGCTGAAACACTGGGAAGTACATCTATTATTTGTACTGATAAAACAGGAACGCTAACCGAGGGTAAAATGAAGGTAAGCGAAACCGTAACAGCTGATGAGGTTTTAGGAAATAAACACAACGAAGAGGCCACTATTTTAAATATTAAAATTGCATCTTTGGTTTCAGAGGCCTTTATTGAAAATTTATCTTCTCCCAAAGAAGAATGGGTTCTGCGAGGAAGAGCTACAGATAAAGCTCTTTTAATGGAAGGACTAGAAAAAGGAATTATTAATCCTTTAAACAAAGCTATTAAAAAAATAGCTGAGGTTCCTTTTAATACAATTGATAAATTTATTATTGCAGCATTAAGAGAAAATAAAGAAGAATTTTTATATGCTTGTGGAGCTCCTGAAAAAGTTTTAGAACGTTGTCAATTTGTTAAGATAAATGGAAAAAAACTACCTATAACAGACGACTACACTAAACAGCTAGAAGATAAATTAAAAAGATTTACTAGGAAAGGATTAAGGGTAGTAGCTACAGCTTATAAGGATTTTGAGTTTAAGGGCGAAGAGAAATTAAAAACAGAAGCAAACAATCTTACCCTCGGAGGGTTTATTACATTAAAAGATGTTTTAAGAAAAGAAGCAAGGAAAGCAATTAAAGATTGTCATCGGGCGGGAATAAGAACAATTATTGTTACGGGTGACCACAAATTAACCGCAAAAGCAATTGCTGAAGAAATTGGTTTCAAAATAAAGAAAGAGAATATTTTAGAAGGAAAAGATATGGATGACCTTTCAGATATAGAGTTCGAAAAGGTATTAGATAGAACCAAAATATATGCTCGAGTAGAACCTCGACATAAACTGAGAATAGTTCAAGCCTGGCAAGACCGAGGAGAGGTCGTAGCTATGACTGGTGATGGTATAAATGATGCCCCAGCCCTTAAAAAGGCTGACGTGGGAGTTGCTTTAGGGTCAGGAACCGAAGTAGCCAAAGAAGCATCGGACTTAATTTTGTTAAACGATAATTTTTCAATTATTGTTCATGCTATTAAAGAGG
>JAUVBU010000041.1 GCA_030591065.1 bacterium | reverse complement strand
GAGCTGCCCTCAATATATTATCTCTTTCGGCAACCCCAATACCTAGAACTCTTTATTTATCTCTTTCTTCCTTAAGAGATGTAAGTCTAATTAAAACTCCTCCCCCAGGAAGATTACCTGTTAATACTATTGTTTTACCTTTCTCTAAAAAAGTAATTAAAAAAGCAATAAAAGAAGAGCTTTCTAGAAAAGGACAAGTCTATTATCTACATAATAGAATAGAAACAATTGAAATAACTAAAAAGTTTCTACAAAAACTTTTACCGAACGCTAACTTTGGTATCGCTCACGGAAGATTAAGGGAGAAAAAAATCATTGAAATTATGACAGATTTTGAACAAAAAAAGATTGATGTTTTAATTGCTACCACAATTATAGAAAGCGGAATTGATCTCCCTAACGTTAACACACTAATAGTTGAAGATGGGACAAGATTAGGATTAGCTCAAGCTCACCAAATAAGGGGTCGAGTTGGACGATCGCACATTAAAGCTTCTGCTTATTTTTTATATCCCCCGAAACTCTTCAAGAAAAAAGATAAAGAGCTAGACCTTAAATATTTACCTAAAAAAGATCTCAAGCGAAAACTAAAAAAAATAAAGTTTGGGCAGGCAAAAATTAGACTAGATATCCTCAAAGAATCTCAAGCTCTAGGCTCAGGATACCAGATAGCTTTAAGGGATTTAGAAATGCGAGGAGCGGGAAATATTTTAGGTAAAGAACAGTCCGGGAGTATAAACCGAATAGGGTTAAACTTATATTGCCAAATTCTTTCCGAGGAAGTTTTTCGTCAAAAACAAAAAATGGAAAAATAAATAAAAGCAAAAAGTTTTAAATTTTTACAATTATTGTTATAGTTTAAATATTATGGACAAAATTCAAATAGTTTCCATAAAAGACAAAGGATACCCTGAAGCTCTTAAAAAAATTCCACGAGCTCCCAAAAAACTTTATTTTAAAGGGAGTCTTTTGCCAAATGAAAAATGTTTTGCTATTGTTGGAACAAGACTTTGTACAAGTTATGGAGAAAAGGTAACTACAAAAATAGCCGAAGATTTAACCGAAAAAAACTTCACGATTGTTTCTGGTTTAGCCACTGGAATTGATACTTATTCTCACCTTGCTGTAGTTAAAAAAAGAAAAAGAACTATTGCTGTCTTGGGTACAGGGCTAGACGAAAAATCAATTTATCCAAAATCAAATATAGAGCTATCAAGAAAAATTCTAGAAACAGGTGGTTGCTTGGTTTCTGAATATCCTCCTGGAAACAGAGGTTCGAAATTTACCTTTCCAGAAAGAAACAGAATTATATCTGGACTATCGGTAGGAGTATTAGTAATTGAGGCAAAGCAAAAATCTGGAGCACTAATTACTGCTAACTGGGCAAAAAAACAAGGAGTTCAAGTTTTTGCTCTTCCTGGGTCTATTTATTCTTTAAACTCTAAAGGCTGCCACTACTTAATCAAAAATGGAGCAAAATTAATAGAAAATAGTGACGATATTTTAGAACAACTAAAAACAACACAAAAACAACAGTCTTTTTTCACCCAAAAATAGTAAATTTAAACCCTTGAATATTTAGTGTCAAAACTATAAAACATGAAATTAATTATTGTTGAGAGTCCAACAAAAGCTACAACTATTAAAAAATTCCTAGGCGATGGATATAAAGTTCTATCTTCTTACGGTCACGTTAGAGATCTTCCCAGAAGTAAATTAGGAGTAGATGATGATTTCAAGCCAAAATATATTGTAATGAAAAAAGCCCAAAAGACAATCCAGGCCTTAAAAAAAGAGTTGAAAAACGCTGACACCCTCATCTTAGCAACAGATGAAGATAGAGAAGGAGAAAGTATTGCCTGGCATTTAAATGAAATATTAAAAACTGGAGATTCCTATCAAAGAATTGTTTTTCACGAAATTACTAAGCCAGCCATCGAAAAAGCTTTGAAGAACTCACGAAAGATTGATATGAGATTAGTTGATGCTCAACAAGCCAGGAGAGTTTTAGATAGATTAGTAGGATATAAACTCTCCCCTCTTTTATGGAAAAAGATTGTCAGAAGGTTGTCAGCCGGAAGAGTTCAGTCTGTTGTAGTAAAACTAATCGTAGAGAGAGAAGAAGAAGTTAAAAAATTTAAAGCGGAAGAGTATTGGAGCGTAGAAGCCCTAGTTAAAAAATCTTCTGGGTCTAATGAAGAAAAAGAAAACTTTAAAGCAATCTTAGTAAAAAAGAATGAAAAATCTATTTCAAAATTAGATATTAAAAATAAAGAGGAATCAGAAAAAATCCTTGAAGAAATAAAAGATGCTGAATATAAAATTATAGATGTTAGAAAAAAAGAGGTAAAGAAAAATCCTCCTCCACCATTTATGACTTCCACCCTTCAACAAGAAGCCTGGAAAAGATTTCATTTCCCATCAAAGTTTACAATGCGGATTGCTCAAAATTTATATGAAAGAGGTTTAATTACATACCACCGTTCAGATTCTCTAAACTTATCTAATATTTCCCTATTAGCTGCTAAAGACTTTATTATTAAAAATTACGGAAAAGAATATTGGGTAGGATATTTAAGAACATTTAAAACTAAAAGGAAAAATGCTCAAGAAGCTCACGAAGCTATCAGGCCAACCTATCCAGATAAAGATCCTGCCTCTTTTGAAGAAGATAAGAAAAATAAAAAAAGTATAAACGAAGCCCAGGCTAAGCTCTATGAATTAATATGGGGAAGGTTTATGGCTTCTCAGATGGTTCCGGCAATCTTTGATTCTGTTAAGGCTGATATTAAAGCAAATAATTACACCTTTAGATCTTCTGGGCAAACATTAAAGTTTGAAGGTTTTTTTAAAGTTTATCCTGTAAAGTTTAAAGAAAACGAATTGCCAACCTTAGAAAACAACGAAATATTAAAATTAATAGAATTATTTCCCCTACAGCACTTTACTCAACCGCCGGCTAGATATAACGAAGCAAGTCTTATTAAGGTTTTAGAGGAAAATGGAATCGGTAGACCTTCTACTTATGCCCCCACAATATCCACAGTTCAAGCCAGAAACTACATTG
>JAUVBU010000042.1 GCA_030591065.1 bacterium | reverse complement strand
TTATTAAGAAATCAGCAAAAGCAAAACTTAAAAACATCACCACATAACTGGAAATCATATCAAACACTAAAAGGTTTTGAAAGAAATAGATAATTAATAAAACAGCTATTCCAATAAAAGAATAAAGGTTTTCTTTTTCTTTAAGATAAGTTTTTAAAAGTACAATTATAGTCGAAAAATACATAAATGAATAACTGATAAGTCCAACTACTCCCGAAGCAATCAAGGTATCAAAGGCAATATTATGTACCCTATCAAACCAAACCTCTCCTCCACATTTTCTGGTAAATAAACAAGGGTCGAAAAACTTACAGAAAACAACATTAAAGTTTTCGGGACCCCATCCAAAGATTGGTCTTTCTAAAACTCCCTGCCAGGCTTGACTCCAAACTACAAACCTAGAATTCATTTGCTGTAATAAAACATTGAATTTTTCTTCAATTAAGGAAGCTTTCCACATAAAAGCAACTACTCCTAAAATAATTAAAGATAAAATTAGTAAAATTCCAATTTTTACTAATTTTTTATCTCCCGAAAGGAATAAATATCCCAAGAAGAATAAAAACAATCCCGTAAAGGTAGCAACAATAGCACCCCTGGCTGTGGAGGTCATCAAAATAGGAAAGAATATAGCTAAAGCTACTCCGGGAAAAATCTTACCTTCTGTTGTTTTTCTTTCTAAAAATAAAATTAAAGCAAAAAAGAAATCAAAAAGTAAATAGGCTGCCATAAAAGAAGTGTTTCCAATAGTTCCTCCTCCTCTAGCTGAAAGACTACTTCCTGTTAAAATATGAAAACAAAGTAAGAGTCCTGCCATTATAGATACAGAAAGAATCTTTTCCCAATCTTCTCTTTTTTTAAATACACTTGTTAAAATAAAAAAGAAAGCTAACAAGTGAAGCATTGTAAAGCCTCCAGTCATTCTTTCGAAAGTACTCCAAAAGCTTCTGTTGGGATTTATACCTAGATAGGAAGTTAAAAAGAAAACTCCCATAAAAAGTAGGATTGATATAGATAAAAGATTTAATTTAGGCCTATATCGTGGAAACCATATAGCTAAAATTAAATAGAAGGCAAAAATAACTTCAATTATTACTCTAAAGTAAACTGTTTTAGGTGTAACAAAGGGAAAGAATGAACTACGGCTTACTATTAAAGGAGTAAATAAAGTTAAGTAAATTCCTAACGTAATAATAGAAAGACAAATCTTTTCTAATTTTTTGTTTGCAGTATTTATAAGTTTTTTTGTCATTTAACTATCTTAGTAAATTAAAAATCTTTTGTAAACTTTTGTCTTGCTTTTTAGCTATTTTTCGTTTAAGTTTAACATATATAGTCTTTTAATTTCTCTAAATAAATTTATGTCTTACGCCTTAAATTTTAAAAAAATCATTCTTTTCTTGGGAGATATTATTTTACTTTATCTGTCTTTAGCCGGAACAGTACTTTTAAGTTTTCCGGGAGGATTTAATTTTGATATCTTTACTTTACATATATTGCCCTTTTCTATCTTGTATAGTTTTTGGTTAATTATCTTTTATATTTTTGGATTATATGACTTACATTTAATTAAAACTAAAATATCTTTTTTAAATCGTGCCTTAGGTGCAATTTTTGTAAGCTTAGTTTTAGGGGGGCTCTTCTTTTACACTCTTCCTATCTTTGGAATTTCTCCTAAAAGTAATTTACTTTTAGATGTTTTTATTTTTGGAGTTTTATTCTTAATCTGGCGCAACTTCTTTTATTCTTTGTTTTCCAGCTTCTTTGTTAATAGAGTGGCTATCTTGGGCCATGGACCCCAAGTTGAACTATTAAAAGAAGAAATATCTAAAAGACCGTATTTAGGATATAAATTAGTTTCAATTGATTCGACCGGTGATTTTTTTCTTCAGGTTCAAAAAAAGAATATTAACACATTAATATTCACCGAAGATTATGAGTCAGACCCAAGACTTTTAAAATCTCTTTATCTTTCTACTCCAGCTAAAGTAACCTTCTTAGACTTTACTCAGGCTTACGAAATAATAACTGAAAAAATACCCGTATCAAGAATTTCTCAATCTTGGTTTTTAGAAAACTTAAGAGGGGGAGAAAATGCTCTTTATACTAAAATAAAAAGGTTTATTGATATAGTTTTATCAAGTATTATCTTAGTTTTTACCCTTCCTCTTTGGCCCCTAATTGCTCTTCTAATTAAACTAGAAGACCGTGGCCATGTTTTCTACTATCAAAAAAGAACCGGTAAAGACAGGAAGCCTTTTACCTTATATAAGTTTAGGTCTATGGAGATGGGGGCAGAAAATGGAAAAGCTATTTGGGCCGAAAAAGAAGACAAAAGAATTACTAAGATTGGTGGGTTTTTAAGAAAAACTCATTTAGATGAAATTCCTCAAATGATAAATATTATAAAGGGAGATATTTCTTTAGTAGGTCCTAGACCTGAAAGACCTGAGTTTATTGAAAAACTAAAAAATGAAATTCCGTACTACGATCTTAGGCATATTATAAAACCCGGCTTTACCGGGTGGGCTCAAATAAAATTTAGATATGGCCGATCTTTAATGGATAGCCACGAAAAGTTTGAGTATGATCTCTATTATCTTAAAAACAGAAATCTTTTTGTAGATTTTGGGGTTTTATTGAAAACCTTTCAATTGTTTTTTAAGAAAGAATAATTTCTTTAAAGA
>JAUVBU010000002.1 GCA_030591065.1 bacterium | reverse complement strand
TCCTCCATCAAAAGTTCTTCCAAATTGGTCGTATTGACTTCTTTTTTTGCTATCCGAAAGAACTTGATAAGCTTCGTTTATCTCTTTAAACTTTTTTTCCTTACCACCCTTATCTGGATGGTGTTGATGAGCAAGCTTATAATAAGCTTTTTTAATTTCTTCTTTGGAAGCTTTTTTAGAAACGCCTAAAACGCTGTAATAATCTTTCATTTATTTTTTCTGTTCTTTTTCCTTATTATCTCCTTCTTTTGCTTTGGCAGGCTCTTCTTTTTCTGAAGTAGAAGCTTCCTCTGCTTTGGCAGGCTCTTCTTTTTCTGAAGTAGAAGCTTCCTCTACATTTTCAGCTTGAGGTTGTTTTTTCTTTGCTTCTTCGGCAGCTTTTTTATAAGCTTCGGCTCCAATTTTCTGAAGCTCTTGAGATAAATCAGAACTCTTGTTTTTAATTTCTTCCATAGAGGTTCCATCCTTTACTTCTTTCAACTCTTTTATTTTCCCTTCTATTCCACTCTTTATTTCTGAAGAAACTTTATCTCCCAATTCTTTTAATGTCTTCTCGGAAGTATAAATTAAGTTATCAGCTATATTCTTAGCTTCAATAAGTTCTTTTTTCTTTTTATCTTCTTCAACATGTAGCTCTGCTTCTTTTTTCATTTTTTCAACCTCTTCTTTAGATAAACCAATAGATCCCTCTACTTTAATAGATTGAGAAAGGTTAGTTGCTTTGTCTTTTGCTGATACAGATAAAATTCCGTTAGCATCAATATCAAAAGTAACTTCTACCTGAGGAAGACCTCTTGGAGCTGGAAGAATTCCAGTTAAAATAAATTTCCCCAAAGATCTATTATCGCTAGCCATTGGTCTTTCTCCTTGTAGAATATTAATCTCTACCGAAGGTTGATTATCAGCAGCAGTAGAAAAAATCTGCGTTTTTGCAGTAGGAATAGTAGTATTCTTGGAAATCATAACCGTACTTACTTTTCCTAAAGTTTCCAATCCTAAAGAAAGAGGTAAAACATCTAATAATAAAACGCTTTTTATGTCTCCTTCTGGAGTATCTCCTTCTTTTTGAGCTCTTAAAATTTCGGCTTCAATAGCAGCTCCCGTAGCTACTACTTCTTCCGGATTAATAGATTTGTTTGGTTCTTTATTAAAATATTCTTTAACCGATTCTTTTACAGCTGGAACCAACGTAGTTCCTCCAACTAAAATAACTTCATCAATCTCTTCTTTTCCCAATTTAGATTCTTTAAGCGTTTTATCAACCCTATCTATAGCTCTTTCTACTAAATCTCTACTCATATTGTTTAATTGAGCTCTAGTCAATTTATAATACAAGTGTTTAGGACCAGAAGCATCAGAAGAAATAAAGGGAAGATTAATTTCTGTTTCCATAGCAGAAGATAATTCTTTTTTTACATTCTCAGAAACTTCTTTAAGTCTCTGTAAGGCCAAGGAATCTTTTGATAAGTCGATTCCGTTGTCTTTTTTAAAATTTTCCACAATCCAGTCAATTATTTTTTGGTCAAAATCATTTCCACCTAAATGTGGCTCTCCTCCAGTTGCTACAACCTCTACGGTGTCTGGAGAAACATTTAAAACAGAAACATCGAAGGTTCCTCCTCCAAAGTCATAAACAACAACTTTTTCTGCTTTTTTTCTACCTAAACCATAAGCTAAAGCTGCGGCCGTTGGTTCATTAATTATTCTTAGAACTTTAAGTCCAGCTACTTCACCTGCAGTTTCGGTTGCCTTTCTTTGAGAGTCATCAAAGTTGGCTGGACAAGTAACAACAGCTGATTCTACTTTTTCACCAATCCTTTCTTCTGCATCTAATTTAAGTTTTTGTAAAATCATTGAAGCAATCTGAATAGGGCTATACCATTTTTCACCCATTTTAGCCTCAATGCCTCCGTCCTTTCTTTCTCTTGTTTTGTATGGAAGTTTTTTCAATTCTTTTTGAATTTCTGGGTCAGCGTACCTTCTACCAATAAATCTTTTAGCAGAACTAACCGTACCATCAGGATTTGTAATAGCTTGTCTTTTTGCTAAAACTCCAACTAACCTTTCGCCATTTTTCGCTAACGCTACAACTGACGGAGTTAAAACAGAACCCTCTCTATTTTCTAAACATTTGGGCTCTCCGTCTAAAACGGTAGCCATTTTTGATATAGATGTACCTAAATCAATTCCTAAAACTTTACTCATAATTTTATGTTCAGTTGAATAATTCTAAATTAAGCTAATTTCTGAAATTTTTCCTTAAGATATAAATTATTAACCTATTATCTTTTTAATTATTTTTTATCTATATTAAAGCCTATTTTTCCTTTTTGCCCCTCTCCTTCATTTATTTTCCCAAAGTTTTTTTCGTATCTTCCTAAACTCTCCCCTAGGGCTTTTAACATTCTTTTAATGTGTCCAGGACTCATAATCACTCTTGATGTTAAAATTCCCTCTGGGGGTGAGGTTAAAAAAAAGTCTAATATAAACTCTTCTCTGGTATGAAAGATATGCATTAAGTTTGAATACGATCCCTTAATATCTTTATCTCTTGCTTTAATTTTAATCTTTTTTTCTTCTGCCATAATTTTATTTTTTATTTTTTATTTTAGTATATTTTACTATTTTTACCTTAGCGGGCCTTAAAAGCCTTCCGTGTATTTTGTATCCTTTTTGAACTTCCTCAACAACTAGGCCTATTTTAGCTTTTTTGCCAATCATTTTTTTAGCTAAAGTTAAGTCAATTTCCCCCACAAGTTCTTGTAAACTAGGGTCAAATTCTTTTCCTAATGAATCTACTTCTTCAACCCCTTGCGCCTTAAAAAGAACTTTAATCTGTTCCTTAATCTGTAGTAATCCTTTTACGTTTACATCTTTTTTTAATTTTTCTGGTATTTTCTTTTCAGCTATATCTAAGTTATCTAAAACTGGTAAAAATTTAGAGATTAACCCTACATAAGCATATTTTATAATACCTTCTACTCTTTCGCTCTCCCCTTTTTTATAATTTAAGAAGTCTGCTCTTTCTCTTTGCCATCCAGCTAAATGTTTGTCTTTTACCTCTTCGCACTTTTTTAATTTTTCCTCAAACTCTTCTTTAAAAGCTTTTTTGTCTTTGTTTTTCATATTATTTTAAAGTTGCTCTAATAACTTTACGACAGAATTAATTAAATTAATGTTTTCTTTATATGCCATTCGCTTTGGACCTAATAAAGAGATAGTTCCTTCCTCGTTATCAGGAAAAAGACATCTGCTCGAGATTATGCTAAAACCGTCTGAGCGTGTAAAGGGATTTTCCTCTCCTATATATATAGTAATCTTTGAACTTGGACTAATACGCCCAGAATCACCCTCAAAGTTTTCTAAAAGCTTACTAAAGCCAGAAACAAAATCTTTTTCTTCAAATTCCGGTTCTTTTAATATTTCCTCCCATCCTTCTTTCCAAGATAGCTCTCTCTGAAAAAGATGAATAATAGCTAAACTAGAAGAGTTTCTTGCTAAAAACCTTGAAAGGTGAAAAATTAACTTAAAAGTATCCTCTTTCTCTTGTTCTAAGACCTCTTCAACTTTCGAAGTTTTTCTTGTTTTGATTTTTTCGTTTTCTAAGATTTTGTTAACAAAAAATCTATAACCTTTGTCAGTAGGAATTCTTCCGGCAGAAGTATGGGGCTGGCAAAGAAAGCCCTCTTGAGCTAACTTTTGCATTTCGCTTCGTATTGTGGCCGGACAAACTCCAAAATCATATCTTTCTTCAAGAAATTGTGAGCTAACAGGAGAGGCAGATGTTACATATTCCCTAATAACTGTTTCTAGGATAATTTTTTGTCTTTCGGTAATCATAATTATTTTGGTAGTAATTGCTCTTAAATAAAATCAGCTTTTATTATAGCAGAGTAAAATTGGCAGTCAAGACCCCAAAGTGCCAACTTTTAAACAGGGAAAGTTTTTACCTTAAAGGGTCGTTTTAAAAAAAATCCACAGCAGATAATTATTGCTTTTTTAAAAAATATAGTAAAATAATATAATGAAAACAGTTATTAAAGAAAAAAAGTTTACTTGGATAGATATTCAAAAACCTACCCAGAAGGATATTAATTTTTTGGAAAGAAAATTTAATTTTCATCCCTTAGTTTTAGATGAGCTTTTAAATCCAAGTTATAGGGCAAGCGTAGAACACCATAAAGATTATATTTTTATGGTTCTTCATTTTCCCATATACAGTAGAGAAGAAAGAAGAACTACTTCTCGAGAATTAAATATTATTGCTACTAAAAACACTCTAATCACCTGTCATCACGAAACAATCTCTCCAATTAAAATACTTTTCAAAGATTGCCGAAGTTACGCCGAAAAAAGAAATACATATATGTCTGAGGGAATTGGCCAGCTTCTTTACTATGTTTTAAGTAGTGCTTGGAAGAATTGTCTTATAAAATTAGAAAAAATCAATAAAAAAACACTGGAAATAGAAAAAGAGATTTTTAGTGGTAAAGAAAGAGAAATGGTCTTAGAAATTTCTTTAGTAAAGACAGATATTATTAATTTTCGAAGAATTATTAACCCCCAAAACGAAATACTTGATTCTCTACTAGAAGAGGGTCTAAATTTCTTCGGAAACGAACTTTCACCATATTTTTCTGATCTTTTGGGAATTTACGATAAAATTTCAAACGACCTAGAAAGCCAAAAAGAGGTTATTTTGGCCCTAGAAGACGTAAACCAATCAATGCTTTCCACTAGAACTAACGAGATTATGCGAATATTAACCGTGTTTTCGGTTATTTTACTACCGCTCACTTTAATTTCTTCTATTTGGGGGATGAATTTCCCAGCATCACTTCCTTTTATGCACTCACCTATTGGTTTTTGGGCTATTTTTCTAATAATGGCCATTATTATGGGAGGAATGATAGCTTATTTTCGTAAAAAGAAATGGTTATAAACAAACAACAGGCAATTCTTTTACTTATATGTATAATAGCGGTTTCCGCTTTTTTTAGGTTATGGGGGTTAAGTTCTATTCCTCCAGGAGTCTATCCAGACGAAGCAATTAATGGAAATAACGCTCTCGAATCTCTTAAAAATAACGATTTTAAAATCTTTTATCCTGATAATAATGGTAGAGAGGGACTTTATATCTGGCTTTTATCTCTTTCTTTTCTTATTTTTGGACCATCTATTTGGTCCTTAAAGTTTATTTCAGCTTTTTTTGGCATTTCAACAGTTCTGGGATTATATCTACTAACAAAAGAGTTGTTTTCCGTTGATCCTGAAAGCGAGAATGCAAAGAATAAAGAATGCCTTGCTCTTTTATCTAGCTTTTTTCTTGCTATTTCCTTTTGGCATATAAATTTTTCTCGCATAGCTTTTCGTGGAATTTTAGTCCCCTTTCTGGCTGTATTTTCCTTTTACTTTTTAATAAAAGGATTTAGAACAAAGAAAATTGCTAATTTCATTTTTTCAGGAATAATTTTAGGTTTAGGATTCTATACATACATTGCCTTTAGAATGATCGTGTTTCTTTT
Organism: bacterium; assembly: GCA_030591065.1. Classification (GTDB taxonomy): domain Bacteria; phylum Patescibacteriota; class Minisyncoccia; order Minisyncoccales; family JANBVM01; genus JAUVBU01. The sequence goes on along the minus strand of JAUVBU010000002.1, from coordinate 16,328 downwards.
AGCTAGTGCTTTTGGTTTATGGTGGATAATCTATAAAAACCAGGATAATCAAAAACAGTTTTTTCAATTTTCTATTTTAAATTTATTATCTACATTTTTTACAGCTTTACCAATAGGAATTTACTTCTTAAGAAAACCAGCAGATTTTTTTGGCCGAACTACCGGTGTATCTATTTTTGCTCAACCAAACCCAATTAAAGCTTTATTTATTAGTTTTATCTCACACTTGGGAATGTTTAATTTTTGGGGAGACGGAAACTGGAGGCATAACCTTGCCACTTCCCCTCAGCTACTTTGGCCAGTAGGACTGTTGTTTTTGATAGGTATTTTTCTAATAATTAAAAAACTTAAAAAATCTACTAATAATAAATCTTTATTTGCTCCCCTCTTTTTATTCTCTTGGTTTTTTACTATGCTATTACCGGGAATGTTAACTTACGAAGGAGTTCCACACGCCCTACGAAGTATTGGAGTAATTCCTATAGCTTATATTTTTGCTTCTGTTGGATTTCTTTATGTATACAAGAAGATAGATATTAAAATAAAAAACAAAACTACAATTATAACTCTATGTTTCTTGTTTTTCCTTATTTTAACATCAGCCCAGTTTAATAAGTATTTTAATATTTGGGGAACACACCAGGAAACCAAAAATGGTTTTTCCCAAAACTATGTAGAGATTGCAGATTATTTAAACTCCCTTCCTATAGAAACTCAGAAAATTGTAATAGTTAATCAGTCTGGTGTTCCCATCCCCTGGCCTGATGGCACCCCAGTATCAGCTCAAACTGTTATGTTTTTAGAAAATATAAAATACGGAGAAACTCAGTCAACGTACTTATTGCCAACAGAGATAAATGAAATCAAAACAAACAACCGACCGACAGTAATTATACCAATGTCTCCAGACGAAGCTCTTTTTGATAATTTTAAAATAATGTTTCCAAACGGAAATGTCGAAAACAAAAATAGTTTTTCAGTATATAAAATAATAAATTAAATATGTCAAAAACAACAACAAATATTTTAGCTTTAGGTTTACTTTCAATAATGTTTTGCTTAGCATTTTTAAGCTCTCAAGGAGACTCTATAACGATGGATGAGTTGTCTCATATTCCAGCTGGCTATTCTTATTTATCTCAAAGAGATTTTAGGATAAATCCAGAACATCCACCTTTAATTAAAGACTTAGCTGCTTTTCCTCTTTTGTTTTTAGATGTTACCTTCCCTGAAACTAGTGAAGCTTGGACTGAACCAGTGAATGGACAATGGTGGTATGGTTGGGAGCTCTTATTTAATTCTGGAAATAATCCAGACCAAATGGTATCTTGGGCTCGATTTCCAATGTTATTAATGCTTGTTTTCTTAGGAGGATTTCTGTTTTGGTGGACAAAAAAAGAGTTTGGGAACAATGTATCTCTTTTTGTTTTAGCTCTTTTTGCTTTTTCTCCAAACCTTTTAGCTCACGGCAGATTAGTAACCACAGATATTGGAGCAGCACTAGGATTTGTTCTGTCTGCCTATTTCTGGATAAAGTTTCTTAAAGATCCAAGTAAAAAGAATGTAATTATAACTGGTCTTGTTTTTGGAATTTGCATGCTTTTCAAGTACTCTTTGGCTCTTTTAATTCCTTTTCTTGGAATCATCACAATAGTATATGCCCTTTTAAAGAAAGAGAGTCTTCTGAAATATCTTAGCCTTGCTGTGTTAATAGGTATAATAGGAGTAGTTTTTGTTATTATGCCAGTTTATCAATTCCACGTCTCAAACTATCCCGTAGAAAGACAACTTTCTGATACAGTAACTATTTTAGAATCCTCTCCTATGGGCCCACTAAAAGATCTTTGTATTTGGATGGCAGATAAACCAATAACAAGAGGTCTAGGTCATTATTTCTTAGGTCTTTTAATGGCAACTCAAAGAACAGCTTGCGGAAACACAGTTTATTTCTTAGACAAAGTTTCTGGCACAAGTTGGTGGTATTATTTTCCTGTAGTATATGTTCTTAAAACTCCACTGGCTTTTAGTGTGTTAACAATAATATCGTTATCTTTAAGTATATTTTTTACGAAGAAAGATTTTTGTACAGACGTAATAAATAAAACAAAGGATTGTATTTTAACTCACTTCACTGAGTTTTCTATGTTTGTTGCTTTATTTATATATTGGGGAACTTCTATTATGGGAAACCTTAATATTGGAGTAAGACATGTTTTACCGGTACTTCCCTTTACCTATGTTTTAGTCAGTTTGGGATTAGAAAGAGGACTCCAAAAAATAAAAAAACCAGGTACTAAAAAAATACTGGTTTCACTTATTGGAATTTTACTGTTTTGGTATGCCGGATCTTCCTTACTGTCCTTCCCCCACTATCTTTCATATTTCAATGAATTAGCAGGTGGAACCGATAACGGGTACAAATACGTTGTTGATTCAAATTATGATTGGGGTCAAGACTTAAGAAGACTTTCTACCTGGGTAGAAGAACACGATGTTCAAAAAATAAAAGTTGATTTTTTTGGCGGAGGAGATCCAAGATATTATTTGGGAGATAAATATGAAAGCCTTGTCTGTGCAGAAGGTCCTAAAAAAGGATGGCTAGCTATATCTGCCACCTTCCTTCAAAGTGGTAGAGGAGAACCAATTAATAATTTTGAAGACAGCCGAACAAATTGTTATAAATGGCTAGATAACTACACTCCAGTAGATAGAGCTGGTAAATCAATCTTTATTTACCATATAGACTAATTACCTCTTTCTAGGTACTTAAACGGAGCTAAATTCCCAAATCTTAATTCAATATATTCTAGGTCTTTTCTTTTCTCTAAAGGAATAAATTCATCTAGATCTGCTTTTAATTTTCTAAGTTGCCATTCTAAGTCTTTTCTAGGATTAAGATAGATTTTCCAACCTTGCGAGGTTTTAACGTCTATTCTTTCTTCTGAAATAACTAAAATCTCTTCTACTGGCACACCCAAATCCTCTATTCCTAATAAAACTTCTAAAGACATGGAAAGAGTCTCTGGTTCTATCATTTTTTGCCCTAATTCTAATTGAATATCTGAATTAGGGTTTTTAATTTTAACTAGTTTTAATTCGCTCGAGGAGACTTCTTCAAAAATTACCCCGTCTTTATCTAATAAAAAGCATCTTTCAATACTTTCTTGCTCTCCCTCACTATTAAGTAATCTCGAAACCTTACAAAACCAGGCAATTTGAACCCTTTCTGTTATATTAAAGCTTAATGTGTCTGGAAAATCTTTACTAGATTTAATTTCTACTATTTGAGGAAATTCTTTAAAGATGTTCTTCTCTACAGCCCCAATATTAGCTAGAAAAATATTTTCATTAAGAGATAAAATATTGTTTTTTGAAAATTCATCTTCAATTATTTTTAAAATGTCTTCTTTTGCAATTTTTTGATTACCAAGAATAACAACGTTTTCAATCTGAAAAGTTTCTGAGAAAAATAAATAATAACTAATAAGGCTTACTGAAATTAGACCCAAAATTCCAATCCAAAAAAACTTACTCTTAATTATCGAGGTTTTTCTTTTAACAGAATTTGGTTTTCTATATCTCGCCATATATAAAAGATTAAAGTCTTCTCTTTATTTTTCTTAATTTTTCAATTATAAACGATATCCAATATTTTTTAGAAAGAATAAAGTCTTGAGTCTTTACGTATTCCTTACTTTCTCCTCCAAATCCCATTTTAAACAAAGTTAACCCAGCCCAAGGATGTTTTTTAAAGGCGGGGTAATTCAATCCATTAGAAATGGGGGCTATTCCCCAAAAATTAAATCTCTTACACCCCTTTTCTTTTGCCAGCCTTATCGCTTCCCATAAAAGAAGGTAAGAAACAGGGATTTTGGGATACTTTAAAGAAGAGGCTCCGTGATGATAAAATCCTATTCCTTGCCAATAAACAAAAACTCCTGAAGCAACAATTTCTCCTTTGTATTTTCCCAGCAATACAGATATTTGGTTTTCTGAAGAAAAAGAAGAGAATTCGTTTGTTAAATATTCTAAAGAAAATGGTACAAAATGTTGACGCTCTTTGGTTTTCTGATAAAGACTACTAAACTCTTTTATATCTTCAATGTTTTGACTTTTAACTATTTTGACATCTTCGTTTTTCTTAGCTCTTCTCACAAGATAGCGAGTTGTTTTTCTCATTTGAGCTAAAAGGTCTTCTTCCGACGGCAAGATATTTAATTCCCAGGTTAATTCTGGGTGAATGTGCGTAGGAGCTACTTTAAAACCCAAACGCTTAAAAACGCTGAGGTTTTTTATGTTTCTTTTCCATACTGGCGCTATTCTAATAAAATTTGCTTTACTTTTATTGGCTTGCACTTTTAATTTAACTAATAAGGCCTCTAAAATAATTTTATGTGTTTCTTCGTCAATCTTTAATTGCTTAACAAGAGGACCATGAGGTAAAAACAAAAAAGTACCTCTCTTGGCAACTATCTCAAAGCTTTGCGCTACCGCTATTAATTCCCCACCATTAAATACACCCAATCTAAACACTTTACTTTTAAGTGTTTTATTAAATTCTCCCCAGTTCCAAGATTGAAGAAATGTTTTTTCTTCAACATTAGAAATGAATTCTTCCCAAGTTTTTTTATCTTTTATCTCTTTAACTTCCATAAATTTTCTTTAATTTTCGGTGAATTAAAACCCCAATAACTTTATAGTTTCGGCGGGTAATCTTCCCTCCAAAAGAACAACGTCTTTAGGGTTGGCAAAACTTTTTATTTTTTCTGCAATTTTAAATGGATCTCTTATAAATAATACGTTTTCCATTTCTATTCCCTTCTCGGTAGCAGCTCTCTTGATTACAGGAAAGCATTCTTTAGCGGTTATTATACATAAATCACAACTTTCCCCAATTTTTTGCCCTATTTTTCGATGATTTTCTTCAGAGGATTGAGCTAATTCGATTAAACAGGGCATAACGATAATTTTTTTGCCAGTCCAAGCCTTTAAATACTCTAGGTGTGAAAGAACTCCGTTTGGATTAGCAGAATAAGTAGACTCAAGCACACTAAAACTGTCTGGCTTTCTTAAAACCCTAATAGCTTGAGGTTGTTTTTCTTGCTTAAGAGCTTCTGAAATTTCCTTCAAAGACATTCCAAGTTTTTTAGCGCAAGAAACAGCCAATAAAATATTCTCTACGTTTTGCGCTCCAAATAGTTTTAACTCGAAAAAAGCTGAATCCCCCTCTTTAGATAAAATATCAAAAGAAATCTTTTCTTCTTCTGTTTTTATGTTTTCTGCCCAAAGGTTATTTTGTAAATCTTCCTTAACGGAAAAGGTTCCACAAGAAAGCTTGGGTATGTTTGTTTTCTTATATAACTGACGACAGTTTTCATTGTTCCCATTAAAAATTGCCGTACCATCGCTAGGTAAGCTTTCTATTAATTCGTATTTTGCTTTTATAATATTTTTAAGAGATCCGAACGTAGCTAAGTGTTGCTCATTAATCCCCGTCAATATCCCAACCTTAGGGCTAACTATCTCGCAAAGCAGTTTAATTCCTCCTTTATTATAAGCTCCCATTTCCACAATAAATATTTCGTACCCCTCGTTTAAATCATTAAGAACACAACGAGCAATACCCATTTCTGAATTTTGATGTTCTTTTGTTTTCAAAGTTTTAAATTTTTTAGATAAAATATTAAATAAAAATTCCTTTGTAGATGTTTTTCCATAACTCCCTGTAATTCCAATAACCAATAGTTTTTTAAACTTTTTTCTTTTTTTTCGAGCTTTTTGAATTATTCTATTTTTAAGTAAAACAGTTAAGGGTTGAAAGATTAAAACAATCCCAGCAATAATTAGTGGTGTTAATATATCAAAAAACAATAAATAGGTAATAAAGAGTTTTTCTTTAATGATTGTAAGGGGATAAATAATTCCGAAAATAAAAGATACTGTACTTAAAAAAACTATTTTTGCTGTAAATATTGGCTTCTTTATTTTTTTTTGAAAAAATTTTCTTAAAGCCCATCCAGCTTCAATAAGATATAAGGGGGCTATAATAATAATTGCGAATTGCGGTAAAAAAAATGAAACTAAAAGAGCTAAGCTTTTTAAAAAAATAATGTTATTTAAAAAAAGACTCTTTCCTTTTTCGGTTCTAAAATGATCTACAAAGCGGCCTATATGATAGTTTTTTAATTGCCACAAATAAAGCCAAAACAGCGTAGCTTTTATTTGACGGATAAACCAAATTGAACTTAAAAAATAAACCATAACTAAAAATTCAAATAGTTGTTAATTTAAAAATTTTAAAATAATATCAGCTAATTTCTCCGGCTCCTCTAAATGAGGGCTATGCCCAACACCGCTCAGAAGTTCTAATTTCGATTTTTCTATTTTCTCTTTAAAAATAAAAGCATCTTTTGGTGAAACGATTTTATCTTTATCTCCCCAAACAATTAAAGTTTTTACATTAATCTTAGATAAAAGAGGACTTAAATCTTCGGCTAAAACTTTTTTCATAATTTCCTTCATGGCTAAATTAGCTTTAGCATAATCTTTGTGACGTAAAAACAAATAAAAAAAGTCTCGAGCCCTATCTTTGATGCCAATTAAAAGTTTCAAACTAAAAATAGCGTTCCATATTTTTGCTAACTTAAAAATTGTTTTTGTTTTTAAGCTAGGGTCGTGCTTAATTCCAGCCGAACTACAAAGGATTAACGATTCTACGTTTTCGGGATAATGAGACGTAAGGCTAATAGCAACCCTTCCTCCAAAAGAATGCCCTATAATAAAAACTTTATCTAGGTTTAAAGATTTCATGAAGTTACGGGTCCACTCTACGTATTCTGATATTCCCCATGTTGTTTTTGGAACCTGACTCTTGCCAAATCCAGGAAAATCAGGACAAATCACGCTATATCCGTTCCCCGCTATTGTTGTTTTAATTTTAGACCAAGAACTAGAGGAACCTCCCCAGCCGTGTAAAATTAAAATCGCAGGTCCTACTCCTGCAATTTCATAATAAGTCTCCAGGCCATTAATTAATACTGTCTTTTTATTCATAAGATATTTCTAACCAATTTTTTTAAATCCAGTATATTCTTGCAAGGCTTCGGGAACCTTTATGCTTCCATCTTTCTGTTGATAGTTTTCTATAATAGCGATTAAGGTCCTTCCTATAGCTAAACCTGTACCGTTAAGAGTGTGTAAAAAAGCTAATTTGCCATCTTTTTTCTTGTAACGAATATTTAACCTTCTAGCCTGAAAATCCGTACAGGTCGAGGTAGAATGTGTTTCTCTATAGCGATTTTCGGAAGGAATCCAAGCTTCAATATCATATTTTGCTGCTGCTGGATCTCCCAGGTCTCCCGTACAAATCTGAATTACTCTATACGGTATTTTTAAAGCTTTCATAAATCTTTCTTCTAGAGATAATAAAAGATTGTGTTCTTTTTCTGCTTTTTCGGGTTGAGCAAAAACAAACATTTCAACCTTATCAAACTGATGAACTCTTAAAATCCCCTTGGTGTCCTTTCCATAAGATCCTGCCTCTCTTCTAAAGCACGGAGAGAAAGCGGCATATCTTTTAGGTATTTCTTTTTCTTCGAAAATTTCTCCCGAATGCATTGGTCCAATAGCTTGCTCCGAAGTTCCTATTAAATATAATTTATCTTTTTCTATAAAATATATTTCGTCTCCCCCTCTTTCTACATACCCCATAGCCTGCATCATTTTCGGCTTTATCATAATTGGAGGGATAAGAACTGTAAAGTTTTCTTTTCTTAGTTCTTTGAAAACAAAATTAACCAAAGCTAATTCCAATAAAACAGCTTCGTTCTTTAAGAAGCCGAATCTACTACCAGAAGTTTTAGCCGCTCTTTTAATATCAATTAAATCGAGTTTTTCAGAAATTTCTAAATAGTCTTTAAACTTAAAATCAAACTTAGGCTTTTTCCCAACTTCTCGTAATACTACGTTTTCTGTTTCGTCCTTACCTTCAGGAACTCCACCTAAAGGAATATTGGGCACTAAAAGCATTAATTCGTTAAATTCTTTTTCGATTTTTTTTAGTTCTGGTTCAGCCTTTTTAATTAAAACCTTAACCTTTTTAGCTTTTTCTATATCCTCTCTTCCTATCTTTTTTTTCTTTGCCCTTAAATCCTCTATTTCCCTTAAACAAACCTTTCTTTTTCCGTCCAAAAGTAAAAGCCTATCAATATCAATCTTCACCTGCTTTTTTCTACAACCATCTTTTACTTTGTCAGGATTTTCTCTAATAAATTTAATGTCTAACATAATTTAAATAGTTATTTTTTAGGTTTCATGACTGGAAATAATATAACCTCTCTCAAGGCATGAGAGTCAGTTAATAAGGAAATTAATCTATCTAATCCCATTCCAAATCCAGCTGCTGGAGGTAATCCATACTCTAAAGCTTCCAGAAAGTCTTTATCCATTCTTTGAGCCTCTGTTGCTCCTTCCTTAAAAAGCTTTTCCTGTTCCTTAAATCTTTTTTTCTGTTCAACTGAATTGTTTAATTCAGAAAAAGCATTACAAAGTTCCATCCCCATAGCTACAAGCTGAAAGTTAGCTAATTTTTTCGGGTTTTTTTCTAAAGCTTTAGCTAGGGGTTGAAACCCTAAAGGATAGTGAATTAAGAATGTTGGTTGAATAATTTTAGGACGACAATACTTTTTAAAAATTTCGTCTGCAACTTCCACTCTTGAAGTTCCCTTTATATTTATTCCTAAAAGTTTTGCTTTTTCAATTAAAGCCTTATCGCTTATTTCCTCTAAATTAATTCCTGTTGTCTTATAAAAAAAACTGGTAAATTCAACCCTAGGCCAAGGAGCTTTAAAGTTAATTTCCTTCCCTTCAAAGGTAATTTTAAAACTCTTAAACACCTTATAAATAACTTGACTTATCATTTTTTCAGTTAATTTCATCAAGTCTTTATAGTCAGCATAAGCCCAATAAAATTCAAGCATAGTAAAGTCAGGATTATGAGACCTGTCAACGCCCTCATTTCTAAAGCATTTCCCTATTTCATAAACTTTTTCGAAACCACCAACTAATAGTCTTTTTAAATAAAGTTCTGGAGATATCCTTAAATATAAATCTATATTAAGGGCATTAAGACGAGTTTTAAATGGCTTAGCTCTTGCTCCTCCGTATAATGGTTGAAGAATAGGAGTTTCTACCCCCAAAAATCCTTCTTTTTCTAAAAATAATCTAATTTCTTTAATAATTTTAGACCTTACTTCAAATTTCTTTTTAATTTCTGGATTAAAAATTAAATCTAAATATCTTTTTCTATATCTTTCCTCAACTTCTTTTAAGCCACACCATTTTTCAGGTAGAGGTAAAAATGTTTTTGTTAACATTTTGAAACCACTAGCTTCAATTGTTCTCTCTTTTCTTTTAGTTTTAAATAAAATCCCTTTAATCTCAATAATATCTCCTACGTCAAAGTTGTCTAAGAAAAACTTATATTTTTTTTCTCCCAACCTATCTCTTCTTAAGAATGCTTGGATTCTTCCAGTTCCATCCTCCATTTGTAAAAAAGTAGCTCCTCCATGAACCCTTAAAAGCCTGACTCTTCCTACTAGAACTATCTCTTTTTTTTCACGAGAAAGAACATTATAGTTTTTTAGGGCTACCTCTATTTTGTGTGTTCTTTTCGTCCTTATAGGATAGGCAGAAAAACCGGCGAGTTTAAGCGTTTCCAGTTTTTTTAACCTAATTTTTTTAATTTTTTCTCTTGCATCCATATGCTTATTTTAGTTAATTTTTTCTTTAAGGTCAAAAATAAAAGCTTGATCGATTTAATATAATTATTCCGAAAAATACCATTCTAAGATTTCTTTGGCTACCGGGACCGCAGCAGCTCTTACACCCTCTACGTCTTCAATCATAATAGTTAAAACGATCTCTGGGTCTTCGTATGGAGCAAAAACTGTTACCCAGTTATGGTAAATGTTTTCAAGTGGAGTTTCAGCTGTTCCCGTTTTAGCTGCAGAGCTTACTGGTAAAGAATTTAACATTACACAAGAAGCATGTGGGCTATTTTTACCAGTTACCGCCTGCCTCATTCCTTCTTTTACTATTTGAAGATTTTCAGGATCAACAAACCCACTTCTAATAATATTGGTCTCTATTTTCTCTAAAGTATTCATTTTCCCCTCAGAAAAACTAATAATTTCTTTAACAATACTTGGCTGTAAAAGAGTTCCACCATTAGCTATAGAAGAAAAAGCTGTAACCACCTCTAATGGAGTGATTAAAAGATATCCTTGACCTATAGAAAGTAAATAAGTGTCTCCATCCCACCAACCTTCACCCCAAGTTTCTTTTTTCCACTCTTTGTCTGGAATAAATCCTTTCGCTTCCGACGGAAGATCTATTTGAGTTTTTTCTCCCCAACCAAACAACTCTAAGTATTCTTTAATTCTGATGGGACCTAATCCCTCTTGTCCTTTATACCCCCCACCAATCTGATAAAAGTAAACATTACAAGATTCTGCCAAAGCTTTTCTCATATCTGTCCAGCCATGAGTTCTCCAGTCTTTATACTCCCAAATATTTTCTGGATTCCAAAAATCTTGGACTTCAATCCCCCCCCGACAATTAATTTGCTTATTAGGATTAATAATACCTTCCTCTAAAGCAGCTACGGCTGTTAATGGTTTAATTATAGATCCTGTAGGGTAGCGACCAGAAATAACACGATTAAAAAGGGGACTATCTTTGTTGTTTAATATCTCTCTTATGCCCTCTGAGTCTCCGGTAGAAAAAGCGTTATTATCAAAAGAGGGAATAGAAACTAGTGACATTATTCCTCCCGTTTTTGGGTCCATAGCTACAGCTATAGCTTTTTTACTTCCCAATAATTGAAGTTGATTTTCCAAAACTTCTTTTGTTTTTTTCTGTAAGCCGTAATCTAGCCATAAAACTAAACTTTCACCAGACTCTGGAAATGAAACTATTTCACTAGAAAGAATATGTCCCAAGGCATCTCTTTCAACCCTAGCTTCCCCTGGCTTTTTTCTTAAACTTTCCTCGTAAAATTTTTCTATTCCAGTCCTACCAACAAAATCTGCAATAGAATAAAAGTCGGGAGCTTCTTCTAACTCTTCTTCTTTTATTTTTCCTGTATACCCTATTAAGTGAGACAATGTTTCTCCGTCCTTGTAATCTCTAATAACTGTTTCTTTTATTTTGAAACCTGGAAGTTCTTCGATTTTTGTTTCTAAAACAATTAACGTTTGATGGTCTAAATTCTCTGAAATTAAGACCGTGGGATCCCCATCTTCTTTGATTTTATTTTCAAGCTCTTCGTATTCCACTTCTAAAATTCGAGACACTTCGCTGAGAACAGTCATTTTCCCAAAGTCAGAATCTGGAAGCTTGTTTGTTTCACAAATTAAATCAAAACTGGGAAGGTTGAAAACTAATTGCTTTAAGTTTTTATCATATATAACTCCCCTTTCAGCTTGTATTTTATATAATATATATTTATTTTGATTAGCTTGAGCTAAAAAATCATCTCCCTGGGTTACTTGAAGTTGAAAAGTTCTAAGAAAAAGAAGAAATAAAATAAGAGCCGAAGAAATAAAAAACGCTTGTAAGATTTTCTTCATCAGGGGAAGTTCAATAGATCCACTAGAAAATCCCCATTGTTCTTCCTTTTTTTTAGTTAGTTTATCTAAAATAATCTCATGAAGCTCAATATCTCCATTAGAGTAATTTGATCCTTTTTTTTTAAATAATTTAGCACCCATGTAGTTTTAAGAGTTTTTCTTTTAGCCTATACATAGTCTTTAATAACAAGTTTAATAAAAAGAGAGATGAGGAAAGAAAGTAAAAGATATAAACCAAAAAATCTTCCAGAAAAAATGTCTAAATAAAATCCACCAACCAAAGCAGTAAAAACTCCCAAATAACTTTCTTCTTTTTCAAAAAGGTTTACTAAAACAATAACTATTAAAATAAGGTTAGGGATATAATCAAAAAAATGAACAAAAAAACTCGCCTGAAGCATTGCTAGTAAATAAAGCAGGAAAACAATAGAGATAATTTTCTTAACCATCGATTAGAGCTTAGAATTTATAATAATAAATAGATAATTTAATTCCTTGATATTAAAACTGGGGTTTAGTTCTGCCTCCTGAAAAGAAGCAACGTCAGAACTATTAACTCTTTGAACCTCACCAACCAATAATCCTTTTGGAAAATTTCCACCTAAAACACTGGTAACAACTTTATCGGCTATATTAATTTCTTTTTCTTTAGGAATAAGACCAAGAGAAAAGGTGAGATTTCCCTCACCTTCAACTAATCCATAGATATCTCTTCCTAAAACCTCCACATCAAAAGAATTCTCTTTTGCTGTCGAAAGCTGAACCCTAGAAGTATTTTCATAAACTTCAATAATTTTACCTACTAAAACTTTTTCTTCAGTAATAACAGGGAGACCAAACCTTGCTCCGTCTCTAGATCCCTTATTAATTATCAAATAGTCCCTAGAGATTTCTTTAGCAACAACTTGAGATATTTCTAATTCAAACTCTTCCTGTAATTTAATATCAAAAGCTGTTTTTAAAACTTCGTTTTCCTCTTTCAGGTATCCTAAATTGATATTTTCTATTATTAGAGTTTGATTTTCTAAAATAAGCCTTTCGTTTTCTTTTTTAATTGCTTCTGCTTTAAACACAGATACCCAAAAATCGGAGACATTATCTCCTTTTTCCCAAAGCCATTCCTGAGAAGACAGAGATAAAGAATAGAAAAAACTTCTAATATTTCCTGAAAGAGAAGATAAATTTAAAAAAAAGGCAGAAAGAATAACCAAAATAGTTATTCCGACTTTTAATCCTGTAGGTAAAAATTGTTTTTTTGAAAAAGAATTATCGCTTCGAAATCTCATTTTTTTACGATTTTAAGTCCTTAATGTTACATTATAACACATAATAAACGGGGAATCTTTGACCCATATTTTTCGCTCCAAACAAAAAATCGTATCCAATTCATGGGGGGCGACCTACTTTTGCGGGCAACCCACTATCATCGGCCTTAAGCTATTTCACTTCTGTGTTCGAAATGGGAACAGGTGGAACAAACTCAGTATGGCCCCCATGAGCTAGATACGATTTCTTTATTTTAACAATGAAAATCAGGAAAATTTTGAGTCAAATTCTTTTAACGCATAACAAAAATTAATTTGTTTTCCAAAACTTTGGAGGGACAAGAAGTTATGACTTATTAGTACTGCTTGGCTTAATGGGTTACCCCACTTACACCTACAGCCTATGAATCTTACTTCTTACGAGGCAAGATTTGCCCTTACGGGCTACCTCATCATCTTTGAGGAATCTATGAGTCCTTATCTTAGGGTTGGCTTCGTGCTTATATGCTTTCAGCACTTATCGCATCCTAACGTAGCTACCCAGCAATGCTCCTGGCGGAACAACTGGCACACCAGAGGTTAGTTCAGTCTGGTCCTCTCGTACTAAGACCAACTCCCTTCAAGACTCGACGCCTGCGGTAGATAGAGACCGAGCTGTCTTACGACGCTCTGAACCCAGCTCACGAACCACTTTAACGGGCGAACAGACCGACCCTTGGAAGCTTCTCCGCCTCCAGGATGTGATGAGCCGACATCGAGGTGCCGAACCGGGCCGTTAATATGGACTTGCGGGCCCGACTAGCCTGTTATCCCCGGGGTAACTTTTAGCTGATGATCTCCGGCGGTCCTACAACCCACCGTCGGTTCACTAAGTTCTGGTTTCCCAACAGTTCACGATATCTCGTTCACTGTAAAGCCGGCATATGGCTTTGCCCAATACGTACGATTTCCATCCGTACTTAGCCGACCTTTAAGCGCCTCCGCTACTTTTTAGGAGGCAAGTGCCCCACTTAAACTGCCCACCAGACACTGTTTCCATCATAAATGACAGATTAGAATTATGCCCTTGAAAGGAAGGTGTTTCATTGACGACTCCATCTGACCCGAGAGTCAGACTTCAAAGTCTACCTTCTACGCTACGCATCCAAAACCAAAATCCAATATCAAGCTACAGTAAAGCTCCCGGGGTCTTTTCGTCTAGCCGCAGGTAGAAGGCATCTTCACCCTCACTGTATTTTCACCGGGCTCCTCGTTGAGACAGTCCTCCAGTCGTTGAACCTTTCATGCGGGTCGGAACTTACCCGACAAGGGATTACGCTACTTTAACACGGTTATAGTTACCGCGGACGTTCACCGGAAGCTTCACACACTCAGCTAATTCTCTCTTGCGAGAAAAGAAACCGGCGAGCTTAACGTTCCGGCACTGGTCAGGTCTCAGTCCCTATACCTCCTTTTACAAGTTGAGCAGGGACCTGTGTTTTAGATAAACAGTCGCCAGAGGTCGTTTGTTGCATCCTATATAGTTAAATATAGGAAGACCATCTTCCGAAGTTACGATCACTTTTTTGCCGAGTTCCTTAACGAGGTTTCACCCGTTCACCTTAGTACATTTACACCAGCCCACCTGTGTCGGTTTGCGGTACGGATTTTGTTAAATAGTATAGCCAAAACTTTTCCAGAAAGAGTGCTCGTCCAAATTTTTCTTTTCGTAAAAAGAAATTTTCACAACACTTGTAAATCCTCATGCCATGAACGTAAATCCAATAATACGCTTAAAGTACTACTCTTTGTCATTTTGGGTTTATTTAACAAAAGGGTCGGAATATTAACCGACTGGCCATCGAATACGCCATTTGGCTTTTTCTTAGGTCCGCCTAACCCTTGGTTGATTAACATTGCCAAGGAAACCTTGGGCTTTCGGTGTCAGGGGCTTTAACCCTGATTGCGGTTACTCATACCAACATTCTCACTTCTTAGCGCTCCACCAACCCTCACGGTTTGGCTTCACCGCCCTAAGAACGCTCCCCTACCCCTTGTACTATTTAAAATAATACAAAGCCTTGTCTTCGGTACTAAGCTTAAGTCCCGTAAATTTTCGGCGCGGAATTCCTTAGTTAGTAAGCTGTTACGCACTTTTTAAAGGATAGCTGCTTCTGAGCTCACCTCCTAACTATCAGAGGAATTCTACCTCCTTTCTCACTTAGCTTTCAGCCTTGCGGCCGATCTGTTTAAAACAGAAGATTTAGGGACCTTAGACGAAGGTCTGGGTTGTTTCCCTTTTGAGACTGGACATTATCGCCCAGTCACTGACTCTAAGAATAACAAAAATGGAATTCGGAGTTTGGTAGGAATACCTAGCTTGCGCCACGATATCCCTGTCAGTGCTCTACCTCCACTTTTTACTTTCTTAGGCTAGTCCTATAACTATTTCGGGGAGAACCAGCTATTACCAAGCTCGATTAGCGTTTCGCCTCTTACCACAACTCATCCCAGAATTTTGCACGGTTCACGGGTTCGGGCTTCCTCTTACCTTTCGGTAAGATTCACCCTGGCCATGGTAAGCTCGCTTGGCTTCGGGTCTTGCACATCTTCTCAATCTATTTATGACCCTAAGGTAATAAATAGACATACGCGCTATTAACACTCGATTTCTCTTTGCCTCCGTCCCATAAGGACTTAGACGAAGAAGACGCACAAACTCGTTGGTGCCTGCTCCAAAAGGTACGCCATGATCACACTACTTAAAAGCAATATGACGCTGACTTTTTGTAAGCAAATGGTTTCAGGTTCTATTTCACCGGGATTATCTCCCTACTTTTCACCTTTCCCTCACGGTACTAGTGCACTATCGGTAAGGTTGAGTATTTAGCCTTGGCTAGTAGTCTAGCCTGTTTCCCGCAGGAATTTCTTTTCCGAGCGGTACTCAAGTACAAGTACTCAGAGTATGTAATAGTTTTCGTTTACCGGGCTGTTACCGTCTTTGGCATCCCTTTCCAGGGTATTTCAACTAACCAAAACATTTATTAACTCTGCTCAAAGCTTGCGCCTTAAGACATACGAGACTTACAACTGCCATCTATATAAATACAGATAGCTCTGGGCTATTCCCGTTTCACTCGCCGCTACTAAGGGAATGTTATCGTGTCTTACTACCGTTCGCTATTTATGTCATACAATCTAAGAATACAGACTAATAACTAAAAATGATTCTATATTCTGTGTGTTATATCTTTCAAATATCGAACGAAAGAAAGACACGATTCTTTTTTCTTTTCCTCCGCTTACTGAGATGTTTCACTTCAGCGGGTTAGCTCCTTATATAAATATAAGGTAACGAGCTATTAGGCTCGCTGGGTTTCCCCATTCGGAAATCTCCGGATCAAAGGTTGGTAAACACCTCCCCGAAGCTTATCGCAGTCACCCCACGTCCTTC
>JAUVBU010000026.1 GCA_030591065.1 bacterium | reverse complement strand
TATTTCAAAAAAATCCAATACTCCATTAAGGGCAAGGAATCCAAGCCCTAATAAAACAACTCCCAAAAAAACTATCTTTATTATTATTTTTTTTAATGAACTCATAATACTTATATTATACCACACTATTTCATATTTTGTCAAGTCAAAACCCGAGCTAAATACTCGGGCTTTAAATTTTGTCAGGGTGGCTAACGGGACTCGAACCCGCTCTGAGAACTCCACAGATTCTAGTGCTACCATTACACCATAGCCACCATTCTACATTATATTTCGATAAAATTGTGCCCCTACTAGGGCTCGAACCTAGACTCATCGGTTTAAGAGACCGGTGCTTTGCCAGTTAAGCTATAGGGGCAACTCCAAAAAACTAACAATCTCAAAGATAAATCATTTTATAAATATTTTCAAGTCTTTTTTAGTGGCCGGGAACGCTACACTCAATTTGAAAACCTCCTTCTAGTCCAGTCCACTCGGCTACTCCCACACTAGCTAAAAGGGTATTTAGTGCCATATAGGAAATAAAAATAATGAACAATCCAACAATCGCAGCCGTAACAATTGTTTTTCCCTTAGTAAATAAGTCAGTGCTACTTCCGGAAACTAAAAAGAAAATTCCGCCCACAATTAACATTAAGCTAGCTATAATTGGAGCGGCACACGTTAAAATGAGGTTAAGAATATTACTTGCTATTTCAAAAATATGACAAAAGTTACAAGGTGGTTGACCAGTAGCCCCACAAGGAACTATCGGCCCCTCACAAATTGCATGGGCTTGAAAAGCCGGAAAAAATAAAATTGAGAAAACTGTAAAAATTATTAGAAATATTTTTTGCATTAGTCTTTTTTTTAATTTGTAACTAAACTACATTATAAGCTAACAACTGACCTTGGTGCCCTTGCTAGGACTCGAACCTAGAACTCAAAGTCCGAAGCCTTGCATGATATCCATTTCACCACAAGGGCTAAATTTATTTTAGCAAAATAATTGAAAAGAACAAGCTTTTAATATAAGATTTAAGTGTATTGACGTCTCTAAAAATCAAAAATTTACGTTTAAAGATAATTTTCACTTATGAAAATACCTAAAGAAATAACATCTATTATCGCCAAACTAAAGGCTAAGGGTTTTGAGGCTTACGTTGTTGGAGGTTGTGTTAGAGACCTCTTACTTAGTCAATTGTTCTTGTTAGATAAAACAATAACAGATAGTGATAAAAAAAATATAAACCCTATGGATTGGGACATAACAACTAATGCTAAGCCTGAAGAAATTCAAGAAATCTTCCCAAATAGTTTTTATAAAAACAAATTTTTAACCGTAACGGTTCAAACTGAAAGTGAAAATCCTGAATTAAAATGGGTAGAAATTACAACTTTTAGATTGGAAACAAAATATACCGACAAGAGACACCCAAGTGAAATCGAGTTCGCAAAAACACTTGAAGAAGACCTAGCCAGAAGAGATTTTACAATTAATGCTATAGCTTTAGATATTAAGAAAGATTCCAGTTTTAAAATTATCGACCCATTTGAAGGGCAAAAAGATTTAAAAAACAACATTATTAAAACTGTTGGAAACCCAGAAGAAAGATTTTCAGAAGACGCCCTAAGAATGGTTAGAGCAATAAGGTTTACAACAACTTTAAGCTCGTTTGCTCTCCCTAAAAAAGAGTGGCATCTTGAGGAAAAAACAGCTCAAGCTATTAAGAAAAATTCTAGCTGGGTACAAGTTATTTCTAAAGAAAGGATTAGAGATGAATTTACAAAAATTATTATGGCTGAAAAGGCTGCTGATGGAATTGATCTCCTTCGAGAGCTTGGATTATTAAAGCACACAATTCCAGAAATAGAAGAAGGTTATAAGGTAGAGCAAAACAAACACCACATTTATGATTGCTACGAACATTGTTTGAGAGCTCTAGCTTACGCAGCTAAAAAAGATTTTAATAAATATGTAAGAATAGCTTCTCTCCTTCATGATGTTGGAAAACCAAGAACAAAAAGGGGAAAGGGGAAAGACTCTACTTTCTATGGTCACGAAATAGTTGGGGCAAGAATGACTTTTAAAATTTTGAATCGATTAAAGTTTCCCAAGAAAGATGTTGAAAAAATTACCAATCTTGTTCGGCACCATCTTTTTTACTATACACCAGAAGAGGTTGGAGAAAGCTCTGTTAGAAGACTAGTTCGCCAAGTAGGCCCTGAAAACATGGAAGAATTGTTACAAGTAAGAATGGCTGATAGAATCGGCTCGGGAGTTCCTAAGGCAGAACCCTATAAGCTTAGACACCTTAAATATGTAATTGAAAAAGTATCGCAGGACCCTATTTCTAGTAAAATGCTTAAAATAGATGGAAAAGATATAATGAAAATCTTAAAAATAAAAGCTGGGCCTAAAATAGGACAAATTTTAGATATACTCTTAGGTTATGTCTTGGAAGATCCTCAAAAAAACAAAAAGGAATTTTTGGAAAAAGAAGTAAAAAAATTAGGAAAAGTAAATGACAAAAAACTTCTTTCTCTGGCCATAAAAGCGAAGAAAGAAAGAAAAGAGATTGAAATTAAAAGAGATAAAATGACAAAGAAAAAGTATTGGGTAACGTAAAGCTTTAATTTGACACGGGGTGTAGTATAACGGTATTACGCGGGCATCGGGAGCTTGTAATCCGGGTTCGATTCTCGGCACCCCGAAAATAAAATCAAAATGAACAATTTAAAAAATCAAAATTTTTCACAACAAATAAAAGTCCTCATTTTTGACTTTTGGGGAACTTTAGCTTCTTCGGCAAAAAATGATTCCGAAGAATTTTATTCTTTTTTAAAAAACTTTGGGTTTAAGATAAAGAATAAAGGGGAAGCGCAAAGACTTTCTTCTTTTTTTTCTAAACTAATGTGTTTTTCGGAAAGTTGGGAAAATTTAAGTCGAGATTTATTAAAAGAGTTTAATGTAAACTCAAAAGATAATAAGGTTGCCCTTCTATCTACTTCTTTAAAAGAAAAAATTGTCTTTAAGCTTTACGACGACGTGAAAGAAGCTTTTGATATTCCCCTTAAGAAAGCTATATTAACTGATAGCACTAGTTTTTTAGTTGAAGCCTCTGGATTACAAAAGGAAGCAATTTTATTCACTCCTGCTAAAACTGGTGGATTAAAACCAGATCCAAAAGTTTTTTTAAATGTTTTAAATACATTAAATATAGGGCCAGAGGAAGCTGTAATGATTGGCGACAGTATAAGGAGAGATTTAATTCCAGCTAAAAAACTTGGAATTAAATCAATATTAATCGATAGGGAAAACAAATTTCCTAACTATACTGAGCTTAAAATAAATTCTTTAAGTAAATTAAAAGATATTCTATACGGGCCTGTAGTTTAGTGGTAAAACGCCTCATTCGCATTGAGGAGACCGTGGGTTCAATTCCCGCCAGGTCCACAATAAAGTAGCCTATTAAAGATAAACTTTTTTCTAAAATTGTTCTTGCTTAGTCATAGGTACTTCAGGTAAAATTAAATCAATACTATTAAAGTCTGCTATAAAAAGCCGTAAAAACATCTTATATATATGTATATAGAAAAAATAGGCTTAATTATGGGTGAATCAGCTGATTTACCAAAAGAGATTATTCAAAAACATCAAATAGAGATTATTACTTTTAAATCAGACTGGCCAGAGGCAGAAGGCGTTCCCGGAGAAAACGTCTATCAAATACAAAGAGAAGCTGATCGTATAGGAATTAAAGGTTTTGCTAAAACATCTCAGCCCTCACCTAAAGTTTTTTTAGACGCCTACAAAAAGGCTTTAGAAAAATTCAAAGAGGTACTCTGTGTCACCGTTACCTCAAAACTTTCTGGTACATATAATTCAGCGATGCAAGCAAAAAACTTTTTGAAGGCAGGACAAAAAGAAAAAGTTTTTGTTGTTGATTCCTTGAGTCTAAGTGGAGGAGAAGCCCTTTTAGCTTTTAAAGCACTTGATTTAATCAAAGAAGGTAAAAAAACAGCAAAAAAAATTCAAGAAGACTTAGAATCTTTGCGCTCAAAAGTTTATCTTAGGGTAGCTTTAAAAGATATTAAGTGGGCAGAAGCTTCTGGTAGAGTGTCTCATCTGGTAGCAAATTGGATAAGAAAGATGCAAAAAGCAGGAATTTACCCTTTACTGGGATTTAAAAAGGGACTCTTAAAACCTGTTACCATAAGGTTTGGATCGAAAGATCTTCCCACAATTCTTTTTAACGAAATCAAAATAAAAACTAAAAATCTACGTAATAAAAAACAAAAAATTAGAGTTATTATTCTTCACACAGATGCCGAAGAAGCAGCGCAAAGACTTAAAAAAATGGTCGAAAAAGAATTAAAAGGAGTTAACGTTTTATTTATTAATTTTGTTAGCAACATTATCGGAAATTTAGTCGGTCCCGATTCTTTAGCTATTGTTTGGGTCCAAAATTAAAAAACATAAAAAATATTTTACATATATGAAAAAAATAGGATTAATTATGTGTAAGTCGGCCGACTTACCAGAAGAAATTGTTCAAAAACATCAAATAGAGGTTATTCCCTTTAAATCAGATTGGCCAGAGGCAGAAGGTTTACCAGGCAACACTACCTTTGATATTCAAAGGGAAGCCGAGCGCAGAGGGATTAAAACTTTTGCTAAAACATCTCAGCCCTCACCTAAGGTTTTTTTAGATGCTTATAAAAAAATGCTGGAGAATTTTGAAGAAGTAATTTGTGTCACTATTACATCAAAACTTTCTGGTACGTATAATTCAGCAATACAAGCAAAAAACTTTTTAAAACCAGAACAAAAGGAAAAAGTTTTTATTGTCGATTCCTTGTCTGCTAGTGGAGGAGAAGCCCTTTTAGCTTTTAAGGCGTTTGACTTAATTAAAGAAGGCAAGACAGGTTTGGAAATATATAAGACATTAGAAGAGCTCCAACCTAAAATATTCCTTCGGGTAGCATTAGACGATCCCAAATGGCTAGAAGCCTCTGGTAGAATATCTCATATGATAGCTGAATGGATAAGAAAAATGCAAAAAGCAGGAATTTTTCCGCTACTTGGTTTCAAAAAAGGACTTTTAAAGCCCGTAACAATTAAGTTTGGATCAAAAGATATTCCGACCGTTCTTTTTAATGAGATTAAAGGTAAAACTAAAAAGGCATTAAGTAAAAACAAAAAAATTAGAATAGCTATTACTCACGGTGATGATATTGAAGCCGCAGAAAAACTGAAAAGTTTAATTGAAAAAGAAATGCCTGGAGCAGAAATTCTTTTTATCAGCTTAGTAAGTGATATTATCGGAAACTTAGTCGGTCCCGACTGTTTAGTTATTACTTGGGTTGAGAGCTAAAGATATTCGCTGTAAGGCTGTAAGGTTAGAAAATATTGCCAAAACTATTATTGGGTAAAGTGTCCAGGAGAGATTAAAAGAACCTAAAATTATAGCCAGAGCAATTAAAATAATTCTTTCTCCTCTACCTATAAATCCTTTTTTTAGCTCAGAAGAAACTAATTCTTTTTCTTTGGCAGCAGCTTTTGAGTATGTTGTCATTAAAGAACCTAAAAAGGCAATAAAAATCCACACATACGGTTCTAAAATAATTTGAGGTAGAGGTAAAAAAAGAAAACCTAAGAGAGCGATTCCTTCAACGTAGCGGTCACAAATGGTGTCTAAGTAGGCACCATTTTTCGTTGCTTTTCCGGTTATTCTGGCCACCGCTCCGTCAACCAGGTCTAAAAATCCAGCCAAAAGAAAGAAAACTAAAGCTAATATCATTCTTGTTTTAGTTAAAAAATAAAAAGAAAAAGCTACAAAAAAAAGCGAAATTGCTGTATATTGATTAGCGCTTAGTCCTAGTTTAGAGAATAATGCTCCTATTTTTACCTCCACACCTTTAAAGTCTTTTCTTTTTTGTTCTAACATATATTTTTAAGATTTTTTAAGGTTTTTTAATTTAGCAATAGTTCTTTGGCTGTGGTCAATAACTTTTTCGAAAAAGTTTATCTCTTTTCCGTAAATCTGTCCATTTTTATTAATTACAGCTTTTAATACTTGTTCTACGGAAAGATTCTTCCCAGGAATTTCCATATAGGCACTTCCTACAAAATTTGGGGAGTGAGCATCGGACCCCGCCGTAAAAGAAAGTCCTTCTTTTTTTGCAAGTTCTAATGCTTTTTTATTGTCTCTTTGAAAAATGGAGGCGTTTAAGATTTCAATTCCATCGATTTCTTCTAAAAAACTATCTACTCTTCCCTTAAAAGGAGTAAACGAAGAAAAAGGATGAGCTATAATAGCTATCCCTCCCTGTTCTCTAATCTTTTTTACAGTGTCTTTAACTGATAATCCATCTGAAATCTTTGTTTTAACGTTTAATCCAAGGATGTCTCCCATCTTAGTCTTAACTTCAATTCCTGGTATAATTAGGATTGATTCTTTGGTGGCATATTTTTCGATTTCGAGTACGCCTCTTACCTCATTATGGTCAGTAATAGCTAAGCAATTAATCTTTTTCTTTGCGGCAACTTTAACTATATCCTGCACTGAAGAGGTGCTATCATAAGAATAATGTGTATGTATG
>JAUVBU010000040.1 GCA_030591065.1 bacterium | reverse complement strand
CTAAACATTCTTTCTTGAGCTGTTTGAAGGCTATCTCTTAGTGTTTCCAAATCTCTATATGCAACTTCTAATGCTGGATCCCTAATAAGGCCTTTAGATTGCTTCTCTGCAATCTCTGCGGTGACCTCTGTAACCTTTCTTCTCAACTTTTTTAAAATCACACTAGTATTAATTGGATGAATATGAATACCAATATTCATTGGTGTGTCTAAGTTAATAATTGGTGAAAGCCAGCCGGTGCTGATATATCTTGGGTAAGAAAAAATAAAAAAAGACTTAACTAGTTTTTTCCCTAGAAGTAGGTGGTCTGGTTTTGAAGTGGAAATAGAGGAAGGGGCAATAATATCTTTTAAATCTATTGTCGGCGCTTCAAAAATTTGTTTTGTGTCTTGATTCTTCTTTTTAAAAAATCCCATATTCTATAAAAACTATCTATTCTTGTTATTGTATTAATTCGGGTGGAATTTCTGGATAATATCCAACCTCGGATTCTTCTGGATGGTATACGCTCCAGAAAAGCTCAATAAGTTCGGTGGTATTTAAGGGGGTACATAAAAGGCCACACCTTCTTAGTCCCAAAGAAACAAATTCCATTCTTTGCCAAAGTTGAGATCTTGCTCTTTGAAACCTTTCTTCTGCGGCAGACATTCCCTTAGAATCTTTATTATTATCTCCCGATATTCTGGGTAGCTCTGCGAAAGTGAAAGGAACAACCGCAAAGAAGCTTTTTGACATAATTGCTCCCCCAGAAATTATTTCTCTAATAAACAACTCATACTCTTTAGTTTGGACTCTTAGGAGCTCGTTTTCTTCTTTGTTTCCAAGCTCTTTTAGTTTATTTAGGTAACCTGTAATGTTTAATCTTTTTGACTCAACAACAATTTCTAAGGAAAAATCAAGAGAGTTAAGGAAGCTTTGAAATTGATATATGGTAGCCTTTTGTTCGTCTTCTGATTTTAGGGCAAAATTAAGAGAAGAGACTGAAATCAGTCCTCTTAGCGCTCCGTTTTTAAGGGTAACTACCCCTTCTTTTATTTCTTTTAACTCTAAAAAGGTTTGAGTTGTTAACTTAGCCATACTTTTCTATTTTTTCTTTAAACTAGGCTCTTTTTGTTCTTTTTTTTCCCACAAATATTTTTTGGGAGAAAAGCTAAACTTTAAAAAATTACTCACAACTTGGGGGAGAGGAATTCCTTCTATTTTTAAAAAAGCAAAAGCAGCAGACGTTCCTCCTAAAACAATACAACCCAAAAGAAAAAGCTCAAAGGAAACGGAAAAATAAAGGATAAAGCAGATAAGTGCAGCTATTCCAACAAAAACAAATTGCTTAAAGGTAAGAGGTCCTATTATTTTTGCTTCGTGTTCTATAAATTGAGGAATAGTAAAGCGCATATTTTAAAATATAACTCTTAAATATTTTTTAATTAACTTAAATCTTCTCTGTAAGAATCTTCCCCTGAATGTTTTGGTGGAGTTTTTTGTATCGGTAAAGGTTTTTCTTCTTCAACCATTGGAGCAAAATCCATATTATAAATTTTTCCTAAGGTCACTCTTGCTGGGTAAAAAATAAAACGACTTATTTCTTGGGTAACCTTTTTTGCAGAAGCAGAATCCATCTTTAACGAGTCTTTAATGAGCAATTGAAGATCTGCGGGATTTAATACTCCCAGTAAAGTTTGCCCAACAAACTCAGTTATTCCATAAAGAGAGCTTAATACTCCATGCCTTTCAGCAATCTCATAAAGGTTTTTGCTAGTTTCATCAGAAGAAATCGTTTTTTTTAATTCTAAGGGAAGTTTTTCGTATAACTTCCAAAATTCAGCTTTAGTATACTTTGAAGGCATATTTTTAAAAATTTTAAATTAGATTACAGTTTCTATAAGTCCTAAAAAGAAACAGTTAAAACCATAAAGAAAAGATAACATATTGAAAGAGAGTTCATTTTTTAGGGCTTTATTCAAGAACTTAAACAATTCTGTTGAAAAAGATAAATTTTTCTACAGTCCCAACCAAGTCTCTAATGCTTATCTTCTTCTATCTCAGTTAAAAGATCTTTTAACTCCTGTTTGCTCTTAACTAAGCTCTCTTTTTCTCCAAAAACACCGTTATTAAGATTGTTCATTGTTGCCGTATTAATGCCAGGACTTGACATAGCTTTCTTTAATTCATCAATCTCGTCAAAACTCTTATTGATCTCTTTAATGAGGCGATTTGCCTCTCCTCTCTTCTTTCTGTTTTTTATTTTAGGTAAAGAAGCAGGTCTTTCTCCTGTTTTCAAGATTGTACTTTCTTTAATTAATTTTCTCATTGCCTCCATTTTTTTCCAAGACTGTTTTAGTTCTTCTTTTGCGTTTTCCCAATCTTGGAGTTCCTCTGTTTTCGTACTTGTGCCTCCCATCCCTTTTGTCCGAATTTGGTAACTCTCCTTAGCTAGCTTTTGAAGTTCTGCCTTTATCTCCGGGACACTTTCGTCTATAGCACTGTTTGGAGCGGTCATTTTCCCAGCTCTAAAAGAGACTTCTTGATCAGAAACCCCTATTTTTCGAATTTCGTCTACCAGAAGGGCTTTGTCTTTTTTATTCATATCCTTGAGAGCTCCTTGGATTTGCTTGACTTCTTTCTCTAGTCTTTCTTTCTCTTTGCCTTCTTTTGGAGTTGGAAGACTTATTTTGTCTAACGTTTCTATCCTTTTTTGTTTTTTTTCAATCTCTTCCATGGCCGAACTAAAAGAAGAGCTTTTCTCTTTAACGGAACGATCTCTAGTTTGTCTTTTTAAAAAGCCTTGGACGTCTTTGTTTCCATGTTTATCCTCTCCAATTTCGTCCATAGCATTGTTTTCGAGGTTTTGGAGAGGGATACTACTTGCATGAGCTCGAAATAGTTCTTGGTTTTCGGAAAGCTCTTCTGCGGACAAAGTTCCTACTCCTCCTTTACCCATATTGAATTTTTTCCACTCGGAGTTACTCATAACCTCGTGGGTTTTTAGTCGAGCCTTGGAGTTTGATTCTTGAGAAGCTATTCTTGCCGTGAAAGAATTAGCCATAGACTTAAGGTCTCCATATGACTCTATCCCATCTTTAGCTTTAAAGATTTTTTTCCAGCTCAATATTTCGGAAGCAAATTTTTCTTTAGCTTTTTCTAATATTTCCTTGTCTTTTTTAGGATCTCCGACGAGTTTTACCTTAAGAAGTATTTTCTTTTCATCAGGGTTTAAGCGGTCGAATTTTTTATCGCTTGTTTCTCTCTCTTTTTGTATTTTTTTCTCGATTTTATCCCTCTCAGGATTACTCCTTAGCCTATTACTCTCACGACCAGCAAGCCTCTTGTCCATCTCTGTTCCGCTAAGCTCTGGTACACTTTTACCTATTGTCTTAATTTCGTCTTTATAACTTTTTCTGCCAGCTAAGGCTTTTGAGGCAGTCATTAAGCTCTTTTTTAGGTTTGGATCTTCGGCCAATATCTCTCTCAACTCTTCTGGTTTTAGTTTAGCTGCGGCTGAAACAAGAGCTCTCGGCCGAGCTGTCATTGTTCCAAGTTTTTTTCTACCAAGCTTACCAAGCCCACCAGCCTTACTTTG
>JAUVBU010000005.1 GCA_030591065.1 bacterium | reverse complement strand
TTTTAAAAAGATGAGCTATAACAAAAAAACTGGGAGATAAAAGATTTTTCCTATAAATTTTTTCGATTTCACCTAGTCGAGACAATCTCTTTGCTTTTTCAACTTTTTCCCATAAAGCAAAAAGTTCTTCTTTTTTAAGGCAAGTTGACTGATTAATACTTTGCGCATTAATAATAACCTTGCTTTCATCAAGAGGAGAAATATAGGTCCTACATCTTTTTTCAATCGCACAAGCAATACCTATTTTATTATAAACAACAGCATGCTCTCCAAATAAAATAACTTTTCCTGGCGCAGAAGTAATAATCATTATATTTTTTTAACATTTTAAGTAATATAATTACAAGGATAATAAATAGTTAGATTGAAAAAAATATGCTAGGACTCTCCCAACATATTATATAATGCTTTTTATCTCTGATAAAAATTATAAGAAACGGTATTGAATTTTTTCAATTTTGTAGGTTAGTTTGATTGGCGAAGTAATATCTATTTTATCTCCAAGCTTGTGACCCAAAAGAAGTTTTCCTACCGGAGAGTGCGAAGAAATTTTTCCTTGACTGGGACTTGCCTCTAAGGTTCCGACAATAGTAAACTCGTCTTTTTTCCCACTAGCCTTTTTTAATGTAACCGTTGCTCCCAAGCAAACCGTTTCCATCTTTTTTTTGGAAGGTTTTTTAATTATTTCTATATTTTTAAAAATATGTTCAAATTCAGATATTCTTGTTTCTAAAAAATTAAGATCTTCTCTAAAGGAAATATACTCTGGGTTTAAATCCTCTGAATGTAATGCTTCTGGAGGCTCTCCCTCTGTTTTGGCAAGCTTAATTTTTTTTAGACTTTGATATTCTTTTTTTATTTTCTCTAATCCTTTTTTGGTTAAATAAAATTTTTCTATCATATTTGTTTTTTACTTTTTGAGAACCAGATGTCTTTTTTAATTTTAACCAGACACATCTATTCCTTTGTAGCTATCTTTAGGGTAATAAAAACCTCTGTTTTAAAGAGGTCTAGTAGTTTTTTGTTTTTTTTAATTTTTACTTGTTTTTTTTGTTTTCCCTACTAAACCTTTTTATTTTTTAGCAAAATACAGACCAACTTGGTTTTGTTGATCTCTATAAACATAAAAGGGTTAGTTTTGTTATTTTCTCTAAGAATACTCATGGTTTTTTCTATCTAAAACCTAAACGCTTTTTAATTATAACTACCCCAAAACCCCTGTCAAGCTCCAAAGAAATAGTTTAAAATGAAGTAATACAAAACTAAAGTAACCTTGAAAAGCATGTTAAATATCGATTGCTCAGAATACCAAAACCAAAAAAGGGCGAAGGGGTTAGCTTTTGCTTTAGCCACTATAACTAAAAAGCCTTGTCGGATTTCTAATATTAGACAAAAAAACACCGTTAGCTCTGACCTATACATAGAAGCTATCTCTCAGCTTTGTAATGGTTATATAGAAAATAATTCAAGTAAAGAGTTAGTTTTTTATCCGGGAAATGAACATAAAAACTCTCTCTCTTTAAATGCCTCGCCAAACGAAGATATTCTTTTTCTAACACAAAACCTACTTTTATCATCGACTTCAACTCTTTTTCCAATAGAGATTACTATTAAGGGAGGATTTAGCGACTCCCCTCTATCTTCCGGGATTGATTATTTTCAGAAAGTTTTTTTAAAACTTCTAAAAAACTTTGGAGTTAAAGCTGAGCTTAATATTATTAAAAGAGGGTATCGTCCAGAAGGAGGAGCTCATATAAAAATAACGATTCAACCCTCAAGTATTAGCCCTATCTTATTAATAGAAAGAGGTTCTTTAAAAAAAATCTTGGTTGTTTCGGGAGCTTCCGAATCACTAAAAGCTGAAAAGGTGGCAGAATCTCAACTTTCTGGAGTAAAAGAAGTTTTAGGAAAACTTAATCTACCCTTAGAAGAAACAACAAAATATTATCAAACCCTTTGTCCTGGAAATCAAGTTTGTCTTGTTTCTGAATTTAAGAATACAATAATTGGAATTAATAATATAGGGAAATGGGGAGAAAGAGCTAAAGATTTAGGTAAAGAAGCGGCCCTAAAACTCTTAGCCAAAGAAAGGACCAATAACTGCATAGATCAACAAGTATCAATTCAATTATTACCCTACCTAGCTCTCTCTTGTAAAAAATCACAAATAAAGGTCCCCGAGATTACAAGTGAACATAAAGAGACTCTTCACTTAATTGAAAAATTTACAAATAATAAACATCAAGGTAGTTCCCTCCAATTTTTAAGTGGAAATTTTGAGGTTAAAGAGAATTTAATTAACTGGACTCCAAAATAAAAAGTTTTCTTATAAAAAGACTTTTAAAAACCTTTTTAAATAAAGGTTTTTTGTTTAGAGAAAAGACTTCGCTCTTTTTGGGAAAAAACTTTTATTTTTCCGTAAACGCCGTCGTATCCTGGGATAATTTGAACCTTTCCTTTTCTTGCCCTAATTATTCCTTCTGTAATTTCAGGTATAAGACTTGTAGACAAATCTTTACGGGAAACATTAAGTAAAACTTCGAATTCATTTTTAAATCTTTTAATTAAAAGCTCATGTTCTTTTTTAACTTTCTTTGTATTTATTCCTACACCCAAAACTTCTGCAATAATTTCTTTTAATGGAATTAAATATTTAAAGGGCGTAGCCTTTGGGAGACGAAACCCTTCTTTCCTATCAGCAAGCTCTTCGGACCGATTCAAAACCCCAATAGTTAAAGGTTTTCCACACTTAGGGCAAAGATTTTTCTGTTTTTTAGATTGAGCTGGAGTAAGGCTAATGCTGCAAGACCGGTGACCATCCATATAATACTTTCCTTCTTGAGGGAAGAACTCAATAGTGTGCAAAAACTTTTTAGGATTTTTTGATTTTATAGCATTAATAACCGAGATGTAATTAAGGTTAGTATTAAAAGCATTTGCTTCTCGTCCAATATTTTCAGGGCTATGACTGTCACCGTTCGAAATTAGAGCAACTTTATCTAAAGAAGAATTGCGCCAACTCATAGGAGGATCGGAAGATAATCCAGTCTCCACGGCATAAATATATTTAGAATAGCTTTCAAAGCATTCCTTTAAAGAATTAAATCCGGAGCGAGAACCAAAAAGAGAAAACCATGGAGAATATATGTGGGCAGGAATTATCATACATTCCTTAGAAATATCCAAAACAATACCTGCTAGGTCTCTTGCGCTCAATCTTAGAATAGGCCTTCCGTCTATAGATAAATTTCCGAATTTTCTCAACTTTGTATTAATTTTTTTTACTATATCAAAAGAAGGGGCAAGAAGAAGAATGTGAATTCTGTGAACCCTACCTCCTTTTAAATAAATACAATTAATCTCTGAGCTCAATATAAACCTAGTCTCCGTATTGTTTTTTCTAATTTTAAAAAGCCCGCCTTCGGCAGGGCTTAGTTTTTCTTTTAAACCTTTAAACCATCCGGGATGAGTAAAATCTCCCGTTCCTATTAATTTGACACCTTTCTTTTGCGACCAAATATCAATATTTTCTATCTCCATTCTAGGAGATGTAGCTCTAGAATATTTCGAATGTAAATGAAAATCGGCAATAAACTTCATTTTTCATTTCCAAAAATTTTAAGCTCAATCCAGCCAAGACCAGAAAAAATTAAAAGAGTTAAAAAAGTAACAACGGTAGATAAAAAATAAAGCCGAACGCCAACTGCCATTCCGATTGCTGCAACTACCCATAAACCAGCTGCCGTTGTTAAGCCAACAATTTCTCCCTTCTGAGAGAAAATTGCTCCTGCTCCGATAAATCCTATCCCTATAGCTACGGATTGAACTACCCTAAGAGGGTCAAAAATAACATCTGAGTTTTTAAAAAAAACTCTAACCATTTCGAAAGAAAGTATTGTAAAAAAACAAGAACCTAGAGCAACTAAACTATAGGTTTGAACCCCAGCAGCTTTTTTTTTAGCCTCTCTTTCTAACCCTATTAAAGCTCCTAAAAAAACAACTAAAAATAATTGATAGGCGACCTCAAAGTCAATCATAAAAAAGAATTTCTAGTTTTCCTTTTGTCTCTTAGATTGTCCTTAAAAACAAAAAGGGTTGGCTAGAAAAAAATTAAAGTTTATAAACGCTATAATTCTTTTTAACTTTTTGATCAATTTTTAAGCCAATGATTTCTCCGGACTTAGCTTTTTTGGTTTTTTCGCTATTTAGTTCTATTGACTCAACAATTTGCTCAAAATCCTTTTTCCCTCCAATAATTCTGATATTGTCGCCTATTTTAAGATTGTCAGACAATTCAACCGCAGCAATTCCAATTTTACCAAAATAGTGTACAATTTTGCCAATTAGTTTTCCTTCTCCAGGAAGAGATATTTTGTTGGACATAAATTTAAGCCAACTAATTAATAAAGATAATAAAAACTTTAGGAAAAAACTTTTTTCTTTTTCGGAGCTTTTCGTTTAGAGTTTTTTAATTTATCTTTTTTTGTTAACGCTATTAGTTTCTCAACTAATCTTTTAGGGTCTTTATCATAAACAATCTTTTTTGGTCTATTAAGGGGACCCTTAATAATACCTCTTATTTTATCGGCTGTGCCTCCAGTTCCTTCTAAAACACCGATTGGTAGCCTTAGTTCTAGCGCAACAATAAATTCATGTAAAGTTCCTAAGCTGCCACAAATAATAATCATGGCATCTCCAGCTTTTGTCATTAAGATATCTCTACCAATATATCCTTCTCCGGTATAAACTATCGCATCAAAACCATCTGTAGGAAGTTTATAAGTTTTTACATGAGAAGATTCGGAGGCTGCTGGAGAAAAGCCCAGAGAAAGACCACCCAGCTTTTTATAAGCTAAAGCGGAAGTATGAGGAAGGCCCGTGGTGGCTCCTGTAAGTAATATACATTTTTTCCGAGAAATTTCTTCTCCTATTTCCCTAGAAAGTTTTTCAGTACCCTTGCAACAATATTTCGGAGCAGACGCCCCTGAGACTATAATTTTATATTTCATAATAATATATTATTCTATTTTTACGTCTGAAGCAACATTATAGCTTTGTGTGTAAAAATATTATGAAGATTAAAACCAAAAACGGGAAGTAAAACGTCACGTTCCCGGCGAGAAGGAATCAATTCTTTGTAAGCTTGGTTTCAGTTCGAACCAAATTGGACAATTTTAGGGAATTCCTTTTAAACCTCCTTTACTAAAAATCGTTTGTCCTAAGGAAACAATTCCATACCCTCTCAATCTCAACCCTACATCCTTTTAGAACTTTGTCAATATTAAGAACCTGCACACTTAAATTTGTTTTTAAAAGAAGTTATAAGATTATTGTTTTTGTGCCCCCAGGAAGAGTCGAACTTCCATCTTAGTCTCCGGAGGACTACGATCTATCCATTAAACTATAGGGGCTGTATGTTATAGTTAAATTTTCTCTGCTACAATATAGATGTTTTGACGATTCCCTCTTTTATTTTTAACTATACCGGATTTTTTAATCCTAAGCCCCGCCTTTAAAACTAGTCTTTCCAGTTCAGGTTTAGAAAAATAATGATAATATCTTTTAGTTTTTTTCCCCCAAGGAATAAAAGCGTCTCTCCATTCCACTCTTGATAGCCCAACTAGTTTTAAAAAAGTTGGCCTAACCAACCTAAATAAATCTTTAAAACGATGCAATTTCCAAACGGTTAAAATTATTGTACCATTAGGCTTTAAGGTCCTCTTTGCTTCTTTTAAAAATTGTATTCTCAATAAGTCAGAAGGGACTTGATGTAAAACAGCTATACTATAAATATTATTAAAAGAATTAGAAGAAAAAGGTAAACTTAAAGCACTCCCTGTTTGAAATTGGGCTCGAGGATATTTTCTTTTAGCAATATCAATTAAGGTTTCGCAACTATCAATTCCTAAATATTCAACTCTATTTTCTTGAAAAAATGAAAAATATCTACCGTTTCCGCAACCCAAATCCAACACCTTGTCATTTGGGCTTAAATAATCTTGAAATAAAAATTTTATTTCTGGCCAAGGCTCCTTTCTTGTCCTTGAAAAATCTTTAGCAATTAAGCTATAATTCTTCTTGACCCTTATTACTAATTCTTGAGCGTATTTCTTTTTCATAATGGAAATTCAAAAAAAATCATAAAAAATTTAATCAAAAAGAGAATTAATACTCCCTTAGAGTTGGATTTTTTGAAACGCAGAATGGCTAAAAAATACAAAACTTCTTGCCATAGCAACATCCAATTATTAAAAGCTTATCACGAATTATTAAAAGATAAAAGAATAAAAAAAACCGCGTGGGTTGAAAGAATTTTAAGAACTAGACCAGTTCGCTCCCTCTCTGGAGTTGTAAACGTTTCAATTTTAACTAAACCTTTTTCCTGCCCAGGACACTGCCTTTATTGTCCAGAAGAAAAAGGTGTTCCTAAGGGATATTTATCGGGGGAGCCAGCTGTAGAAAGGGCTAAAAGTTTAGAATATAACCCCTTTCTACAAACAAGAATTAGAATAAAGTCGTTAGAAAAACAAGGCCACCCTACAGATAAGATTGACTTAAGGATAATTGGAGGAACATGGTCTTATTATCCTAAAAATTATCAAACTAAGTTCATTGCTTCAAGTTTTGCAGCTTGTAATACTGCTTCCCAGAAAACAACTAAGAGAAAAATTAAGTCTTTAGAAAAAGAACAAAAGTTAAACGAAAAAGCTGAACATAGAATTATTGGAATATCTATCGAAACAAGACCTGACTTTATTAACAAAAAAGAAATAAAAAGGATGCGAGTGCTTGGAATCACAAAAGTTG
This sequence comes from bacterium, assembly GCA_030591065.1. Taxonomy (GTDB): domain Bacteria; phylum Patescibacteriota; class Minisyncoccia; order Minisyncoccales; family JANBVM01; genus JAUVBU01. Next base: position 13,362 of record JAUVBU010000005.1, on the reverse strand, counting down.
AGATTGGTGTTCAAACAACGGATGACGCTGTTTTAAAATTAAATAAACGTGGACATAAAGTTAAAGAAACTATTCTTGCTACAAAAATGTTAAAGGATGCTGGTTTTAAGGTTTCCTATCAAGTTATGCCTAACTTACCAGGGTCTACTCCTAAAAAAGACGAAAAGCTATTTGAAGACCTTTTTCAAAATCAAAACTTTAAACCAGACCTACTTAAAATCTATCCCTGCGCCATTTTAAAAGAAGCTCCTCTCTATAAATGGTATTTAAAAGGAAAATATAAACCATATTCAAAAAAAGTCTTAATGAACGTCATTAAAAAAGCCAAAAGGGGAACTCCTAGATATGTCAGAATAGAAAGAATTATAAGAGACATTCCCGCTCAAAGAATCTTAGTTGGTCCAGCTAAAATATCAAACTTAAGAGAAGACATAGTTAACCAAATAAAAAAAGAAGGTTGGAGGTGTAAATGTATTAGGTGTAGAGAAATTAGAAACCAATACAATCCAAAAGAAAAGCTTATTTTATTCAGAGAGGACTATAAAGCTTCTGACGGAATAGAAATATTTTTAAGCTTCGAAGATAAAGAAAGAGAAAACCTTTATAGTTTATTAAGATTGAGAATTCCTTCTTCTGTGATCGAACAAAATCCTACCCTAAAAAACCAACACCTTCCCCTTGAACTTAAAAACTCTAGTATTGTTAGAGAAGTTCACACTTATGGCCAGTTAGTGTCTATTAAAAAGAGGGGTGGTGCCACTCAGCATCGCGGATTGGGAAAAAAATTAATTCGGGAGGCAGAAAATATATCAAAAAAAGAATTTAAGCTTAATAAAATTGCAATAATTTCTGCTATCGGAACAAGGGAATACTATAAAAAGATAGGATATAAGTTAAAGGGAACATATATGACAAAGCTTTTAATGAATCGCCCCCAACAATAAGTTGAAAGGGTATATTAAAAAATTCTACCATTCCCCTTAAACTAATAAAATATTATTTAAATAAAAAAAGAGAGTATTGCTCTCTTTTTGTGTTTTTTACCAAGTTAAGCTGTAAGTTTTTTAACTTACAATATCTTTGTAAGTAAAAATCCGATTATTGAAAAAAAGGCAATAGGAGGTAACGCGGGAATTGGCTGTCGATTCTTTTGAAGAATAAAAAACAAAAAACTAAAAAAAACTCCGACTAAAGAAAAAATAGCCACAATTAATGGCCAAGGTTGTCCCGAAGAAATAATAGAAGAGCAAAGAAATAAAGGAAGAACAACATCTCCTCCTCCTAATATTAAAAATTTACCTCCTGGTTTAATCTCAGATAAAGAACTTTTAAAGTCAACTACGCTAGAAGGAATAACTAGCCCTAATATTGCCCTACTTTTAATCATCTCTTTAGCCATTTCAACCATATGTTTTGTTTTATAAACGGCTATAATATCATAAATAGAAAAAATAATTAAGAAAAAAATTGCTGTTTCGGGATTAATAGTTAATCCCAAGATACTACCAGCTCCAGCCATACTTAAAATCACACAAATGTCTTGAATAAAAACCGATGGCCATTTCCACCACCAAAAAAGCAATAAACCCATCAAAAGAAAAGATATTGTGTCCGAAAACCAGGCATTTAACACTAAAGATCCACCAGCAAATACAGTTAAGACAAAAATAGTTTTAAAAACTATTTTTTTCTGGTGTCTTCTTTTTATTAATCGAACTATTAAAAAGACGAAGAAGCTAGCTATGGTAAATTGGAAAAGAAGTTGCCAAAAAGAAATCTGAGGGATAATAATTTTTTCAGTTTCAAGAACTTTATTAATTCTAAAAGATGCTGTAATTCCTAATACTAAAGCACTGGAAAACAAAAAAGCTTCAATCAAAAAAATCTTTAAAAGTTGCTTGGGAAGCATTTTTTCTTTTTTGAAAACTTGAAGCTGCTTTTTCTCTAGCATTTTTATAAAAAACTTAAAAATACAACTATATTGTTACTTTTTGTTTTGCAGAAAAACGAGCTTTTACCCTCTCTATCTTTTCTGTCATCTTCTTCTTTTCTGTTTCGTTTTTAGAGTTCTTGACTTGCTCTTTTAGCTTTTTAATTTTTGCTCTTCTTTTTTGTCTTTTTTGAATTAAAAACTTTCTTCTATTAACGGAAACTTTACTCATATTTAATCTATTTTAGTTTTTATAAATATTATTTTTCTAATCGACTAATTCTAATAAGCCCCGAGCAGGGAACAATTTCTATTCCCCTTTTTTCTAAATCATCTAGTAAAAGATTGACCCCTAAAGAATCTGAACTCATATGTCCCGCAATAACAACATTTAAGTTAGCCGCCTCTGCTTCTTTTTTATGTTCTTCTGAAATATGCATACCAACAACTGTTCCAATACCAGCAATAGCCATTTTTTCGTAAAGCTTCGGAGATCCCTCTGTCCCACCAGTTATTTCAGTAAGAGCTATTTTCCCGCAACGATTTTCCTTTTTCCCGACAAAAATTTTAGGGCCAGCACCAAGCTCTATTGCTACCTTATATTCTGGAATCTTTCTTAAGAAGCTCATTAAGTCTTCTATTCTTACTAATTCTTTTTCTTTTTCTTCTATTTTTTCTTTTAAAAATCCTGCAGCTAAATTATCGCAAGCGGTATGGAGACACATTAAATTAAATCCAAGAAGCTTACTAGCGTCTACCGTTCTTTGATGATTCAATCCGTTTATTCCTCTCGCTACTTCTGATATTCTTTTTTCCATTAATCCCTCTGCTACATTTATAGGAACTCCGTATTTATTTAAAACATCACACTGAAGAGCCATTACTTCGTGTAAGCTAGCTAGGGCTTTCCCTAAGGGGTGATGTGAGATAATAAGGTCAATCGACCCTATTTCTTTAGCTAGTAAAATTTCGGCTGGAGCAATATCAATCCCAACTAATATTTTTTTAATTTCCCTATCTTCAGATATGTTTAAAATTCTAGAGTCAAGGTATGGATTACTAAGAGCATCTTTATCAAAAACCAACTTTTCTTCTTCTGATAATTTTTCGTATTTTGCTTTTTTTCTATCCATCAACTCTTCTACGGCCTCTCTACCCCGAAAATCGAAATCTACAGCTTTGTTGATTGCTAAATTATATACTTCTTTTATTTTCATCTTTTTTAAAAAACTTTTGACATAATTTATTAATCATTTCTTCCTGTTTTTTTACATCTTGAACTTCGCGACGAATTTTTGCTTTTTCGTTACGAATGTGTTTTTTGGTTGATTGTGATATTTTTTTGTTTTTCATTTTGAAATATTTTTTTTAATTTCTAAATTTTTCGTCTTTACAGTAAATACAGCTTTAACAACAGAAAGGGGGCATCTTTTTGCCCCAAACCATATTAAGGAAGTAAAAGAGTTCAATCTCTTTATAAACTATTAGGCAAGCTTAGGCAACTCATTTGGTTGTTTTTTCATTTAATTTACCAAGCTCTTCTCTTGTAACGCGCCTGTCGTCCCAATTTATTTTTTTACCTTCAGGCAAACAAATACTAGCTTCTGATCCTTTCCCAGTGATAATTACTGCATCTCCAGGTTGAGCTATTTTTATTGCCGTCCTAATAGCCTCCCTCCTATCTAATATTTCTTCTGCTTTAGGGCCGGCGCCAACAGCAACCTCTTTAATGATACTTAAAGGGTCCTCATTATAAGGGTCTTCGTTTGTAATAATAATTTTATCGCAATACCTTGCAGCTATTTCTCCTAAAACAGGTCTTTTCCATTTATCTCTTCCTCCTCCACAAGAACCCAAAACACATATTAACCGAGAAGGGGAAAAAGTTTCCCTTACGCTTTTGTATGCTTTCTCAAGAGCGTTTGGAGTAAAAGCATAATCAACTAAAACTTTAAATGGAGTAGAAATTACAAGCTCCATTCTTCCAGGAATTTTAACTATTTTTTTTAAAGCTTTTTCACAAGTTTGCAAACTAATGCCTTGAGATATGGCAATACAAATAGAGCTTAAAGCGTTAGAAATATTAAAACGTCCCAAAAGCTTCAATTTAAACAAAATACCGTTTACTTTAAAAGATGAACCAGAAGAAGAAATATTGATATCGGTAGCTTTGATAATATTTTTAATCTTAACTTCTTGTTTTTTTTCAATTCCATAACCATATTTTTTAACCGAGTTAAATCGTAAAAAATCTTCTGTATATTTATCGTCTAAGTTTATGATGTGAATTTTTTTCGTTGCCAAAAAAAGCTTCTCTTTAGCCTCTTTGTATTTTTCAAAAGAGCCGTGAGACTCAATGTGTTCTGGGGTTAAATTAGTAAAAACAGCTACGTCAAAATTAATAAACCTATGACGATGTTGTTTAATCCCCTCCGAGGTTACCTCTAATATTGCGTATTTACACCCCGACAATAAAGCTTTCTTTAAAAACTTTTGCATTTGAAAGCGACCAGGCATTGTCATCCTTAATGTATTTTCTTGTTCTTTTTCCCTTATTTTGAATGATAAAGAAGAAGAGGTCGCTATTGGAAAACCTGCCTCTTCTAAAATTTCTGAGACCATTCTGGCCACTGTTGACTTCCCGTTTGTTCCCGTTATTCCAATCACCTTTATTTTTCTAGAAGGAAATCCGTATATTAAAGCTGCTAAAAACGCTAGGGTGAAATGATATCCACTGACAATAAAGCTGGGAAGAATTTTTTTGATTAAACTTTTAGTTTTAAAAATAATGCTCATTGGTTAAAAAAACTAATATATATTGTTATATTAATTATATCACGCTCGTTTCAGTTAGACGAAAACTTCTTAATATTTCTTTTGTTTCTCCAAAAAATACTTTAAAGATTAATATCTTTAGTTTAAACTTAAAAAAGAGATTAAACCCCAACACTTGTCTTGAGTTGGAAATAATTATTCAATCTATGCAAAAAAAGAAATTTAATCAAACTAAGTTTAAATTAAAAACTTCTTTTAACCCTTCGGGAGATCAACCCCAAGCAATTAAAAAACTAACTAGAAACTTAAAGGTTGGGGTTAAAGACCAGATATTATTAGGAGTTACTGGCTCTGGAAAAACCGCCACGATGAGTTGGGTAATAGAAAACATCCAGAAGCCCGTTTTAATTATCAGTCCAAATAAAACTCTTTGCGCTCAACTTTTTCAGGAGCTTAAAGATTTTTTTCCAAAAAATTCTGTTCATTATTTTGTTTCTTATTATGATTACTACCAGCCAGAAGCATATATTCCTCAAACTAATACCTATATTGAGAAGGATGCAAAAATAAATAAGCAGATTGATAAATTAAGGCACGCCGCCGTTCAAGGACTAATGACTAGAAATGATATTATTCTTATAGCTTCGGTTTCTTGTATTTATAATATTGGATCGCCAAATAAATACCAAAAGGTTTCTTTAAAAATTAAAACAGGGCAAAAGTTAAAAAGAAGGGACTTAATTTCACGTATTGTTTCGTTACAATATCAAAGAAACAATGTTGACTTTAAGCCTGGGAACTTCAGGGTAAGAGGTAGTGTAATCGAAATTTTTACGGTTACAGGAAAGAGGATTATTAGAATAGAGCTCGATAAAGAAAAAATTAAAGAAATTACACTTATTACAATAGAAAATGAAAATCTTTTTAATATTTTATCTCAAGAATTAGCTATAGAAATAAGGATTTTTCCTGCTCACTTTTGGGTTACTCCTCAAGAAAAATTAAGTATTGCAACTGGAAATATTCAACTAGAGTTGCAAGAAAGATTAAAAGTCTTAAAAAAAGAGAAGAAGCTAATAGAGTTTCAACGATTAAAAGAAAGGGTTGGTTACGACTTAGAGTTATTAAAAGAAACTGGAATGTGTTATGGTATTGAAAATTATTCAAGACATTTAGACTTTCGGAAGCCTGGAGAAGCTCCTCATTCTTTAATAGACTATTTCCCTAAAGATTTTTTAGTCTTTATTGACGAATCTCATCAAGCCCTACCCCAAATTCACGCCATGTCAATCCAGGACAAAATAAGAAAACAGTCTTTAATAAAATATGGTTTTCGTCTTCCGTCCGCCCTTGATAATCGACCACTCACTTTTAAGGAGTTTGAAAGGAAAACTAATCAAGTAATATATATGTCAGCCACTCCAGGAAAAAGAGAAAAAGAAAAAACTCTCCACCAGCCTAAAGGGAAACAATATATTATAGAGCAATTAATAAGGCCTACTGGACTCTTAGAGCCAACAATAGAAATCCGCCCAACAAAAAATCAAGTTAAAGATTTAATTATAGAAATAAAAAAAAGAGTTAAAAATAAACAAAGAGTCCTAGCCTTAACCTTAACAAAGAGACTCTCAGAAGCCTTATCAGACCATCTAGTCAAAGAAGGTATTTCTTGCCAGTGGATTCATTCTGAAATTAAAACACTTAAAAGACCGCAAATCTTAAACGACTTAAGGTTAGGGAAATATGATGTTTTAGTCGGCATCAATCTCTTAAGAGAAGGTTTAGACTTACCAGAAGTAGCTTTAGTTGCCATTTTAGACGCAGATAAAGAGGGGTTTTTAAGATCAGAGACAATGTTTATCCAAACAATGGGAAGGGCAACAAGAAATATTAATGGTCATGTTATTTTATACGCAGACAAAACTACCAATTCAATGAATAAAGCTATTAAGGAAACTGAAAGAAGAAAAAAGATTCAAATAAAATATAATAAAGAACACCATGTAACTCCAAAACAAATCATTAAAAAAATAAGGGACTGGGATTTTGCCCCTAAAAATAAAGTTCTTTTTTCTGAATTTTGGATGGTGCACGACAAAAAACTCCTAGAAAAAGAAATGAAAAAAGCAGTTAAGGGCCTTGATTTTGAGAGAGCGGCCGAAATTAGAGATTTGATTAAAAAATTAAAATAGTTTAGAATAGACAGATAAAACTCAATTAATTTTCAAATATCATTATGGCCATTACAGCATCAGCAAAAAAAGCTTTACGACAAAGCAAAAGAAGGAGAAGTTTAAATATTAAAAAGAAAAAAACAATAAAAGTTCTTCTTAAAGAAGTTCAATCTTTGATTTCTGAAAATAAAGCAGAAGAAGCAAAAAAATTGCTTCCTAAAATTTACAAAGCCCTAGATAAGGCTTGTAAGGCTAATATATTAAAGAAAAACATGGTCTCAAGAAAAAAGTCTAGGATAACAAAGTTGGTTCAAAAAAAGAAATAGAGAAGGAATTAACAAATTTCAGCAATAAATAAGTCTAGCGCAGTCTCAGGGTCTATTTTCCCAGTTTTAATATTAAGATCTATCTTAAAAATTCTTTGATAGATTTTTTTTAATTCTAAGAGACTAAACTTCCCCGCAAGAGCACAACTTTTTTTAATCACAAACGGATGCAACTTAAGAGATCCAAACGGAGAAAGATTTCTTTCTAAAACATCTTTAGTAATTAAAAGGTTCCGAAATTGATAATTAATCATTGTAAACAAATAAAAAGGGCTTTCTCCTTTTTCTATGTGAGAATTTATTAGTTTCAACGCCCTTCTTTTATCTTTCGAAGCTATAGCATCAATTGTTTTAAAAATATCCGATTCTATTTTAGGTTTTACCAAAAGAGCAATATCTTTCATTGAGACTTTTCCTCTATTTTTAAAATCAGAAAGTTTTTTAATTTCATTTGCCATTCGCCAAAGATTCCCTCCGACAAACTCAATTAGTTTATCTAAGGCCCTATCCTCTATTTCTGTTTTTAATTTTTTAAACTCTTTTTTAGTCCAATTTTTAAGTTTTTGACCAGCTATCATTTTGAACTCTTGAGATTTTCCGTGCTTTTTTAAAAAAACTAATAACAAGTCTTTTGCCAAAGGCTTCTTTTCTTCATAAAAAATTATTATATTTTCAGAATCAACAAAAGTTTTTCCTTCTTTTAAAAAAGATTTTTTAAAATCAGAATTTGAAAAAACTTCTGTCACAACAATAAGTTTTTTCTCTTTAAACATGGAGGATTGCCTTGTGTTGTCTTTAAAGTTTTGAAACTTTAAGCTTCCCCCTTGAAGAAAAATCAAATTTAAGCCACTTTTGTGAATTTCTTTATAAGAATTTACAATTTCTCCTAGTTTTTGCCGAGACCTATAAGTATCAGGGCCGTAAAGAAAAATAATCATATAATCTAAAACTCTTCGGTTCTTTGTTAAATGGTTCTCTTAATATGCCAACAAGGATCCTTTGACAGACCCTTGTTTTAAAATCTAAAAAATACTTTTTCGGTAGAATTCTCTCTTTTTACTTTAAAAGTGTTTTTATCTTATCTATAATTTCCCCAGGAGTGAAGTGGGCTTTAATTAAAAAGTCAACCGCTCCTAAGCTTAATCCTTTTTCAATTTCTTCTTTTTGTCCAAGATTCGATAATATAATTACGGGAATAGAGGCAACAGAGGGGTCTTCTTTAATTCTTGATAAAACCTCAAACCCATCAATACTGGGTAAGATTAAGTCAAGCAAAATTAAATCAGGTTTTACTTGTTTTATTTTTTCTATTCCATCCTCTCCGTCTACTGCTTGAGTAATATCAAAACCTTCATCAGATAATTTTCTACTGATAAGTTCTCTTAAAAATTTATCGTCTTCGACTACTAAAATTTTCTCTGCCATAAAATTTTCACTCTCGAAGAAAAGTTTTAAATATTAACCTTTCTTCAATAGAGGATAAAGTTTTTAATTTAAGGGCCTTGTAATTTAGAATTATCTACCAATTTGTTTCACTACTTTATCAACCACCTCTTGTGGATCAAACTCTGTTTTTATTAACCAGTCCCGTGCACCTAATTCTTTAGCCTTACTTAGCTCTACTGGTTGACCAGAATTAGAAACAATAATAATCGGTATTTTGCTTAATTCAGGGTCTTTTTTCATTTCTTGCATGACTTCAAATCCCCCCATTTTAGGCATAATAATGTCTAATAAAACAACGTCTGGGTTTAATTCCCTCATAGTCTCTAGTCCTTCTTCTCCATTTCTTGCTATAGTGACGTCGTATCCCTCGCCCGTTAGTTTTTTTCTAAGAAGATTAATCATAATCTTCTCGTCTTCTATTAATAATATTTTTTTAGCCATACTAATTTTTTTTATTAGTTATATTTTTATTTTACACTGCTTTTAAAAAATAAACAATCAGATCTAAATATTTTGAATTAGTGGGATAGAGAAAGAAAAAGTCGTTCCTTTTCCAGTTTTTGATTGAAACCAAACCTTTCCGTCGTGAGCCTCTATAATATTCTTAGCAATAAAGAGGCCTAAACCTGAACCCTCTGTCTCTCTTTTAAGGGCGTTAACTCCCCTAAAAAACTTTGTGAATATTCTTTCTTGTTGGTCTTGGGCAATTCCTATTCCACTATCTCCGATGGAAACCACCACCTCTTTTTTATCACAAACAATCTTAACCGTAACTTTTCCTCCCTCTGGAGTATATTTAATAGCGTTATCTAGAAAGTTTTGAAAAGCTAAGCTTATTTTTTCAGCATCTAGTTTAAGGTTTGGAACTTTTGTTTCTGGTTCGCTATAACTAAGTACAATTTTTCTCTTTTTGATTTCAGGCTCATAAGAGGAAATCATCCCCCTAATTAATTTACAAAGATCTTGTAGTACTGGCTTATAAAGATATCTTCCTTCCTCAATCCTCGTAACGTTTAGTAGGTCATTAATTAACGTAATCATTCTCTCATTAGAGACGTACGTCTTATCAATAAACTCTCTTTGGTCTTTAGTTATCTCTCCTAAATCTCCATCTAACAACATTTTTAGTGTCCACTTAATAGCAGAGAGAGGTGTCCTAAGCTGATGGGCAGAAATAGACACAAACTCAGTTTTCATTCTTTCGACAATTTTTTCTCGACTAACGTCGTGTAAAACAACTAAATATCCCATATTTTTTCCCTTTAACATTAAAGGGATTGTAGAAACTTCCAAAATAAAATCTTCTTCAAGTTTTAATTCTTTTCTAAACAACCTTTCCATTTTTCGCCCAAGGGTAGCTGCTAATGGTCTTAGCTCTGAGTATTGAAAAAAATCTAAAACAGATTTTCCAATAAATTCTGATTCTTCTATTCCAAAAAGTTTCTCTGCTTGAGGGTTCATTAGAGATAACCTATTTTCTTTATCAAAAAGCAAAAGACCATCGGAGAGACTAGCAATAATTTCTTCTGTTCTTTTTTTCTCCTCTTCCGCAGCTCTCCACGAATCTTCCGTGTCTTCTAATATATTCATTAAGGCAACCTGACTTTTTTTAAGCTCGTTTTGTGTTTCCCTAATTTTAGACATATTAAAAAGCCCCAAAAAATATCCAACAATATCTTCCTTCTCATCTCTTCGAACTCTAGTAAAAACCTGAATAGGCACATTATTCTCTTTTCCAGGGAAAAGCTCCATCTCAACACCTTCAACCTCCCCCTTTTCCAATGTTTCTTCTGAGACTTTTTTAATTTTATTTTTTTCGAATAATATTTCGACAGGTTCTCCGATTAACTCGTAAGATTTAAGTCCTGAGATTTTTTCGAAAGCCGGATTAATTTCCAACATTACTCCTATCGGACTAACAAAACAGATGGGTAGTGGAGAAAAACTAAACAAATCGTGAATATAATTTTCGAGGGACGCTAAGTCGTCTGCCAAAAGAGACGCTTTCTTTTCCTCTTCTCCTATTTCTTCTTTTTCTTCTTCTTCTTCTGACATTTTAATAAAAGCTTTCGTTTCTTATTTTATAGTTTAATTTTTTAGACACTATTCAGAAGAAGCTGTTCCACTTCTTTCTTCTAGTCTCCCTATCTTTTTCTTCAATTCTCTCATTTTTACTTCTCTTCCGACGGAGAACTTCTGGAATTTTTCCAGTTCTGATACTTTTCTTTGAAGTTCTTCGGTCTTACCCTTAACCTCCTCTTCTAATTTTTTTTGAAACGTCTTACTTTCTGAAACGTCCGAAATTGAGAGAAAATAGCCACTAAAACTATCTTCTTCGTCTTTTCTCTGCGAAGTAGATATTGTCACGTAAATTTCCTTTTTATCTTTCGTAATAAAAATTGCTTCTTTTTTATCAACAACACCATTTTCTCTCGTATCGGCCAACACCTCTAAGATAAAACCTTGCGCCGGAAAGACAGTTGATAAATTTTCTCCAATAATCTCGGTTTCCTTATATCCTGAAAATTTCTCGAACTTCCCAGTTATGTTTAATATTGTATTAAACGGGTTTACAAAACATACCGGTATAGGTAAGAATTTCCAAAAGTCTTTAATGTATCCTTCAAGGTTTTTTAACTCCTTGTTGTTTATTTTTTTTACTTCTTCTTTTTTTGTTATCATTTTTTTATTCCCATTTAATAAGGCATTCATGGCAAGGCTTTCCTTCGTGAACCGACTCTTTCATTTCAGCCTTTGAGGTTTTTTCTAAAAATTGAAGCATTTTTTCGAAATAGCCTTCTAGGTAAATGAAAAATGTTGGATGTATTTCTGCTTCAGTTAAACGAAGCAAAAGTTCTTTTTTTTCGTTATTAAAACTTACTACCTCTAGTTTTCCTCTTGTATAGTGTTGATCCCAAAATGTAGGAATCTTTTTTACAAACTTCTCAATAGAGATAAAAAACTTCATTAAAAGTTTCACTATAAAAGATGTTTTAGGAGCAGTATATCCTATGTTTCTAATTTCACTGTCGGGCCAAGAAAAAACCTCTTTAATTAAAAGAAGGGAAGCAATTCTTAGTCCAATAGGATAAGAATCCATAGCTCCACTCTTGTAGTTAATTGGAAGTCCAAGCTCTTTTACTTTGTCTTCTATTTTTTTCAAACCAGCCTCTCCTTCTTTTTCTAAAACATACTTGACGTCTGTTTGAAAAACAACCCCCTTTACTTCTCCCTTAGCCTCGATTAGCTTATTTAACTCTTCTTTGTTTATCATGTTTTTTAAAGTTTAGTTTATTTTAATTATTCTTTTAATTTTTTAATTTCTTCTTTTAGGGCAACCATTTTTAATTCACGACTAAGAGATAGTCTTTGAAAAACTTCCAAATCTGCTATTTTTTCTTGAAGCTCTTTTGTTTTTTCTTTGACTTGTATATCTAGCCCCTTACTCAGCTCTTCTAATTCTAAAGTTCTCGCTTTTATTTTTATTTCAAGAACATCCTTTGAATCTCCTAAAGAGTCTGCTGCTTTTTTTAATTCTAGGGTTCTCTCTTTAACTTTTTTCTCTAGTACAAGCTTAGACCCTTCTAGTTCTAGCATGGTGTCTTTTAACCGTTGAGCCATCTCATTAAAGTGAAGGGATAACTCTCCTAATTCATCGTTAGATTCTACTTTTATTTCAAAATCAAGGTTCCCTTTAGCAAATTCATCCACTCCGTTTATTATTTTTCTTAACGGGAGAGTAAGTCCACGACTCATTATTACATTACTAAAGGAAATTAAAACAATAACAATAAAAACTGTAAGAATAGATTGAATTTGAGCATTTTGTAGTGTAAGAGATAAAAGCTCCGCTGCTTCTCCATCAAGAGATATTTGCCCCTCAACTAAAAGACTATCAATTAAGTCTTGATAGGTATAAATAATTAAAATACCCGTAATAATCATCGGCATAATTGCAGATAAAAGGGCCGATAAAAGCATCTTAGAAACAATTCCAAGATGTCTTTTTTTCTTTTTTTGATTTTTTTCTTCGGTAGACATATTTTAAAAATAGAAATAACTTTATTTTTTATTCTACCACCTTTATATTTTTAAACAAAATTAAGAGTTTTGTTTATAAAATAAAAAGTTGGCAATCTTTAATAGATATAATTATTCTTTCTCAAATGTAATTAAAAAGAAATAAAAAGTTAGGGGGGTAAGCGTTCTTCTTGTTGCGTTGACTACCCTTCTCTTGATAGGGTTGCAAAAAAGTAAAAAATTAGAGGAGCTGCCATTCCCCCTGTTCTCAAAAGAAACTCAAGGGATCAGTGCTGTCATGTAAATATGAGATCGAATCCGACTGGCCCGGAGATTTCGGATTCGCGACGCAGTTCAACCTCAGCCTCCTTGCGGGACACGCCGAAGACCGATACCTCGCCATCGACGGGACCAAACTTGACCCGCCATATATGGATTCGGCCAAAACCATCGAGGATGCCGGTGAGATTGAATTGCACGATGATTGGATGAAAATGAAGGTGACAATAAACGCCGGGCCGACCGCGGAGTCGCTTGATATTTCACCGATAATCACTGTCTCCTCGTCGGAGGAGGGCCTGGAACCGACATACCAGGGCACATGTTTCTCATTCCTGAGACGGATTTCGCATCCGTTGGGAATGAAAACCACGTTTGAATATATCATCACAGTCACGGAGAAGAATTGAGC
>JAUVBU010000013.1 GCA_030591065.1 bacterium | reverse complement strand
TATTAATTATTATCTTTATCTTTTACTTTATACGGTCGTTTTTATGATAGACGACTTAATAATTTTTTCTGTAGCATTTTTTACCTTAAGTAAGCTTGGGTTTAACGAAAAGTATAACTATTGGAGTACATTGGTAGGAGGAGTCTTAATTTTTATTTTAGGATTTTTATTAATTTTTAAACCAGAATTTTTAATGTTCGCATAAAAAAATGAAAAACAAAATTACAAAAAAAACAACATTAGCCGAAATATTAAAAATAGAAAAAAGTGAGAAAATTTTATCAAAACATAACGTTCCTTGTGTAACTTGTCCTTATGCTAAAATGGAGATGGAAAAGTTAGAAATAGGAACAGTTTGTAAGACCTATGGGATAGATGAGGAAAAATTATTAGAAGAGTTAAACAAGGTTTACAGGGCAAAAGCTTTGTGATAATCTGAAATTATTATGATTAAATTTACTAAAAAAAATGTAATTTTCTCTGCTGTATTTGTCGCGGTTGGAGTTTTAACAATTACCGGAGTTCTTTCTTTAAATAAAGGTGAAGATGCACCTGTTTTAGTCTCTGCTGAAGAGGCAGCTGTAGAAGCAGTAAAATATATAAACGCTAACGTTCTAGATGCTGGGATGACAGCTTCGTTGGTTGACGTTGTTACTGACGGAGAAACCTATAAGTTTCGTATTAGGATTGAAGATCAAGAATACACTTCTTATATTAGTAAAGATGGAAGATATTTATTTCCTAATGCATACGATATGACTACAGAGCTTACTCAGCCGGTAGCTGGAGACGACCCAAGTCAAGTTCAAGAAGTAGTTAAAGCGGAGAAGCCAGATGTCAAAGTTTTTATAATGACTTATTGCCCATTCGGACTGCAAGCCCAAAAAATGTTTTTACCAGTTTATGATTTATTAAAAGATAAGGCAGATATAGGAATTTATTTTGTTGACTATATTATGCACGAAATGCCTGAAATAGAAGAGAATTTAAGGCAATACTGTATTATTAAAGATCAAAATGAAAAGTATTACGATTATTTAACATGCTTTGTTAAAGATGGTAGTTACGACGACAACAGTATTTTTCAAAGTTGCTTAGACGAAGCAAAGATAGACGAGAAGAAACTTGAAACTTGTATTGCGTCGACTGATCAAGAGTACAAAATAACAGAACTATATAACGATAAAAGCACTTGGCTCAGCGGAAGCTATCCTATATTTAATATTCACGCTGACCTTAACGATCAATACGGAGTAGGAGGATCTCCAGCTGTAATTATTAATGGAGTAGAAGTTGGAATAAGCTCTCGATCTCCTGAAAATTTTAAAAACGTAGTTTGTGAAGCATTTGATTCTGCACCAGAAGAATGTTCTCAAACTCTCTCAGACGTAGCTTTTACTGCTGGTTTTGGTTTAGCAGAAGGAGTTTCGACCGGGGGTGAATGTAAATAAAAAACATGGTTAAAGTTTATACTACAGAAAGTTGTCCTTTTTGTGTCACTTTAAAAGATTTCTTAAAAAATAATAATATTGAGTTTGAGTCTTTCAATGTCGCGGAAGATTTAGAAGCTAGAAAAGAAATGATTGAAAAATCAGGACAAATGGGTGTACCAGTAATGGATATTGACGGACAAATTGTTATTGGGTTTGACAAGAGAAAAATTGTTGAACTTTTAGGAATTAAAGAAGAAAAATAAGAAAACATTTTAGATAAAATTTTTATCTTCTTTGTTTTAATCTTTTTATGATTAAAGTAGCTATCAATGGTTTCGGTCGAATAGGCAGGGGTGTTTTTCGTAGGCTTTTGGAGAAAAAGTCTATTTTAGAAGTAGTGGCAGTTAATGATTTGACTGATATTGAAGCCTTAGCATATCTTTTAAGACATGACTCTGTTTATGGTTTTTATAAAAAACCGGTTAAATGTAGAAAAGATAAGCTTTTGATTGATGGGGTTAGAGATGGGTATGAATTGAGGGTTTTTGCCGAAAAAGATCCTGAAAAATTACCCTGGAAAGAATTAGGGGTTGATGTTGTTTTAGAATGTACGGGTCGTTTTAGGGACTATGAAAGCGTTAGTAAGCACTTAAAAGCTGGAGCTAAAAAAGTAATAATTTCAGCTCCGTCTAAAAATCCAGAAAAAATACCTTCTTTTATTTTGGGTGTTAATGAAGATAAGTTTGATTCCCAAAAAGATGATATCGTTGATATGGCTTCTTGTACCACAAATTGTTTGGCTCCTATTGTTAAAATTTTAAATGAAAAGTTTGGAATTGTTGAAGGGTTTATGACTACTATCCATTCCTATACAACAGACCAAAGATTATTAGACTTGCCTCATAGTAAAGATTTAAGAAGAGGAAGGGCTGCAGCCTTAAATATTGTTCCAACAACTACAGGGGCGGCAAAGGCGATAGGTAACGTCATTCCAGAGCTGAAGGGGAAATTAGACGGAATAGCTTTAAGGGTACCTACACCAGTTGTTTCTATCGTAGACTTAGTTTGTCAATTAGAAAAAGAAACCACAACTCAAGAACTAAATTTTGTTTTAAAGAAAGAATCTCAAGAAGAAAAATGGCAAGGCATTTTTGGAGTAGAAGATGCTGCGCTTGTTTCTTCAGACTATATTGGAAACTCTTTTTCTTCTGTTGTAGATTCTCTTTCAACTAGGGTAATAAAGAAGGTGGTGAAGGTTGTGGCTTGGTATGATAATGAATATGGGTATTCTTCTAGATTGGCTGATTTTACAGAATATATTGGTAAAAAATTGTAAACTAAAAAATTTTGTAAGCTTAAAAACAATATTCAATTAACCGTCTTTTTGACGGTTTTTTAAAATAAGATACAATAAAGTAATGAAAGCTTTAACTTTTTCTGAAACTAAAAAAATACTCTCAGAATATGATATTCCTTTATGTCAGATGGTTCTGGCGAAAACAAAAAAAGAAGCAATTGTTTTTGCAGAGAAAATTGGATACCCCGTTGTATTAAAAATTTCTTCTCCTGAGATATTACATAAAACAGAAATCAAAGGAATTAAAATAAATATTTTTGATAAAAAAACCCTAGAAAAAACTTGGGATAAAATTTTATTAGAAGTAAAAAAGAAAAAACCATCAGCTGGAATTGAAGGAATTCTTATTCAAAAACAACTTAAAGGAAGAGAAATTGTAATAGGGATGAAGCGAAACCAGAAATTTGGTCCGGTGTTGATGTTTGGTTTGGGAGGTATTTTTACGGAAGTACTAGAGGACGTTGCTTTTAAGATTGCCCCTGTTTCCGAGTCAGACGCAATAAAAATGATAAAAGAAATAAAGGGATATAAAGTGCTAACAGCTTTTAGGGGGCAAAAACAAGTTAATCTAAAGGCTATTGTAAAAATTATTGTTAGTCTTTCTAAGCTTTCCTTAGAAAAAGAAGAAATTAAAGAGATAGACTTAAACCCAATCATTGTAGACGAAAAAAAAGCTTTAATTGTTGATACTTGTTTTCTATTATGAATTTTAAAAAAATAAACAAAATTTTAAATCCCAAAACGATAGCTTTAATTGGGGCCACCGATAGGTCAGGCTCGGTTGGATTAGGTATTTGCAAGAATTTACTAGAGGGCAAAAAAGACAGAAAGATTTTTTTTGTTAACCCCTTTCGTAAAAAAATATTTGGCCAAAAAAGTTATGACGTCATTGGATCAATAAAGGAGCCAATTGATTTGGTTATTGTAGTTGTTCCAGCTAAAATTGTTTTAAAGATTATTAAAGAGGTTGTTCGAGAAAAAGTAGGTGGAATTATTATTATTTCAGCTGGCTTTGCTGAGGCTGGGAAAAAAGGAAAGATTTTGCAAGACAAAATAATAGAAACAGTAAAGAAGGCAGATATTCCTTTGGTAGGACCTAATTGTCTTGGAATATTAAGGCCATCAATTAATTTAAATGCCTCTTTTGCACCTGTTAGCCCTCAAAAAGGGAAAATAGCTTTTATTTCTCAATCCGGGGCATTAGTAGATTCAATTATTGATAGGTCTTTTGTGGAAAATTACGGATTTTCATTAATTGTTTCTTATGGAAACGAAGCTGGTTTAAGCATGTGTGACTTCTTAGAGTGGGCCAAAGATGACCCTGAAACGAAAGCTATTGGGGTTTATGTCGAGGCAATAAAAGATGGTAGAAGGTTTATGAAGGTGGCTAGAGAAGTTGTTAAGAAAAAACCACTTTTAATATTAAAGGCTGGAAAAACAAAAACTGGGCAAAAAGCAGTTTCTAGTCATACGGCCGCTTTAGCTGGATCTCAAAAAATTTGCTCTGCTGCTTTTAAGCAGGTAGGAGCCTTAGAAGTTGATAGTTTAGAAGAATTATTTGATAATCTAGAAGCTCTTGCTTGGCAACCTCGATGTAAAAACGGTATTGCAGTCTTAACTAACGGGGGAGGTTGCGGAGTTTTAGTGGCAGATTATTGTGAAAAACTTGGAGTTAAATTGTCTAAACTAGACCAAAAGGTTTTCCGAAAATTAGAAAAATCTAAAATAATGCACCCTTCTTTTTCAAGAGGAAATCCCTTAGATATTATTGGAGATGCACTCTCTGACCGATACGAGCTTGCTATGGAGGTTTTACTTTCTCAAGAAAATGTCCATGGTTTAATTGTGGCTCAGACCTTACAAACGATGACCGAGGTTGAAAAGAATGCAAAAGTAACTATAGCTGCCAAAAAGAGGTGGCCCAAAAAACCTATTATCGCTTTGTTTATGGGAGGGAAATATATTTTACCAGGAGAAAAAATGCTTGAGAAGAATAAAATTCCAAATTATTCTGATCCCAGAAGAGCTGCTTTGGCAATTTCTGCTCTTATTAAAAATAAATAAAAAAACTTTTGTGTACAAGCTGCTTGTTTTTAACCTTTTTTAAGGTTAAAATTAATTTTAGAAGAAGATATTTATTAATTATTAACTTAAAAGTATGCTCAAAAAATCAAAAAAACTAGTACTCTGGTTTGACGAAGTTTCGACTAAAGATGTTCTCTTGGTAGGAGGAAAGAATGCTTCTCTGGGAGAGATGTTTTCTACGTTAACTAAAAAGGGAATTAATATTCCAAATGGATTTGCAATAACTTCAGAAGCTTATTGGCATTTTTTGAGAGAGAACGGTATTGATAAAAAATTAAAAGAAATTTTTAAGCAATTTAACCCAAGTAGCTTAAAGAGTTTAAGGAAAACAGGATTAGCTGCTCGTAAAGCTATTTTAAAAGCAAAGATTCCCGAAGACTTAAAAGAAGAAATATTAATAAATTATAGAAAGTTGTCTAGAAAGTATGGTGATAAAAACACCGATGTTGCTATTAGGTCTTCTGCCACAGCAGAAGACTCAAAAGATGCTTCTTTTGCCGGACAAATGGAAACCTATTTAAACGTAAGAAACGAAAAGGAAGTATTAAGCTCTGTCGTAAAGTGTATTTCATCTTGGTTTACCGATAGAAGTATTGCTTACCGTGAAGAAAAGGGGGTTAGTCATTTAACAGTTGCTTTATCTGTTGGGGTGCAAAAAATGATTAGATCAGACCTAGCTTCTTCTGGAATAATGTTTACCATGGACGCAGATAGCGGATTTACTGGTGTTGTTTTAATTGATTCCATTTTCGGAATTGGGGAATTAATCGTTAAAGGAAAAATTACGCCAGATGAATTTTATGTTTTTAAACCCACCCTTAAAAAAGGATACAAGTCTATTATTGTTAAAAACTTAGGGCGAAAAACTAAAAAATATATTTATGGTAAAGGTGGAGGATTAAAAGAAGTAAATGTTTCAGCTAAAGATCAATTAAAACTTTCTTTAACCGATAAAGAAATTTTAACTTTATCTCGTTGGGCCTGTAAAATTGAAGATCACTATAAATTTCCTCAAGACATCGAATGGGCCAAAGATGGGAAGACTAATAAATTATTTATAGTTCAATCTAGACCAGAAACTGTTCATTCTCCTAAAACAGGAATGTCTTATGAAGAATATAAGATTCAAACTAAAAAAACACCTATTTTAAAAGGTATCGGTATTGGAAATAAAATTGGGCAAGGAAGTGTAGAGGTTATTGATAATATATTAGAAATAGAAGAATTTCAAAAAGGAGAAGTTTTAGTAACGGAAATGACTGACCCAGATTGGGTTCCAATTATGAGGCTTGCCTCTGCCATTATTACCAACGAAGGATCTAAGACTTGTCACGCTGCTATTGTTAGTAGGGAACTAGGTGTTCCTTGTATTGTTGGTACTCAAAACGCAACAAAAATTTTGAAAAAAGGACAAACAGTAACAGTAGATTGTACTAGTGGAAAAGTATTTGACGGAAAAGCTAAATTTAAAATTGATAGGTATAATTTAAAAAAGATACCTAAGTTACCAGTAGATATTGTACTGAATCTAGGAGCACCAGAAGCAGCTTTTAAGGCTTCATTTTTACCTGCCCAGGGAGTTGGCTTGGCTAGAGAGGAATTTATTATAGCTGAAAAAATTAGAGTTCATCCCTTAGCTCTTTATCATTACGACAAAATAAAAGATAAGAAAGTTAAAGCTGAAATTGATAAAATTACCTTTGGATACAAAGATAAGAAAAAATATTTTATCGACGAATTAGCTGAAGGAATTTCTATCATTGCTTCTGCTTTTTATCCTAAAAAAGTAATTCTAAGACTCTCTGATTTTAAAACTAACGAATACGCTGCTTTAATCGGTGGAAAAGAATTTGAACCAGAAGAATCAAATCCAATGATAGGATGGAGGGGAGCTTCACGGTATTATGATAAAAAGTTTAAGCCAGCCTTTGAGATGGAATGTGATGCTATTAAAAAAGCAAGAGATGTCTTTGGACTTAAAAATATTTGGGTAATGGTTCCTTTCTGTCGTACAGTTGAAGAAGGGAAAAAAGTTCTAGATTTAATGGCCAAAAAGGGCCTTAAAAAAGGAAAAGACGGATTAAAAGTTATTGTTATGTGTGAAATTCCGTCTAATGTAATTTTAGCTAAAGACTTTTTAAAGATTTTCGACGGAATGAGTATTGGGTCTAACGACTTAACCCAATTAACCTTGGGAATGGATAGAGATAGTGCGCAACTAGCTTCTGTTGGAGACGAAAGAAATCAAGCCGTTAAAGATATGATAGCTATGGTAATTAAAGAATGTAAAAAAAGAAAGAAATACATTGGAATATGTGGAGAAGCTCCTAGTTATTTTCCTAAATTTGCGAAATTCTTATTAGATCAAGGAATAGAAGCAATATCTTTAAATCCAGATACGGTAATTAAAACAACTATTGCTCTAGCTAAGAAGAAGAAAAAATAAAAAATTTTTATCTTGGCACTTATTAAGTAAGGGAAAATAAATATGTTTGACGTTGTAACTTTTGGGTTTGCTTGTTTAGATGTTTTTGTTTTTTATACAAAAACAGTTCTTTCTAATAAAAAAAATCTAAAAGGAGTCTTTCTTCCTCTTGATGAAAAACTTGAGGGGTCTGATGTTTTACTTCGCTCTGGAGGAGGAGGAGGGAATGTTGCAGCTACTTTTGTTAGCCAAGGATTAAAGGTTGCTTTTTGCGGAAAAGTGGGGGAGGACTTTGCTGGAAAATTTATTTTAGATGAACTAGGTAAGTTTAAAGTTAACAAAAACTTTATTTTAAAAACAACGAAAAAAAGAACAAATTGCTCGGTTATTTTTACAGGGAAAGAAGGCAAGACAATTATACCTTACCGAGGAGCATCTGGAGATTTAAGTTTTAAAGAAATTCCACTTAAAAAACTAAAAGCAAAATGGTTTTATTTAGCGCCACTCTCAGGAAAGCTTAAAAAAGATTTTTTAAAAATCATTAACTTTGCTAAAAAAGAAAACATTAAAATAGCTTTTAGTCCTGGAAAGAGTCAGTTGGCTGGTTCGGAAATAAAAAAAGCTTTAAAAAAAGTAGATATTTTTATTTTAAACCAAGAAGAAGCCTCGTTGTTAACGGGAATTTCTTCTCAAAAAGAAGAGAGTATCTTCGAAAAATTAGACGAGTGGACGGAAGGTATTTGCATTATGACTAAAGGAAGAAAGGGGGTATCTGTTTCAGATGGTAAGTTTTTATATAAAGCTCCTGCTTTAAAAATAAAAACAATAGATGAAACTGGAGCAGGAGACTCTTTCGGTTCCGGATTTGTTTCTGAATATATAAAGACTGGGAAAATAGATTCTGCTATTAAATTTGCTACTGCTAACGCCGCGGCAAACATAGAAGAATTGGGAGCAAAAGAGGGAATCTTGAAGAAAGGTATGTCTTGGAAAAAAGTAAAAGTGAATAAAAAAACATTAATTTAGTTTTATAGAAAAATGAAATTAAAATATTATTTACAGAAAGCTAAAAGAGAAAAATGGGCAATAGGACAATTTAATTTTTCAACGCCAGAAATATTAAAAGCTTCTGTTTTAGCAGCAAAGAAAATGAAAGCTCCTATTATTGTGGGGACATCTGGGGGAGAAAGTAGATTTTTGGGGTTAAATGAAACTGTGGCTATGGTAAAAGCTCAAAGAAAAATTTGGCCTTTTGTGTTTTTAAATCTTGACCACGGAAAATTATTCAACTATATTAAAGAAGCGATTAATGTAGGCTATGACGCTGTTCATTTTGATGGATCTAAATTACCTCCTAAAAAAAATATTAAAATAGCAAAAAGGGTTGTTGCTTATGCTAAGAAAAGGAATATCTTAGTAGAGGCAGAGATGGATTTTGTAAAAGGTTCATCTAAAATTATTGGACAAATCCCTGAAATTAGAGAAGAAGACTTAACTAATCCAAAAGAAGCTTTATTATTTATTAGAGAAACCAAAGTTGACAGCTTAGCTATTAGTATAGGAACCTTTCATGGAGTTGCCGCTTCTGGAAAAAAACCTGACATTAAAATCAAACGATTACAAGAAATTCAAAAAAAGATTAAAAAAACATTTTTAGTTTTACACGGAGGCTCTGGCGTAGCAACAAAAGATATTAAGAAAAGTATAAAGTCGGGAATTGTTAAAATAAATATTAATACTGAACTGAGGGCGACTTACACCACCACTCTTAAAAAGATTCTTAGAGAAAATCCAGAGGAAATTGTTCCATATAGAATAATGCCAAAGGTAATAAAGAATATTCAGAAAGTGGTTGAAGAAAAGATTAAACTTTTTGGTTCAGCAAATAGAGTATGATTACACTTAAAGCAAAAAAAAGAACAGAGGAAAAGTTGGGGAAAATAAGAAAGGAAGGATTAATCCCAGCTGTTTTATATGGTCCTAAAATTAAAAACATTACCATACAAGTAGATTTAAAAGAGTTTAAAAAAGCTCACAAAGAAGCAGGAGAAAGTTCCATGTTTTCTCTTGATGTGGCTGATGAAAAAGAAAAATATTCAGTTTTGATCCGTGAGGTTCAATACGATGTATTAACCGGAGTACCTAGCCATATCGATTTTTATCAACCAGCTCTAAAAGAAGAAATCGAAGTTTTAGTACCCCTTATATTAGAAGGAGAAGCGCCAGTAGTTAAAAATCTTAGTGGAACATTGGTTATGGGTGTTTCTGCGGTTAAAGTTAAAGCCCTTCCTCAAAATCTTCCAAAAGAAATAATAGTAAATATAGATGGATTAGAAGCGTTCGAAGATAATATTTTAATAGAAGACTTAAAGGTTTCAAAAGATATTAAAATTTTGAAAAATCCTGATGAAGTTGTTATTTCAGTTTCGGCTCCTGGTAAAGTAGAGGAGGAAGCTCCGGTAGAAGAAAAGCCAGAAGAGGGAGCTGAAGAAGTCAAAGAAAAAGATTCTCCTGACAAAAATTTAGAAACAGAAAAAAAGAAAGAAAAATAATTTTAAAATGTTTATGAAAAAGATTAGAAGGTTTTTTAGTTTTACACTTGTTTGTGTTTTAGCTGGCCTTCTTATTTTTTTTGGAAAAAATTTTGTTTTAGCCGAAGGAGAGAGTGAAAACTTAGAAGTTATTTGTGTCCTCGAAGAAATTGATGAAAGTTGTAATCTTATTTCTCATGAAGAATGCCAAGCTTTATTAGAGAAATGTAAGGATTATTACGAACAAGAGAGCGCTGCGATAGAAGAAGATATAACAGAAACAAAAACAAAAGAAAGAAGCTATTCAAATCAAGTATATCTTTTAAGGCGAAAGATTTCTCAGCTAAATAACGAAATATATGAAAGCAATCTAATTATTAAAGATATCGGAATACAGGTTGAAGACACAGAGGTTTCAATCGAGAAAACTTCTTCAAAAATTGAAGAGACAAAAAAGAGTTTAGTAGAAGTTTTAAGGGTTATTTACCAAGAGGACCAAGAATCACTTTTGGAAATCTTACTTTCAGAAGAAAAATTTTCTGATTTTTTTAATGATTTAATGTCTTTAGAGGCATTAAGTAATCAAAACAAAAAACTTTTACAAGAGATTAAGACATTGAAAACATATTTAGGTGAACAAAAAGAAGACCTAAATATTGAAAGGTTAGATCTGGAAAAAGTGGTTAAGGTTCAAACCTTTCAACAAGAACAAAGTAGTGTATTAAAACAAGATCAAGAGTATCTTTTAAGATTAACTCAGGCTGAATATCAAGAGCACTTAGAGGAGAAAGAAAAAATAGAAGCTGTGGCAACAGAAATTAGAGCTAGGCTCTTTAGTTTAGCTGGAGATACGAAAGCCCCAACCTTTGGAGAAGCTATTAGTGTTGCGAACTTAGTTACAAGTCAAATTAGCGTCAGAACGGCTTTTCTTTTAGCTATTATTAGTCAAGAATCTGCTATGGGTAGAAATGTTGGGCAATGTTACGTGACCAACAAAGTTACAGGAGCTGGGATTTATAAAGATGGAAGCCCTCTTTCTCGGCTTATGCAATCAAAGCAAGACTTACCGATCTTTTTATCAATGGTAGGGGACGCCTTTTCCCAAATACCTGTTTCTTGTTGGATTCCTCAGTGTGCGGTTAGGTGGAATGGGACACTTTATTTTTGTGGAGCGTCAGTTAATTCGGTGGGAGATATTATCTGCGCTAAGTCTGGATATGTCCCCTTTGGTTTTGGAGGAGCAATGGGTCCAGCCCAATTTATTCCTCGAACATGGAGTTTGTACGTAGATAAGGTTAAAGCTTATACTGGAAATAACTCTCCAGATCCTTGGAACATAAGAGATGCTTTTACTGCTTCAGCCTTATTATTGTTTGATAAAGGAGCTTCATCTCAAGCTTATTGGGATGAGTATAATGCTGCTTCTCGATATTACGGTGGTTCCAATAGTTATGCTAGGCAAGTAATGGGAAGAGCTGAATGTATTCAATCTTTTATTGACAATGGAGTTATGTCTAGTGATTGCCAAGATTTAATTTTTTAAAAACCTATTTAAATGAAAAAAAGACAGAGAATTACTCTGTCTTTTTTAGTAGGTAAAAATTTAAAGTTTTTTAGCAAGAGTTTTTAACATAGAATTCATTTTCCCATCCATAATCTTTTCTAGATTGTGCCAACTTTTTTTTATACGATGATCAGTTATTCTGTTTTGAGGGAAATTATATGTCCTAATCTTTTCTACTCTTTTTGCTTGCCCAATCTGAGTCCTTCTTTTTTTACTTACACTTTCTATCCCTTTTGTTTTTTGAGATTCAAGTAGTCTAGATTTTAAAATCATTAGAGCGCTCTCTTTGTTTTGTAGTTGGTTTCTTTCTGTTTGGCAGGTGGCAACAGTACCGGTGGGAAGGTGAGTAATTCTAATAGCAGTTTCTTTTTTGTTTACATATTGACCTCCAGCGCCTGATGCTCTAAAGGTGTCAACTCTCAAATCTTCGGGCCTTATTTTAATTTTAACTTCTTTTTGTTTTTCTAAAACTGCTATAGTAATAGTTGAGGTGTGAATTCTTCCGGAGCGTTCAGTTGTGGGAATTCTTTGAACCCGATGAACACCACCCTCGTTTTTTATTCTATCAAGAGGATCTCCTTCTCCTTCTTTTTGATGAGCTTTTAACTCAAAAGTAATTTGTTTAAATCCACCGATTTCGGTGGAATGAGAATCCAGGGTTTTTATTTTCCATTCTTGGCTTTGAGCGTATTTTGAGTACATTTTAAACAAGTCTGCCACAAATAGGGCAGCTTCTTGTCCACCTGTTCCAGCCCTAATTTCCATAATTACTGATGACATAATATGGTATAGGGTAAATTATTTAACCTTCTTTTTAGTAGGTTTTTTGCTTGCCAATCTTTTTCTGAATTTTTGAACTTGACCAACTCTATCTAGAATTCTATCTTTTCCAGTATAAAAAGGGTGGCAACTAGAACAAATTTCTGTTTCAATGAATTCTTTTGTACCTCCTACTTTAAAGGTATTTCCGCAAGCACAACTGACAGTTGCGTTTTCGTAATATTTTGGATGAATTTTCTTTTTCATATATTTACATATTAGCAGACTTTTTTTAAAAATCAATCCCTTTTAAGTTTTTTATTTAAAATGTTTCATTTTTTTACTAAAAGCCTTGATTTTACTATTAAAGGATGATATATTAGTTTTATATTAACGATTTATTATTGTGATTTATATTTATGAAAGAAGAAGATAAAAAAGAATTAGAGACCGAAAAAAAGAAACCTGAGACTGAACTAGAAAAAATGGCTAGGGCAGGTTTACATTACGGTCATAAAAGTTCTGGTGTTCATCCTAAGATGAAGCCTTATTTGTATGGTGTTAGAAACAACATTCATCTTATTGATTTGGAAATAACAAAAGAAAAACTAAAAGAAGCCTTGAAGGTTATAGAAAAATTAGTTACAGAGAACAAAACCATATTAGTTGTTGGAACAAAAATTCAGATAAAAGGGATGGTAAAAGATTTTGCAGAGGAATGTGGCTTTTTTTATGCCAACTTAAGATGGTTAGGGGGAACTATTACTAACTTTGATATAATTAAAAAAAGAATAAAGCATTTCAGAGATTTAGAGGGAAAGATGGATCGGGGAGAATTAGAAAAATACACTAAGAGAGAAAAAGATAAAATGAAAGTGTCTTTGGGAAAGTTTGAGAAAAGATTCGGAGGAATCAAATATATGGAAAAGATACCAGACGCTCTCTTGGTTTTAGGAATGAAAAAAGACGCTATAGCTATAAAAGAAGCAAGAACTAAAAAGGTTACCATTATCGGAATTGCTGATAGCGATACAGATCCAACACTAGCTAATTATTTTATTCCCGCTAACGATGATGCGGTAAGTTCTATAAAATATATATTAGATGAAATAAAAGAAGTTGTACTTAAGGTTAAACCAAAAGTTCAAACGGTTGAGCCAGAAGTAACGCCAACAGAAGAAGTTGGTGACAGTAAAGAAAGTGAGGTCAAAAAAGAACTTTAAACATATTTATTAAACTTATGGCAAATATTGATCAGATTAAAAAGCTTCGTAACGTTACTGGTGTTTCTTTAATAAAATGTAAAGAAGCGCTAGAAAAAGCAAATGATAACATTGAAGAAGCTAGAGAAGTTTTAAAAAAACAAGGACAAGAGTTTGCTCAAAAAAGATTAGACAGAAAAACAAAAGAAGGAATTATTGATAGCTATATTCATGCGGGGAAAAAAGTTGGAGTTATGGTTGAATTACAGTGTGAGTCAGATTTTGTTGCTCGCTCTGACGGTTTCCAAAAATTAGCTCATGAAATCTGTCTTCAAATTGCAGCGGTAAGCTCACAAGATACCCCTCTTTTAGAACAACCTTGGATAAAAGATACAAAAAGAACAATAAAGGACTTAATTAGCGATTATATTATGAAATTTGGAGAAAACGTTTCTCTTAAGCAGTTTATTAGATATGAACTCTAAAGCTTTTGCTGAAATTATTCTACTTTCTAGTTCCGTTGGTTTGGGTGGAATTATAGCTTTAAAAATTCCAGCATTATCAGCTTTACCGGAGATCACTGTTAAGGAAAACAAAGAAGAACTAGACCCAAAAGAAAAAGAAAAACCTAAAAAAAAGAATTCTTTTGTAGCGGTTTCTTCTAATATCTTTTTACAAAAGATTTTAACAAAAATTAGAATATTATCTTTAAAAACTGACACTAAAACGTTTACGTGGCTTCAAAGATTAAGAGAGAATAATCAAAGAAAAAGAATTAAAGAAAATGATAGTTATTGGGACGACATAAGATCTTCTTCTTTTTATCCTAAGAACGTTAGCTCTTTACCTGAAACAAAGCCCAATAAAACTAGGAAAAAAACAAATTCATTGTAAATTTATACAAAAAACAAAGAATTTCTGGGCCACCTTAGCTCAGCTGGCAGAGCAATGGTTCTGTAAACCATCGGTCCGCGGTTCGATCCCGCGAGGTGGCTCCAATAAGAAGAGTTGATCTTTCTTTTTTTATTTAAAGAGGAAAGGTTGACATTGCCTTTAAGAGAGTATAAAATAGAAACGCGAGAAATGTACCTTACAAGTGAATATCACATAACCATCATTAGTTTTTTTAAGTTGTCCCGAATATTTCTAACGACAATTAGTTGTCGTGAAATTTTTGAGGATTTGATCCTGGTCCAGGATGAACGCTGGCGGAGTGGATAAGGCATGCAAGTCGAACGGTCC
>JAUVBU010000008.1 GCA_030591065.1 bacterium | reverse complement strand
TGCCTGATATTATATAATGGAAAAATATATGTGTTAATTACAGAAATAAATATCAAACTTAGGGCTGGAGACGGAGGAGACGGAAAAGTCTCTTTTTACAAAGAAAGAAAAGGTCCAGACGGAGGTAATGGAGGAAAAGGCGGTAGTGTTTTTATTACCGCTACTTCAGATGTTTACGCTCTTAACAATCTTTCAAAGGGGCCTCTAATGAAAGCTGAAAATGGTCAACACGGAATGTCTGCTAAAAGATATGGTAAGTTTGGCAAAGACTTAGAGATTAAGGTTCCTATTGGAACTATTATCACCGATAAAAACTCTAAAGAAGTTTTTGAAGTAAACAAGAAAGACTCTCACTTTCTTTTATGTAAGGGAGGGGGTGGTGGGAAGGGTAATTGGGAGTTTCGTTCTTCTACAAACATTACGCCGATGCAGGCTCAAAGAGGATTTGCCGGACAAGAAAGAGATTTATATATTAATCTTAAATTTATTGCTGACTATGGATTTATTGGTCTTCCTAACGCTGGTAAAAGTAGTTTACTTAAAGAAATAACAAACGCTAATCCGAAAATTGGCAACTACCCTTTTACCACTATTGAAACAAATCTAGGAGAATTAAATGGTAAAATTCTAGCAGATATTCCTGGACTTATAGAGGGAGCTTCTAAGGGAAAAGGGTTGGGAATTAAGTTTTTAAAGCACGTTGAAAAAGTTTCACTTTTTTTTCATTGCCTTTCTTGTGAACTCAAAGATCCAATAAAAAGCTATAAACAAATCCGAAAAGAATTAAAAAGTTACAATCCAAAATTGTTAGAGATACCAGAAACTATTCTTTTGACTAAAACGGACTTAAAATCCGAGAAAGAAGTTATATTAATTTTAAAAACTCTAAAAAAACTAAAAAGGGAAATATTGCCCGTTTCCGTTCATAATTGGGATAGTTTAGAAGAACTAAAAGCTTCTATTCTTGACAATAAGAACAATATCTAGTCCCCCTTCCGGCAATTTTTATCTTTTTAATTATTTCTTTTTTACATCTGGAACATTTTTGACCCTCTTTCTTGTATATTTTTAAAAACTTTATAAATTTACCTTTACGCCCTCTGGCGTCTACATAATTATTAAAAGTTGTTCCCCGATATTTAATAGATAAGACTAAAATATCTTTTATAGCTTTATATAGTTTTTTGATTTCTTTTAAAGTAAGAGTTTCTATTTTCCTAGACGGTAGAATATAAGCTCTAAAAAGACTTTCATCAGTATAAATATTTCCTAGCCCTGCTACGTATTTTTGATTTAATAAAAAAGCTTTAATATTTCCCTTTTTGTTTTCTAGTAATTTTTTAAAGCTTAGTAAATTAAACTCTACACCAAGAGGATTTAAACCTAATTTACTTTGAACTTCTTTTACTCCGTTAAGGCTAACTACTTGCCAAAATCCAAATTGACGCTGATCGTTATAAAATAACTTAGATTGATCTTGAAAATAAATTATTAAGTGAGTTTGTTTGTTTGGTAAATCAAACTGATTCTTTTCTTCGCTATGACCTCCGGCTATTATTTTATCTTTATTAATATAAATAATCTGCCCAGTCATGCGCAGATGAACAATAAGATATTTATTTTTTTGAGATAATTGAATAATAATAAATTTCCCCCTTCGAGAAATTTTTTGAAAACTATTATTTTTTAGAACAGAACAAAAGGTTTTATTGGCACCCCTAATAATTTTGGGTAAACGAATATCTACTTTCTTAATTTTTTTATTAAGAATTATTTTATTTAAATCATCAACAATTGTTTGGATTTCTGGTAACTCAGGCATAATTTTACACTTTATGTTTTTATTGTAACATTTTATGTTTTGTTTTTAATAAAAAATGACGAATAATTATAATTTATTCGCCATTTATTAAGACAATTTTTTAAGTTAAGAGATATTAACGTTTATCTATTACTTATTTAAATCAAGAGTTGTATCAATCCGAATTTGCTGAACAAACTCTGACATATGACTTACTAAAACCATCACTCCTTTATATTGGTTTAACGTAGAAGCGATAACTGGTAAGTGACGAAAATTAATATGATTAGTAGGTTCGTCTAAAACAAGAAGTCCTGGTTTTTGAATTACTATTCTAGCAAAAGATACTAAACCTTTCTGTCCCTCAGATAAGCTACCTATTTTAGTGTAAACTAAATCCTTAGTTATTAAAAAACCTGCCGCAATAGAACGTAATTCATGCTCTGAAAGATCTTCAGCTACAGAGTTAAGAGATTGATAGACTGTATCGTTAAGATTAAGGGTAGAAAAATCTTGACGATAATATCCAACCCTAACACCCGAAGAAACTTTTGAATCGTTTGTTTTTTCAGAGACTAGAGATTCAAGTAATGTAGTTTTACCAATACCATTACTTCCTGCTAAAAATAAACGGTCTCCCTTTCTTAAAGATATATTAACTTTTCGTTTTACTATTTTTTGGTTTTTTACAACCGAAAGAGATGAAATGTTTAGAATTTCTCCACTAAGGCCTTGCTGAGAAGGAATAATAAAAGGTCTAATGGTTTTATCTTCTCTTCTAACATTAACTTTTTCTTCTTCCATTTCAGCCGCTTTCTTCCTTAATTTCTTTGCTAATAACCTCATCTGTCCTCCCTTATGAGCAAAATAGTTTGATTTTTCTTTATTCTCTTGAATCCTTTTCATTAATTGAGCATTCTTTCTGTTTTCCCTTTTCATTCTAGCTGTGATCTCTTCTAATAAATCAAAGTAATTACCAACATATTGTTCTATTTTCCGAGTAAATAAATTTAAATACAAAACACCATCCGTAAATGCATTTAAAAAATCAGCGTCATGAGAAATAACAACGCATGTTTTATTATAGTTAATAAGAAATTTAGTAAGATGAGCTATTCCCTCTTTATCAAGATTATTAGTAGGCTCATCTAAAAGTAATAAATCAGGGTCTTGAATAATAGCAGAAGCTAAAAGAAGTCTAGCTTGTTGTCCTCCAGAAAACGACTTAATAATTTTATCTTTACCAGCAACAAGATTAACTATTTCTAAAACCTTATCAATCTTAGGATCAATATCATATACCTTTTCTTTAAAACAGCTCTGAAAAAATTCGCGCATTGTTAAGGAAAACGAATCTCGAGAAATAACTTGTTTGGCCATAGCCACAGTAACTCCTTCACCAAGATTAATAACTCCTTCGTCTGGCTTTAAATCTTTAGTAATAAGATGAAAGATGGTGCTTTTGCCCGCACCATTCTGTCCCATTAAAGTTATTTTTGATCCTTGTCTCACTGAAAAATCAACCTCATCTAATATGGGCTTCTTTTCTCCGTGGCCAAAAAACACTTTATTAAACCTTAATATTCTTTTTCCTTGAGTCATTACTATTACAAGTTAACTTAATCTAAAAAGGCCGAGGTAAAACCTTGGCCAAATCCAGAGGTTCACTAGTTTAGTTTGTATTACTTACTGTTTAAATTTATAGAAACAATTATTTCTTTGTTTTTTTCTTAGCTACCGCTTTCTTTTTCTTAACTGCCACTTTCTTTTTCTTAACTGCCACTTTTTTCTTAGCTGCTACTTTCTTTTTCTTAACCACTACTTTCTTCTTCAATGGTTTTATTTTTTTTACCACTGTTTTTGTTTGCTCTTTCTTTACTTGAACAACAGGAACTAAAGCTTTTATTAATTTATCAAGCTTAGAGTTTAACATATCGAATTGCTCTTTATATTGACCAGTAGCTTGATTATTGTCTCTACCTAAAGAACTATTATTTCTTTCAAAGCATTGACTACAATAAACCGGCCTACTACCAGTTGGTTTAAAGGGGAGTTCAAATCTTTTTCCACACTTATCACACGTCGCATCAAACATTTTTTTATCCTGAAATCTAGGTCTTCCGTAGCTTCTTCTTTCGGAATTATTAGATGAGCCTTCTTTTTGATTTGAGAAGCACTGACTACAATAAACAGGCTTTCTGCCAGTTGGTTTAAAAGGAACTTCGCATTTTTTACCACATTCACTACAAACTGCCTCGTGCATTTGTGGTCTTGGTCTATCTCTATTACCAAACTGTCTTCTTCCTGAACCTCCGCTCGAATCTCTACCTCGGTCACGACTAGGTCTACTATTAAAGCTATTCATAAATTTATTTTAATTGTTTTAAATCAATTATTAGTTTTTATACTTTTTACTTCTGAACTATACAATAGTTTTCTAAAAAAATCAACCTCACTTTACCTTATTCTTTAATTACCATTTTAATAAAAACTCGTGAGCTTCATCTCCCTTATAGATACATTTTATTTCCTCACAACTTGCTTTACTTCCGAAAACTAATCGAACCACATTCGGGAAAAAACCCATAAAAATCTGGCAGCCTTCCTTAGTGTAATTAAAGTTTTTAATTTTAATAATTAAAGATTTCTCTTTCTTATTAAAGTCAGTCACCTCTAGGTCTCCAACAGTATAATATTTCCTCCAAAATCTCGAAGCTTCTTTAACTGCTTTTCTTGGTGAAATAAAATATTTTATTAAAGTTTCTACAATTATCGCCCGCTTTGATTCAAAAGCTCCCACCTCTTGAAACTTTTTATTGTTATAGCCAAAAAGTTTTTTAACAACAACTAAAAGAAGAGCTTCCCGTCCTAAGGAATAAAAACTCATTGATTTTACATTACTTTCCATCGGATACCCAAGCTTTTCCATCGTATCTTCTAATTTTTTCAACCCTCTTTGTCCTTCTTCTTTAATAATAAAACCTTGGAGATTCTTAATTACAGCTCCTATTACTTTTCCCTTTATTTTAAGTAACCTATCAATCTCTTCTTTGGAAATTATTTGCTTCATATTCTTAAATTTTTGTAGATTATTTATTTTTATTCTATCAAAAAATTACTCGCTGGTCATTTTTTATATATTACAAAACAACACCAAGACTCTTTAGCTTAATAAGAAACATTTAAAATTAAGGCAAAAAAAAATAAGCCTAATATTTAAATTTTAATTGAAAAATTTAAATTTATAGGCTTTGATTACTTGCTAGTATTAAAACTTTAATAACGTTCGCAAGTTTCATTATTGTTTCAATATTCACCATCTCTGCATGTCCAGTGTCTATCAAAATTGACTTGGGACCTCTAAAAGGTAAGCTAGAGTTAACATTAACTCTAGAATCATTAGTTCCTCCAAAAAAATAATAATATTCCTCGAGCGATGACCTTCCAAGTGATTTAAGGAAATCACTTTCTGGTCTCATATCTTCGACACAAGGAATAGGACCTATGATTCTAAGAAAAACCTTTTCTATAATCGAAAGATTAATTCCTTTATTTGGTGTGGCTAATAGAATTAATCCTTTTACTTTTAAGTCCATCTTTTCGATAAGATATCGAGCTATAAGTCCACCCATACTACACCCTATTAAAATGGGATACTTGTTCGAATTATTAGGAATTCTTCGGATAGTTGCTTTGGCATATTCTTCAATTCCGAGAGCCCCCCTCAATCTTTTTACGTTTTTCTCTGGAAATTGAGCATATTCTATTTTTAGAATTTCTACTTGAATCTCTTGCTCAATTCTTTTTATAACCTTGCCACTAACTTGCCTTGCAGACGAAGAGGTTAATCCATCTATCCAAAAAATATTTTCGTTTTCCATTTTTTTCAACTCTTTTTAAAAGAACTAAAGACAGTATCTGCTTTTAATCCTTGCAGAAAACTGGTTGCCTTGTCAATAAAAAACTATTTTAAAAATAAAATAGTTTTTTCTTCTGAATTATATAAATTTTACAGATTTCTTTAGTTAGCCAAAATAGTTAAAGGTAGTCACAATTAAACTCTGGAAAAACTTTTTTGCTAGTTTTTTTCTAAAAGTAAGACAGGGTATCCTTTCTTAATTTGGGCTTCTTCACAGTTTTTAAACCCAAGCTTCTTTAAAAAATTCAAGCATCCCTCTTTAGCTTTTTTAGTATTCTCAAAACTTCCCTTTGCTTCCACTTCAATAAAAAGCCCTAACTCTTTAACATTGTCTAGAGCAATTTCAAAATCTCCGCAATTCCAATACTCTCTTAACTTCTCGATTGTTACTACTTTTTTAAAATTTAAAAAACCAAGTATTTTTCTAAATTCCCCTGGTTGAGAGATTCCCGTCTCATATTCATTAGCACACTCTTGCTCACCATCAGCTTTTTTATTAATAGATTTGTCATACTCAAAAATTGTTTTGTCAGGATTTGTTCTAATTCTCAGCCATTCTATAGGATGTGGTTTTTGAGCAAAAAAATTCCTATGATAAGGAATATAATATTCATCAACTTGTTTTATAACTTTTACTAGTTTTCCAAGTTTAGGTAAAATCTTTTTTACCTCTTCAAAGCTATTTATTTTAAGCTTTATCTCTACTTCAATATTCATATAATTAACTTATTCTAATGAATCTGTTTTAAGATAGACCTCTATTTTTTGAACAAATTTAACTGCTGGGGCTATGGGACGATATTAGAACCTGTTTTAGTTAATAATAGTTAGATTTCCTTCTTTTTTGAAAACAGACAGTATCTTCTCTTTCACGACTTGATTAAGAAAAGATATATTTTTATAAATATGTATTTTCTCTATTTCTTTCCCGTTACGAACATCAATTGCATGTTTGATTGTTTTACTATAATCATCAATCTCTAAATTAATTGAAGACTTATAAATCTTGTCATATGTTAAAGGAAATTCTTTTTTTTCTAGAATAACTAGACAACGAGCCCCAAATAAACACGACTTAGAAAACTCTTCTCTTGAGGTGACGAAGTCTTTACATCGATAAGACAAAATTGACCCCAAAGCAAGCCCTGTGTTAAATTCTATACTTTGAAGTAAATCTATAATTTTAATGGATGGTGTTTTTAATTTTTCTAAAACCTCTTTTCCTTTGAGTGTTTTTCCGCTTAATATAATCTCATTATAATAAATGTTTTTGGGAAAAGGGGTGTCCATTCTGTAATTAAGAAACCCTTCGTACTCAAAAGGATAAAAACGTATATTGGGAATAGGATTAAATTTATTAAGTTCTGTTCTAAAAATCTTCTTATCTTTAGAATATAAAACACCTATTTCGTAATCGCTAGTTTCTAAAAAATCACCTCTTGCCCTTGAGCCATATAAAAAAATAGAGATTGGGTTAAATTTCTTATATAAATTTTCAATTACTTTTTTAACTTTATCGTTCATACTACCAATTATACCAAAAGCCCGAGAAATAATCTCGGGTTAAGTTTGCTGCCTAGCCCAAAGCTTATTATAATTTTAGAAAATAGAAATTATATATTAACAATGAAGGAGAAATTGGTAGAAATTAAAGGGTTTTATAGAAACTTAGAGTTAATTTCTTTAATCAGATAATATTAGACTTTATTCTACTTATTAAGAATGTTTTTCGTTCATTTTTTTCCAGTCCCACTTTCTATCTTTATTCGAATTAATTTTCTTTAAAATTTCCTCCTCTATATCAATATCAAATATTGCACACAAATGAAGGATTCGCTGAATAGTATCTCCTAACTCTTCCTTGAAACCATCTTTCCCGTCAATATTTTTATGCCTATATGCTTCGTATGCTTCAGAAACTTCAGAATGAATTAAAGCAATCTTTTCTGCAACATTAACGTCTTCTGGTTTTGCCCCAAAACCTTTTTCTTCTGCTTGTATTTTTATTAATTTTGTAAGTTCCTTTATTGTTATTTGTTCCATATTATTTCATTTTATCAAAAAACCGCCTAACTTAATAGACGGAAATCTTTGCTGCGGGGCTAGGACTCGAACCTAGATTACAAGGGCCAGAACCTAGCGTGCTACCATTACACCACCCCGCAAAAACTAGTCTTTCAGATATTTTTTAATAGCAACTAGACTTGAAACCGCACCTAAGCTAATCCCAGTAGTAAATTGAATTAAAACTAACATCCAAAAGTTTTCAACAAACAAGGTAAAAAGGCTAATACTCAAAAAGAAACTTTCAATTCTAGGACTTAAAAACCAACAAATAAAACTGAGGGTTAAAATCGAGATAAGAGTTGCTAAAATTCCGCAAATCATTCCTTGAACTAAAAATGGTCCCCTAATAAACCAACTAGAAGCTCCTACTAATTTTTGAATTTCAATTTCTTTTCTAGAATTATAAATTGAAAGACCAATAGTATTAAGACTAACAGCAATAGCTATAATAATTAAAAGAACAGCAATAGAAATACTAATTTTAGTAACACCAGAATTTAAAGAGCGCATAGTGTCAATCGCTGGTTTTCTTTGATAGTAATCAATCTTTTCAACAAAACTATCAAATCCAGGACCTTCTAAAAACTTAGAAACTTTTGCGTATTGATCGGGATTCCAAGTTCTTACATTTAAAGCAGCTAAAAATGGATTTTTTCCGAGCTCATCAATAGAATCAAGCAAAGCTGTATCCCTTTCATGTCTCTGGATAAAATTCAACAGAGCTTGTTCTTTTGAAACATATTCTATATTTTTAATTTCCGGTAATTCAGAAAGTTCTTTACCTACACCCAAAATATCTTCTTCTAGGGTTTCTTCTCTAAAGTAAACCGATACGTCAATTTTTTCCTGTAGGTCTGCAACTAAAATTTGACTAATATCTTTAAATAGAAAAAATGAGCCAGCTAATATAACAGTTAAAAACAAAACAAAGATAGTAGCTAAAGCTATTTCTCGGTCACGATAAAAACTCCTCCATCCTGAGCGAAATATTCTTATTAATACAGTAAACATTTTAAAAAAGTTTTAAATTTATAATATAAATCTCCCCTCTTTTTCATCTCTTATTATTTTTCCTTTTTCTAAAGTAACAACTCTTTTGTTTAATCTGTTAATTACGTCCTTATTGTGGGTAGCCAAAACAACAGTTGGTCCCATTAGTTGAATTTTAAGTAAAAGCTCGATAATTTCCATAGTATGATATGGGTCAAGATTTCCAGTTGGCTCATCAGCTAAAATTATATCGGGACGATGAACTAAGGCTCTAGCTATAGCTACTCTTTGTCTTTCTCCTCCGGAAAGTTCAGCTGGAAGATTCCCCGCCCTTTCGCTTAAACCAACAATATCTAAAACTTTAGGAACGTCCCTTTTAATCTCTTCGTCTCTAGCTCCAATAACCTCCATGGTATAGGCAATATTTTCGTAAGCTGTTTTAACCGCAAGTAATTTATAGTCTTGAAAAACAACACCTATTTTTCTTCTAAGCCAAGGTAATTCCTCTGATCTTATATCGGAAAGATTTTTTCCCTCAAAAAGAATGTCTCCTGAAGTAGGTTTTTCCTGCATTAAAAGAAGCTTTAATAAGGTTGTTTTTCCAGCTCCAGATTTTCCAACAAGAGAAACGAACTCTTTTGGAGAAATATCAAAAGAAACTTTATCTAAAGCTATAGTAGGTTCTGATTTAGAGGCATTAGAAGAATAAATCTTAGTAATGTCTTGAAATTTAATCAAAGAATTTAAGATGTTAGGTTTATAATTTAGTTTCTGCTTCAATAAATTCGTCAAGTTGCCCGTCTAACACTTCAGCCACCTTACTGGTTTCCACCCCCGTACGTAAATCTTTTACTAATTTATAGGGATATATAACATAATTTCTAATCTGATTTCCCCAACTAACTGAAATTTTATCTCCCTTTACTTTTGCCATCTTTTTTTGGTGGCCCTTCCTATAAAAATCTCCGACTCTTGAATATAGTGACTCCATTGCTTTCTTTCTATTTAAAGCTTGAAATCTTTCCGACTGACAGCACACCACAATTTTGGTTGGTAAATGTCTAATTCTAACAGCTGTTTCTTTTTTGTTAACGTATTGTCCTCCTGGGCCAGATGATCTAAAAAAGTCTATTTTCAAATCGTCGGCCTTAATCTCTATTTTCTCTTTTGTAAGGTCTTTAATCTTCGGAATAATTTCAACAAAAGCGAATGAGGTGTGACGTAAATCTTTAGCGGAAAAAGGAGATATTCTTACTAAACGATGAACTCCATTTTCTTTTTTTAAAATTCCGTAGGCAAAATTACCGTCTATTTCTGCTGTAACTGACTTTATTCCAATTCTTCCTTCTGGTCCACCAGCCTCTCCAAAAGATTGATGTAAAACATTCATTTTAAAAGATTTTCTCTCACAATACTTTAAATACATTCTTAAAAGCATTGTAGCCCAATCCTGGGCATCCCTACCTCCTACTCCCGCATAAATAGATAAAAGAACTCCGTTTTTATCATATTTTCCTGAAAACAAAACTTCTTTTTCTTTTGCTTTTAACTTTTTCTCTATTTTAAATATTTCTTCCCGGGTTTCCGCAGCTTCTATTTGAAGCCTCAAGTTGTCAAAATCTTTTATTTCCTGATTTATTTGATTAAATTCTTTGGAAATTTTAATCGCTCTTTCTTTGTCTTTCCAAAAATTAATATCTTGAACTTCTTTATTTAATTCTTTTTGCTTTTCTTTCTTTTCGGCAAGGTCAAAGATACTCCTCAACCTTGAGGAGTTTATTTTTTAAATATTCAATTTTTTCAGAAATATTTTCCATAACAGTCTATCAAAACTTACTATTTCATTTTTCAATTATACAATAAAAAACTTAAAAATCAAACTGTTTTGAATGAGCCGAGGAGAGGACTTGAACCCCCAACCTACGGTTTACGACACCGTTGCTCTACCATTAAGCTACCTCGGCAAAAATGACTCTGGAGCGGGTGAAGGGAATTGAACCCTCATCTCAACCTTGGGAAGGTTACGTAATGCCGCTATACTACACCCGCACTTAAACTATAATTCTTGAATGTTTTCGAAAAAAGACCTTACTTTCTGCCATATTCTTTGAGAAAAACTACTTTCTTGTTCTTTTTGTTCTATTTCTGTTTCCGAAGGAGGAATTACTACCACAGAATGTTCTCCTTCTTTTATATATCCTTGTTCTCTTACTTTTTCTTCCCAATAACTATCTTTTTCCGTTTCAGATATTCCTATTTCTAATACTTCTTTTTTATCTTCTAGGGCCCTAACTTGTCCCATTAAAATATTTACTTCTCCAGCTATCTCTGCTCTTTTTTTATTTATTCTATAATTAGAAATTGACAAGTATCCAATCAAAAATAGAGTTAAAAGAAAAAGAACAATTTG
Source organism: bacterium (assembly GCA_030591065.1). Classification (GTDB taxonomy): domain Bacteria; phylum Patescibacteriota; class Minisyncoccia; order Minisyncoccales; family JANBVM01; genus JAUVBU01. The sequence goes on along the minus strand of JAUVBU010000008.1, from coordinate 6,780 downwards.
AAAAAATCTTTCTCCTTTGTTTTTTTCTTTTTCTCCTCCGCTGTATTTTGTTATCATTGTCTGTTATTATAAAATAAAAAATGAAAAGAAAATCTAATAAAATATTTAAACCTCTCTGGGCCACCCTCGTACTTTTGGTAATTTTGAGTATGGTTATGTTTTTAATTCTTCCCTTGTTTAGTTAAATAGTAGTAAATTTTTCGATAATTTTCAACTTTTAAAAACAGACTACAGAGACCAGAAAAATAATAAACAGGTACCTAAATACCTGTTTTTCAGATTTTTTATCTTCCTAAAAATTAGGCACTAAACATTTTTAAATAAACTTCTGGTGGAATTCTTACCCTTCCTTTGAGTTTTAGTTTTTTCTTTCCTTTTTTCTGTTTCTTCAACAATTTCATTTTTCTAGTTACATCTCCTCCGTATAATGGAGCCGTTACATCTTTACGTCTAGCTTTCATAGTTGCTCTAGCTATAATCTTTCCTGAAATTGCTGCCTGAATAGGAACAGCAAAGAGTTGAGGAGGTAAAATCTCTTTTAATTTAAAAACTAGTTTTTTGCCTTCATTAAAAGCGTCCTCAGTATTAACGATCTTGGAAAGAATTTCTTCTTTTTTCCCAGCAATTAAAACATCTAGCTTAATTAAATCTGAAGTTTTATATCCTATAAACTCATAGTTCATTGAAGCAAAGCCCTGGCTAACTCCTTTAAGCTGATCAAAGAACCCAATAATTACCTTCCTTAAGGGGGCCTCATAAACTAAAATTAATTTTTCTTGAGTTATATATTTATCTTCAATATGTTTTCCTTTTAAATCCTTAAGGGCTTCGGAAACTCCTCCTAAATAGCTAATCGGAGTCATGATTTCTAGTCTCATCCATGGTTCTCTGATTTCTTTAATAGTACTTCTATCTGGCCAGTCACTCGTAGAAAAAATAAACTTACCCTTATCTTTTTTATCTATAACCTGATATATCACAGATGGACTTGAAATAACTAGGCCCATATCAAATTCTCGCTTTAATCTTTCCCAAATAATTTCAGCGTGTAAGGATCCTAAAAATCCACACCTAAATCCCCGACCTAAAAATTCTTTAGATTCTCTTTCAAAAGTTAAAGAAGCATCGTTTAACTTTAATTTATTTAAAGAGTCTTTTAACATCTCAAAATCATCGGCAGCTTCGGGGTAAACAGAGGCAAAAACCATTGGCTTTGGTTCGTGGTATCCTGGCAAGGGCTCTATTTCTTTAGTCTTAGAATGGGTTATGGTTTCTCCCACTTTAATCTTTGTAGGATCTTTAATCCCAGTAGCTATATATCCTATTTCTCCAGCTCTTAATTCTTTAGAAACTTTTAACTCAGGACTAAAGTATCCAACCTCTCTTATTTGAGTCTCTGCTCCAGCGTGCATTAAATAAATTTTTTCTCCCGCCCTTACTGTTCCCTGAAATACCCTCACATATGTTATTACTCCCTTAAAAGAATCGAATTTTGAATCAAAGACAAGAGCCTTTAAGGGTTTGGTAGAATCCCCCTCTGGAGGTGGGGTTTTTTCAATGATAGCCTTCAAAAGGCCTTCTACGTTTGTGCCTTTTTTAGCTGAGATTGCAAATATTTTTTCTTCTGGAACGTTTAACATTTTAGACATATCTGTCTTAGTTTCCTCTACTTCTGATTGAGATAAATCAATTTTGTTCACCGCCGAAACAATAACTAAATTTTCCTTTTTAGCTAAGTCAAGATTAGCCAGAGTCTGAGACTGAATTCCTTTTGTTCCATCAACTAATAAAATAGTTCCCTCTACAGCAGCTAAACTTCTAGAAACTTCGTAATTAAAATCAACGTGTCCCGGGGTATCAATTAAATTAAGAGTGTACTCCCCAAAGCTCATTCTTACTGGTTGCATTTTAATAGTAATTCCTTTTTCTCTTTCCAGGTCCATCATATCTAAATACCTAGAACGCATTTTATTTTTAGGAACAGTATCAGTTAATTCTAAAAATCTGTCTGCTAAGGTAGACTTTCCATGATCTATATGAGAAATAATGCTGAAGTTTCTTATTTTTTTAATATAATCCATATGGTTAATTTTCAGCTTCTTTTTTAAAAAACGAAATTATGGTTTTTGCTTCAGACAAACCTAATAAAAGTGTAGTTATAAAATAAACAAGTGCTCCTAAGATACTTACTATTATTATTTGCCACAAAGCCTTAAAGCTATTTGAATTTAAAATTGTTTCCAAAAAAGGTAAAGCAAGATAAATACTTGCCCCCATTAAAGTTACAGCTATCAATATTTTTAAAAAAGAAGTCTTTATTCTTTCTAAGTCAAAATCTCCAATTCTTTTTTTCAAAAAAATAAACAATAAAGTAAATTGAAAAATAGCTCCAATAGAAACTGCTAAAGGTAACCCTAAAACAGAAATATCCTCTGTTTTAAGAGAAAAAACTTGTCTTAAAAACATCTCCAGCCCCCCCATCATACCGGTTTTTGGCAAAACCACCAAGGATTGCGTTAAAAAAAAGCTTAAAGCAATACTTACTCCCATTGAAACAATAGCAATAATCGTAGGTGTTTTGGTATCTTTTAAGGAGAAAAAGGCTCGAAAAAATAATGGTAACAAAGAAGATGCAAAAATTCCAAAACAAAACAAAGCCAAGCTAGCTGAAGTTAAACTTGCTGCTAAACCAGAAAACTCTCCCCGCTGTAAAAGAATTTCAATTATTTGAGACCTTAGTATAAAAATTAAAAAACTAATCGGAAAGATAAAATACATAATTTGCCTAAAGACAGAAGAAAAGCTCTTAATAAATTCTTCTTTCTTCTTTTCGGCCCAGCTCTTAGATAGGGTCGGAAAAACAGCTGTAGCTAAAGATGCCCCAACGATTCCAATCGGAAAATACTGAACATTATTAGCAAAAGTAAAAATAGAAATTGATCCCGCCGATAAAGTTGAAGCTATAGCGTTAATCACAATTAAATTAATCTGTTGAACAGAAACTCCAAAACTTCTAGGGATCATTAAACTAAAAACTCTTTTAATTTTTGTATCTTTAAAATCCAAAACAAATTTATAGTTAAACCCACACCTTATAACTGAAGGAATTTGAATAGCAAAATGTAAAAAAGCTCCCAAAATAACACCAAAACCTACTCCCAAAATTCCGAATTTTGGAGTCAAAAATATAATTCCAAAGATAATTCCTAGATTATATAAAATAGGGCAAAGACTATAAACTAAAAATCGATTAAAGTATTGTAAAATTCCAGAAAAAATAGAGCTTAAGCCAAAAAATATTGGACTTAAAAACATTATTCTAGTTAAAGTTACTGTTTTTTGCATTTGATCAGCATTAAATCCGGGAGCAATTAATTTCATTAAAAACGGAGTAAAGAAAAAAAGAATTAAGCTCAGCGAAACTAATAAAAACAAAAATATATTCAAGCAATTAGAAGAAAATTTCCAAGCCTCTTTTTCGTCTTTTGTGAAGTATTCTGAAAATAGCGGTAAAAAAGCAACCAGCACTCCCCCTAGAATTAAAACATTATAAACAAAGTCGGGAATCTTAAAAGCAGCAAAGTAAATATCTAATTCACTGCCAGCTCCAAACTTTTGAGCCAACAATAAATCTCTTATAACACCCAAAAAACGACTTATTATAGATGAAGTCGCTAAGATAATTCCAGCCAATCCAACAGTTTTCGTTTTATGGTTTAAAAAAGAGTCTAATATCATAATATTATCTTTTATATTACCATACTATATCTTAGGCCGAAGAACCATCTAATGTAAATAAATCACTCCTCAAGGCCTTGTGCTATAATAAAACAACATAAAAAATAATCATTACAATTATGGAACCAATAATCTCTCAAAAAGAATTAGGTGAATTAATGACCCTTAACGGAGAAGTTAGAGGAATATCTCTAAAAAGATATAAAGAGTATGTCCTTAAAGAAGAAGGTAAAGAGGGATTAAATAAATTAGAGAGCGCAATGAAGGAGCTTGGCCATCCCACCGAGTACAAAAAAATAGAGACAACGTCTTTTTATCCTATAAGCCTTGAAGCTATTACCCTACTTACCGTCCAAAGACTTTTTAATCTTAGTGACGAAAAACTCCAGGAAATAGGAATACTTCAGTCTAAAACTCCCATGATGATTAGACTTTTTGCAAAATATATTTTTTCCTTCGAGAAAGCCGCTCAGTCAACTCAAAAACTTTGGAGAACATATTACACAATAGGAGATCTTAAGGTAATAGAATATGATAAAGAAAAGAAGTTTGCGATTATGAGACTTGAAAATTTTCACCATCATCCCCTTCATTGCCAAATCATCAAAGGATATCTTTTGGGTATATTTTCAGTGCTTATTGGAAGTAAACCAAAACTATGTAACGAAACAAAATGCACTCATAAAAACGACGCTTATCATGAATTCTTAGTAGAGTGGTAATAAAAAGACTCTAAAAAAGTATATTTTTCAACAGAAAGGGGCCTTGTTTTTGATTGACAAGGCCCTTTAAAAATGATATGATAAGGCGCTCTAGTAAACCGGATGATTACCTTCTTGAATTTATTTGAGGAGGAGGAAAGTCCGAACACCCCACTTCAACGATATTGCTATTGTTGGAGGGTAAAAAGATAGCGGCTAACAGCCGTCGCTTACTAAGTAAGAAAGACTTAATAAGCAGAGGTGCGAGCAGAGACGCTGAAGCCCAAAAGGGCTGATGCATCCTAAATTTATTTAGGATGAGTCCTAAAGGTAACTTTAGGGGTGAAACGGCCAAATCCTTATTGGGTGCAAGAACAAACTCCTCGACACATCCAGGACCATATGTACTTTCGAGTGCTGTTAAATCCTGTTTATTGCCGGGAGGAAAAGTAGTTCGCATGAGCTTTAAGGCAACTTAGAGCCCAGACAAATGATCATCTCTAGTTATCCGCATTTGGCAATAACAATTGTAGATAATTCGAACAGAATTCGGCTTATAGGTTTGCTAGAGTATTAAAAATCCCCCACTTTAAGTGAGGGCTTTTTAATTGGAAGCAGTTATTAAATGATTTAAAATAATTTCTTTTCTCTTTCTTTGGCATCTAAGGCTTCGTTAGCTAAAGCATCGGCAACTGTATTTTTACCTCGAAGGATATGTTTAAATTTTACACTTTTAAAATCTGTTCTTAGGTTCCAAACAGTAAGAAATAATGGTTGAATTTTATCATTCATAACTTTATACTTTCCGTTAAGCTGTTTTACTAGTAATTCTGAATCAGAGTTTAATTCAATTTCGCTAACTTTAGCAATTTTTTTACCAAAGACGTGTTTAAATTTCTTTAAAGCTAAAATTACCGCGTGATATTCCGCTTCATTGTTTGTAAAATTATCTCCCAAGTATTCAGAATACTTTTTAATAGGCTCTTTTTTTTCATTATAAAAAACGACTCCTACAGCCGCTTTACCAGGATTACCCCTAGAACCCCCATCAGTGTATATCTTTATCTTTTTCATATTCTTTAATTAAACAAGCTTTAAACTTTTTTAAATTTTTATTTTTAATTCTAAATCCAGAAGCTTTAGGATGTCCCCCGTAAGTAATAACTAAATCTTTACACTTTCCCATTAAAACAACACTATCAACACCATCAGGAACCCTTACCGTTCCCTGACTTTCCTTTTTCATCTTTTTAAAAACAAAAGATGGTTTTCCGAAGTTTCTAACAGCAATAGACGCCACCGCTGAAATTAAAGGATAGTCCCAACTTTCATCTCCTTCAAAAATAATGGGTTCTTCTTTTTTTATAATTCTTTCCTCAGCTTCTTGAGCCATTTCTCTAATTCTCTCTCTTTTTATTTCTGTTTTTTCTTTTAAATCCCAAATCATATTTTCTAGTTCTTTGGAGTCAGTCGCAGTTAACACCCTAAAAGACGTTGGAAACTTATCTTCTACATCTCGAATATTCATCATTGAAATCATTCTGGAAACCTTTTCCTGTATAGGATATCTTTTTAAAAAATTAGCTTCCAAAAAAAGCTTAATTCCTGGACGCCAAGAATTTTTTAAATACATCATCCCCTCTTCAATATAAACTTTATTGTCTTCAACTTTGGGCATCATATCAGCTATAGTAGCTAAAGCTACTAACTGTAAGAAGCTCCCTCTTAAGCTTTCACTCATCTTGTCACCCAATAACGCCTCTACTGTTTTAAAAACAATTCCTGTAGCTGAAAAACCTTTAAAAGGATAATTATCACCTTTTTGTAATGGATCTACGACAATATCAGCCTTTGGTATTTTACCTAAAACTTTGTGGTGATCTATAATAATTACGCTAAAACCTAACTCCTTAGCTATTTTTACTTCCTCAATATTACCAATTCCACAATCTACTGCTATTAAAAGAGCTGGGGCAAGTTTCTTTAAATGTTTTAAAGCTGTCTTGGTAATACCATATCCTTCAATTTCTCTATCTGGAAAATAAATCTCTGAAACTTCACCACCCAAACTACCTATAGCTTCTTTTAAAATAATAACTGAACTAGCTCCATCTAAATCAGCATCTCCGTAAAGGATTATCTTTTCTTTAGACTCTATAGCTTTCGATATCCTGTTTGCTGCTTTTTTTAAATTCTTAATAACCTTTTTCATAATAGATAATCATATCACAAATTAGCGTAAAGCCTTTATTCCAGGTAGTTTTTCTCCTGCTAAAAACGCTAACATTGCTCCTCCTCCAGTGGAAAGAAAATCAAATCTTTTTGTTAAATTAAATTTTTT
>JAUVBU010000003.1 GCA_030591065.1 bacterium | reverse complement strand
TTTTCCATCCGAGTTTCAGTTTTACCAATTTTCGACGGAGAAAAAATCGTGATGCGTCTTCTCCCCGAAACTAGCCGAGCTTTAAGTTTAGAACAACTAGGGTTAAGAGGAAAAAGCTTAGAAAACGTTCAGAAAGAACTAAGAAGTTCCGTGGGAATGATTTTGGTTACTGGGCCTACTGGGTCAGGAAAAACTACTACACTATATTCGATGATAGAAATATTAAATAATCCTGGAATTAACATTTCTACCATCGAAGACCCTGTAGAATATCGGATGCAAAGAATTAATCAAACTCAGGTAAATCCTAAAATTGGACTTACTTTTGCTTCTGGTTTGAGGTCCCTACTAAGACAAGACCCTAACATTATTATGGTGGGAGAAATTAGAGACAGCGAAACAGCTGACCTGTCTATTAATGCAGCCTTAACTGGCCACCTAGTTCTCTCTACACTACACACCAATGACGCCGCCGGAGCCTTACCTAGGCTTCTCGATATGGGATGCGAAGCTTTTTTGCTTGCATCTACTCTAAAATGTATTTTAGCCCAAAGGCTTGTTCGAAAACTTTGCCCCGAAAAAGAGAAGTATACCCTTAACCAAGATGAAATAAAAGAGATAAGTAATTATTGCGACTTAGTCAAAATTTTAAAAATGCTAAAAGAAGAAAAGGTTGTAAAACCAAAGGCCAAATGGGAAACTATTCCTTTCTATAGGCCCAAAGCTACAGAAAAATGTACTGATGGTTATCAAGGACGAATAGGAATTTTTGAAGTATTACCTATTACTGAGACAATTAAGGAAATAATTGTAAAAAAAGCTATAGGAGGAGAATTACAAAAACAAGCTCAAAAAGAAGAGATGAGAACGATGATAGAGGACGGTTTTATAAAAGCAGCCCAAGGAATAACTTCTATTGAGGAAATACTTCGTGTTATTACCGAATAATAATTCTTACGTTTAATTTTTAAGAATATAGATTTTCATGCCAAAATATTTTTACACTGCCCAGTCTTTAGATGGAAAAAAGAAGGCTGGAACACTAGAAGCAAAAGATGTTCGCTATTTATCCCAGAGCCTAAGAGCTGATGGGTTTATTTTAATTAAAGCAGAGACAGAAAAAACTAAAAAGAAAAAACTAAAAATTTCTCTACCTTTTAATAACGTTTCCTTAACCGATCGAATGTTTTTTGTCAGAAACCTACAAGTAATGATTAGTGCTGGGCTTCCTCTCCCCAGAGCTATTAATTCTTTAGCTAAACAAACAAAAAATGAAAAATTAAAAACTGCTCTTCTTGATATTAACCAAGACGTAACAAGGGGAGTGTCTTTTTCTGTCGCCTTGAGTAAGTTTCCAGAAATTTTTTCTGAGCTGTTTCAAAATATGATAAAGGTGGGGGAAGAGTCTGGAACGTTAGATCAAGTTTTAAAAACATTAGGTATGCAAATGGAAAAAGAGAACACTTTAAAAACAAGTGTGCAAGGAGCTATGATCTATCCTAGTGTTATTGTTTCTGCCATGCTTGCCGTTGGAGTTTTAATGTTGGTTACCGTTATTCCAACCCTATCAGACACTTTTGAAGAATTAGGGATTGAGCTTCCCGCTGCAACACAATTAATTATTAATCTAGGAAATTTCTTGTCTCAAAATTGGCTAGTAGTAATACTTTCTATCCCCTTTTTGATTATTTTTTCTTTACAGATGAAAAAAAAGGAGAGCGTAAAGAAGGTAACAGATAAACTTTTTTTAAAAATACCTGTTGTTTCTCAAATAGTAAAAAGCTCTAATTCAGCTTACATGCTAAGAACTTTAAGTTCTTTAATTATTGCTGGAGTATCTCTTCCTCGTGCTTTAGAAATTACCTCTGGAGTATTAGGAAATTTTTATTTCAAAAAATCAATAATTGAAGCCTCTAAAAAGGTCAGGAAGGGAAAGAAACTTTCTGAAGTTTTAGAAAACTATGAAGAAGTTTATCCGCGCATTGTTATCCAAATGATTACTGTCGGAGAAGAGACTGGAGAAACTTCGACTATTCTATCTAAGTTAGCTAATTTTTTTGAAGAAGAAGTTTCTAATGCAACAAAAAATTTAGCTTCTGTAATTGAACCTTTTTTGATGTTAATTATAGGAGGTATAATAGGTTTTTTCGCCATATCAATGATTCAGCCAATGTATTCTATGTTAGGGTCTATTGATTAAAAAATAGGGTCACATGAAAAAAAATAACACAAAGAAAATTTCGCCCTGGATTCAGTCTAGCTATTTTAATGCAAATAGTTTTGGGAAAATAAAAAAAAGCAAATCTATTAAAAGATTTTTTTTGTTTGAAAAACAATATGGAATTAAGTTGGAACTATCTCAGGCCTTTGGTCTTTTGGACGTTATTATAGGAACTGCTCTGGCCTCTCTTGTTTTTTTAGGTGTTTTTGGACTTCTTCGATTAGAAAACAAAGTTGTCGAACATAGTAAACTTAAAATAACGGCTACCGCTATCTCTAATAAATGCTTAGAGGAGATTAGAAATTTACCCTATAGTTCTGTTGGAATTGCGGGAGGTTTTCCAGATGGTCTTTTAGAAACTACCACCACAACCTTACAAAACAATATTCTTTATACTATTGAAACTAGAATAGATTATGTTATTGATTCGACCGATGGGCTTTCCGCAACCTCTACCCCTCAAGATGATTGCCCTATGGATTATAAAAAGGTAGAGGTAAAAATTTCTTGGCCAGGACAATTCGGTGGAGAGGTTTCTTCTGTTAGTAATATTATCCCTGAAAATCTTGCTCAGGAGTGCGAAGAGACAGGGGGAATATTGTCAGTTTCAGTTTTTGATGCTTATGGTCTCATGATTTCCTCTCCTTTAATTGAAATAAAGAATCCCGAAACCGATTTATTAATTAAGTCTGCCACACCCGCAGACGGAAAGCATTACTTTTCTCTTAATAGCTCTTCTTCCTATAAAATAGTTGTTTCCAAGGTAGGAATGAGTACCGAGAGTACATATGGAATAAGTGAAGTAGCTACTCCTAAAAAACCACATATATTTATTTTTGAGAACCAGCTTACCGAAACAAGTTTTTCTATTGACGAAACAAGCTCTTTTTCTATAGACACTTCTTCTCCTTGGGGTGAAGATTCTTTTTACGATTCTTTTTCTGACCAAACTAAAGTTGTTGAGATTAATAATATAGAAATAGATAACGGAGAAGTAACTCTTTCAAAAACTCAGGGAGTTTATTTTACCGAAGGAACAACAGATAGTGATATTTGTTCTTTTCCAGGGAATAGTGGGGATTGCGCTCAATCTTTTACTATGGGCCCTGAGTCTAAACAAGTTTCTGAAATTTCTCTTTATCTTCGAAAAGCTACAACTAGCCCTAGTAATCTTTATTTAGAAATAAGGTCAGCCAGCACCACAGGGGCGTTAGTAGCTAGTAGCACCGAAATAAGCGGATTCGGTTTACCCATAAACTTTGAATGGGTTTCTTTTTCTTTAAATAGTCCCGTAACCTTATCTGCTAATACTATATATTTTTTGAGGCTTCGCTCTGTCCCAGACTCGGTTGATAGTCAAGGACAAGGACCAGTTCATTGGGGTTTTTTATATAGCACAAGCTCCCCTTTAAGATATGGAGAGGGAAAAGCTTTTAGATATGTTGGTAAGGCCGGACAAGAAGAATTATCTGACTACGACTTTAGCTTTCAAGTCTATGGAGACGAATATGTTTCTTCTGGATATTTAGTTTCTGCAACCACCACCCCAGCTTCTTTATTAAACTGGAACGAGTTTTCTTGGACAGACTTAGAGCCTATTAATACTAACCTGATATATCAAATTTATTATGCCTCTGGAAGCGACTGGTTTTTAATTCCAAGTGGAGATTTGCCTGGAAACGAAACTGGACTAGGATTGTCTCCTATAGACCTTTCAAGTATAAATACCGCAACTTACACTCAACTAAAAATTAAAGGATCCCTTTCTAATACAGCTTCCGAAGCAACACCTCGCCTTTATGGTTGGCAACTTTCCTGGATAACCGAATCCGCCACACCAATTTCTGGTACCACTTTTTCTTTTATTGGAACTAAAATTATCGGAACAGATAGTGCTGAAAACTCAGTCTATAAATATTCCTCAACCAATACCTCTAATGGTAGCGGACATATTGATATTAGTAACTTAGAATGGGATTCTTATACTTTTTCAGTGAGTCCTACTAGTGGGCTAGATTTAATAAACACTAATCCTTCTCCTCAACCAATTGGACTTTTACCTGACGGTGCAACCCAGCCCGTTATATTATACTTAGAAGCTGAAAATTCACTCTTACTAAATATCCAAGACAGCGAAACCCTAGAACCAATATTTAACGCAACCGCAAGACTATATAATGTTGGGTTAAGTTACGACACAAGTCAAAATACAAACGAAAAAGGACAGTCTTATTTTCTTCCATTAGAAATAGCCACTTACGACCTTCAAGTTAGTGCTTCTGGATACTTAAGCACCTCTACTACGTCAGGAATTACTGGAGACAAGATTCAAACAATTAAATTAGAGCGCGTAGAGTAAAAATATGAAAAAAGGGTTTACACTTATTGAAACATTGGTCTCTATTTCTGTGTTTACGATTATCATGGGTGCTGTCTCGGGCCTAGTAGTAATGGCTTACAGAAACTATGACTATATTTTAAAACAGTCTATTGCTATAGATATGGCTAGGAGGGGAATTAAAACTATGGTTAAAGAAATCAGAGAGGCTAGGACTGGAGATAATGGCTCTTATCCAATAGAAAAAGCTGAAAATAAAGAATTCATCTTTTATTCCGATATTGACCAGGACAATGAAACAGAAAGGGTTAGATATTTTTTAGGAAGCGTAAGTGCTGGCACTCAAACACAAGAATGCGTCACTTTCGTAGATGGAGGTTCTTGTAATGTTACTTTTTCTGATTTTTTATCAGGAAACATTCAGTCTGCCCAGGTAATTGTTTCCGTAGAAGGTGATTTCGGCTGGTCAAAAGAAACTGCCGACATCTCTGCTGATGGAACAGTATTGGGAGAACTGTGCGCTCTAGAATGCTCTGATTGTGCTGCAATATGGGAAGGAACAACAGTTTTTGATATCACAGAACAAGCTACCGATAACAATGTTCAGATTATAGCTGATTCTTCTTCTAAGGTTGATGAAAACTGTGGATGGATAGAACCCAACCATAAAATGAAAGTTCGCTTTGAATTTTCATGGACAGAAGATATTCCCAGCGCTAATCATTTATTTAAAAAAGGAATTATTAATCCAACGGGTTTCCCTGTCGAATATCCAGCAGACCAAGAAATGATCCAGACCATAACCTCTTATGTTAGAAACGATCCACCAATCTTTAAATATTTTGACGAAAACGGACAAGAATTAATTGAGCAACCAGCTAGACTTCAAGACACAAAGATTATGGAGCTTGATTTAATTATTAATATTAATCCATATAGAGAACCACAAGACTTTGAAATAAAGTCTTCGGTTCAGCTTCGTAATTTAAAGATAGAATAAAAATGAAAAAAGACTTTACATCTAAAGGAATTATTACTACCTACATATTAATTTTTGGAGCCGTTTTTATAGTTTTACTAGGAGGGAGTCTAAGATTTATCCTCTTACAACTAAGACAAGCTAATCAAGAGGTTTCTTGGAATAGAGCCTTAGAAGTAGCGGAAGCTGGGATTAGTTATTATCAGTGGTGCCTTAATAATGATATCGCTGATAGCTGTCTCCTGATAAAAGATTACGAAGATCCTTCTGGCAACATTATTGGCACCTTTTCTTTAGAGGTAGAAACTACTATTAACTGTGGAATAAAAAGTAGTAATCTTATTACTTCCACAGGTTGGGCTAAAGATTTTCCTGAAATTAAAAGAGTGGTTAGAATAACGTATGCTAAAACATCCGTAGCTAAATATTCTTATCTTTTAAATGATAATGTTTGGGCCGGAGCAGACCGCGAAATACGAGGACTTTATCATTCAAATGGCGGCATTAGAATGGATGGAGAAAATCAGTCCTCTGTTGCTTCCGCCCAAGAAGAATGGGTCTGTACAGACTCTTTTGGTTGCAATCCCTGTCCAACGGATTCTACTCCTCCTTGCCGAATAGAAGGACTTAACTGTATTTGTCCCGGAGTTTTTACTACCACTGGAAACTCCCAGCCTGATTTATTTATCTCCCCAGTTTCTCTTTTTGATTTTGATGGTATTACTATTAATTTAGCTGAAATAAAAAGCCTTACTACTCCTAGTCCACAACAATATTACTGGCCACCTTCAGTCGACATTAATGCTGGAGCTAAAGGCTATCATTTAAAACTTAAAAACGATGGAACTTTCGAGGTTTGGATTATTACAGAACTAGAAGATACATATGCTTACAACATAGAAGAGGATTGGCACTACGATAGTTTTATAATTAAAAACGAGTATCTTTATGGTGCCCCAATAACAATTAATCCTAATTGCTCTTTATTGTTCATCGAAGATAATCTTTGGATAGAAGGGGAGGTTAAGGGAAAATTAACTATCGCTTCAGCAAATCTTATTAGTCCAACAGAAGAAACTAGTATAATTTTACCTGGCAACATTAACTATGTGGCTTATGATGGTTCAAGCGGGCTAACTCTTATTGGAGAAAAAAATATTCTTATTTCTCCAGACTCTCCAGAAATTATGGAGCTTAGAGGGATTTTTGTTGCCCAACAGGGCCGATTTGGAAGAAATAATTACCCTGACAATATTAGAGAGAAGTTAGAAATATATGGGGCAGTTATTAGTAATGGCCGAGTAGGAACTAGATGGTCTTCTGCGGGACATATTATTTCTGGGTACTTAAAAAGAGAAACTTATTCTGATCCATCTCTTCTTTATAGTCCACCGCCATTTACTCCCAATACCAGCTCTGAGCTCCGACTTGTAGACTGGGAAGAAGTTGAATAAAAAATAAGTTAAGAGGCAATACTCAAAAATATATTTATGTTAATATAAAAATAAGCTCTGACATAAAACAAGAGATAGATATTAGTTTTATTCTATAGATATTATGCTAACAAACTTTTTAACATTAAAACCAAAAGCTTTTGGGCTAGATATTTCCGATCTTTCCTTAAAGATTGTGAGTTTCGAAAAAAAGAGAGGTAAATTAAAACTCTCTTCTTTTGGTGAAAAAGAGGTTAAGCCGGGAATAATTATAGGAGGACTGGTTACAAAAGAATCTGAGTTGGCAGAAAACATCATTAAGGCTGTTGAGAGCGTAAAGGGGAGGAAAATAAAAACCAAATATGTTGTTGTCTCCCTACCTGAAGAAAAAGCTTTTTTTCAAGTTATTCAAGTGCCAGTAATGGAAAAAGAAGATTTAAAATCAGCTATTATATATGAAGCCGAAAACTATATCCCAATGCCAGTCGAAAAGGTTTATTTGGATTTTCAAGTTATTCCATCTAAAGAAAACTCTAAATGTCTTAATGTTTTAATTAGCGCTATTCCTAAAAATACAGTTGATTCATACCTTACTTCTCTAAAGCTAGCTGGATTAAAACCTATAGCTCTTGAAGTTGAATCTTTAGCTATTGCTCGATCTTTAATTAAAGACGAGCCCACCATAGAACCAACCCTCATTATTGATTTGGGAGCGACTAGAACTAGTTTCATCATTTTTTCTAATCACTCTTTAAGGTTTACCTCTTCCATCAGTGTTTCTTCTATAGATTTTACTAAAATAATAGCTAAAAGCTTAGAGATAGGAGTCGCAGAAGCTGAAAGGTTAAAAATTAAATACGGACTAGAAAAAGGAGTAAAGCTAAACAATGAAAGTAGCGCAAGCGTTAAATTTAAAAAAGAGACTAAGGTGGGAAAAGAAAGAAATAAAATTTTTGAAGCCCTTATCCCCGCACTAGTTGATTTAACCCAACAAATTAAAAAACACTTACGCTATTATCAAAGCCACACTTCTAGACCCCAAGCTGGGTTCGAAGAAAAGGGTGTTTCAAAAATTCTTCTTTGTGGAGGAGGGTCAAGTCTTAAAGGTTTACCAGAACTACTTTCGCAAGAATTAAAAATCCCTGTTGAATTAGGAAACCCATGGGCCAATATTTCACTAAAAGAGAAAAGAGGTAAGTCTAACTTGTCTTTGGAAAACCCTCTTAGGTACACCACGGCGATTGGTTTGGGTATAAGAGGAGCAATGGAAAATAACGGTTAATATTTTATGATTAATTTATTACCAGCACAACAAAAAAAAGAACTTTTAGAAGAGAAAAACTTACGACTAATTTTAGTTTTAGGTATATTGTTTTTGTCTTTTTTGCTTTCTCTGTTTTTAGTGTTGTTTTTAATAAAAAATTATATTGCGGTAGATTTAGAGATAAAAAGAATTGTTTTAGAGGAAAAAAAGACAGCAGTTGCTTTTAGTCAGGAAATAGAAAGAGAGATAGTTGAAGCGAACACCCTTCTTTCTGATTTAAAGTTCTTTTATCAAAACAGCTATACTATGACTTCCGTATTGGAAAAATTTCAAAAAATCCTCACCCCCGGAACTTATTTAACCAACTTAAATATTGCTATTATTAAAGAAAGTCAGGCAAAGGTAGCTCAGGTTTCTTTTTCTGGATACTGTCCAGACAGAGAAACCCTCCTTCAATTTAAAGAAATTATTAAAAAAGAAGACTGGGTTTCTAGTGTATCTTTTTCTCCAGAAAGCTGGATAAGACCAACCGAAATTAATTTTAGCGCAAGCTTAAAGACAAAATAATTAACGAAAATGACTTCAAAAAATAAAGTTTATTTCTCTTTAATTCTTTCCTCTCTCTTGAGTGGGTTTTTAGTTGTTTTTTTAATTATTCCTACATATAAAGATATTCAGGGAAGCTTAGAGCAAATAACGGCCCAAAAACAAGAGATTGCTCTTTTAGAAAGAAAAGTAAGAGACGTCGAGGAGTTTAAAAAAGACTATCCTGAAATAAAAAAAAGTTTAGAAAAAATAGAGGTTCTTTTTGCTAAATCAGAAGCTCCCGTAAGTTTTATTTCTTTTTTAGAAAAAAGTTCTCAAAGCTCCCTTGCCCCAATAGAGATTTCTTACTCTTTAGCTCGAAAGAAAGACACTGACCCTTGGCCATCTATGACTTTTCTTGTTAATTCGGGAGCTCCTTCTTTTAGTTTTTTTCAGTTCTTAGAAAAAATAGAGTCAGGGCCCTATTTAACAGAAGTCACTAATTTAAATATTTCTAAGTTGAAAGAAGAAAAATTTTCCGAAGAACAACCAGAAAAAGGTTTTTTTGATAGTATCAACGCTAATTTTTCTCTTAAAGTTTTCACGGATTAATCCCTTATGATAAATTTTAAAATATTCCAATTAAAAAATCTCGGATCCTTTTTAAAAAAATTACCTATAGTTTTAGGAGAGAATGCTTTTCTAATATTTTTAGGACTACTTCTTTTATCTTTAAATTTTGGAGGAATTGTTTTTTTCCGATATTATACCTTATCTGAAAAAGAAGTTCCTCAAATTATTGATGGACAGCTTCAATTCAACAATAAAGCATATCAAGAAATTTTGGAAATTTGGGAAGAAAGAGATCAAAAATTTGAAAAAACAACCCTTAAAGAGTACGTTAGCCCCTTTATGTCTCCTCCGACCCAAGAGGAAGAGAATGAAACCTCGACGGATTAGCTTAAAAAGAGTAGTTTCTACTCTTTTTTTTAAAAAAACAAGAGAATAAAGAGAAGTAACTAAAAATCTTAATTTTTCTCTTAAGCCCTTTATTTTTATCAAGTTTAATGCTATATTAAGCAGAGGGTGACACGGAAAATAGGCCCTCGTAGCTTAACTGGATAAAGCAAGACCCTTCTAAGGTCGAGAGCGCAGGTTCGAGCCCTGCCGAGGGCACCTCAAAAGACATTACAAGGGGACTTTCCACTTTCTTTTTCACCGAAAAAGAAGGTGTTATAACTGATATATTAATTAAAATATTTAATAAACTAACTATGTTAAAACGAAAAGAGAAAGACGAAATCATTAAAAAGAGTAAAGTTCACGACAAAGACACTGGATCCCCCGATATTCAAGTAGCCTTATTAACCGAGGAAATTAAGGGTCTTTTGTCTCATTTAAAACAACACCCCAAAGACGTCCACTCAAAAAGAGGATTATTAAAAATGGTTTCCAAAAGAAAAAAACTTTTAAAATATCTAAAAAAAGAAAGTTTAAAGAGATATAAGGCCGTTATTAAAAAAGTTGGGTTAAAAAAATAAAACTATGATCATAAAACATCCCGGACAAAGAATAGCTGTACTGATCGATGTTCAAAACCTTTATCATTGTGCTAGAAATCTACATAGCTCCAGGGTAAATTTTAATAATGTTTTAGAAAAAGCGGTAAGTAAGAGGATTCTAATTAGAGCTTTTGCTTATGTGGTAAAAACAAAGACAGGTGAAGAAAGAGCTTTTTTTGGAGCTCTAATTAAAATGGGAATAGAAACAAGAGTAAGGCCTTTACAAGAATTTTTCGGCGGAGCGAAAAAAGCTGATTGGGACGTAGGAATTGCTGTTGATGCAATCAGAATTTCCCCAAGCGTAGACACTATTGTTTTGGCTTCTGGAGATGGTGATTTTATTCAACTTGTTGAATATTTAAAAAACCAAGGGAAAAGAGTAGAGATAATGGCTTTTGGTAAAGCAACCTCCTCTAAACTTAAAGCTTGTGCTGACGAATTTATAGATCTAGGGAAAAGTCCTAAAACTTTCCTTCTTAAAAAATAAAGATTGATCTTTCAGATAAATTAATAATCATAAATTAAAATAATTAATAAACTTCAAGGGTGCTCACCGATAGTCATTCTTTTACAGTTAAAAATAAAGATTTCCGAAAAGAGTGGCAAGCGTTTCTGCCCCAAGAATAGATAGAATACATATGAATAAGAACTTTAAGACTAATATTAGTGGAAGAGACTTAATAATTAAAACTTCTGGCTTTGCCGAGCAAAGCAATGGATCTATCCTTCTCCAATACGGAGAAACTTCACTTTTAGCCACAGCCGTAATGTCAAAGAGGGAAAAAGAGCAAGCTGGTTTTTTTCCTTTAACAGTTAATTATGAAGAAAAGTTTTACGCCGCTGGCAAGATTGGGGGTTCAAGATATAGAAGAAGAGAAGGAAGGTCTTCTGATGAAGCCACCTGTCACGCTAGGTTAATTGACCGAGCTATTAGGCCCCTTTTTCCGAAAGAGCTAAAAAGAGAAGTTCAAATAGTAATTACCATTCTCTCTTGGGATAAAGAAAATGAAGCTAGCACCTTAGGATTATTAGCCGCTTCTTTAGCTTTATTAATTTCAGATATTCCTTGGACAAAACCCATAGCTGCGGTTCGGGTAGGACGCATTGAAAATAAATTTATTTTAAACCCAACATATAAAGAACTAGAAAAAAGTAATATTGACGTTGTTTTTGGAGCGATAGAAAAAGATGGTATTTTATTAAATATGATAGAGGGAAACTTTCAGCAAGTAGACGAGAAATTAGTTTTTGATGCATATGAATTTTCTAGACCATACCTTGAAAAACTTGTTGATTTTCAAAAGAAAATTCAAAAAGAAATTGGTAAAGAAAAAATTACTTTAGATCCTATCGAAACCAACAAAGAATTAGAAGTAGCCGTCAGAGACCTATTAAAAGATAGATTAGAAAAATCTGTTTATTTAGAAGAAAAAATGGAAAGAGCTGCCGCCATAGATGAGTTAAAAAAAGAAATAGCTCTTTTTGTTAAAGAAAACTATCCAGAGGAAATAAATTATACTGAGAACTTCTTTGAAGAAGAAGTTAATAGAATCATACACAAAAACCTTCTAGAGAAAGACCAAAGACCAGACGGAAGAAAACTTGACCAAGTAAGGAACCTTGATTGTGAATTATCTCTTCTTCCTCGAATTCATGGTTCTGGAATGTTTTCTCGAGGGTTAACAAAATCACTCTCTATAGTAACCTTAGGTTCTCCTGGAGACGCTCAACTATCAGAGAGAATGGAAGGTTCTGGGAAAAAACGCTTTTTACATCACTATAATTTTCCTCCTTATTCTGTAGGAGAAGTAAAACCAATGAGAGGCCCCGGAAGAAGAGAAATTGGGCACGGAATGTTGGCCGAAAAAGCTTTAATTCCTGTTATTCCTCCTTTCGAAACATTTCCTTATACTATTCGAGTTGTTTCTGAAATATTGTCTTCAAATGGTTCAAGTAGTATGGCTTCTGCCTCTAGCTCTTCTTTAGCTTTAATGGACGCTGGAGTACCAATAAAGGCTCCTGTTACCGGAATAGCTTTAGGCTTGGCGATTGATAGTAATGGTAAATATAAAATCCTTACCGATATTCAAGGACCAGAAGATCATTACGGTGACATGGACTTTAAGATAGCTGGAACGAAAAATGGGATAACGGCAATTCAGTTAGACGTTAAAGTTGATGGCATTTCGGAAACTATTTTTAAAGAAACACTAGAAAAAGGAAAAAATGCTAGACTTCACATTTTAGAAAAAATAACCCAAACTATAGAAAAGCCAAGAGAAAATCTTTCTCCTTTTGCCCCTCGAGTTTTGACTCTTCAAATTAATCCAGAAAAAATTGGTAAAGTAATCGGTCCTGGAGGAAAAATGATTAATCAAATAATCGACGAATGCAATGCTTCGGTTGACGTTGAGGATACCGGCAGAATCTTTGTTACTGCAGAAAAAGAAGAAGACGCTAAAAAAGCTTCTGCTTGGATAGAAAGCCTTACTAGGGAAGTTATGGCCGGAGAAGTCTTTGAAGGTAAAGTTAAAAGAATTTTAACTTTTGGAGCTTTTGTAGAATTATTACCCGGTCAAGATGGGTTACTACATATCTCTAAAATGTCCTCGCGTAGGATAAACAAAGTTGAAGATGTTTTAAATATCGGAGATACTGTCCCTGTTAAAGTTATCGCTATAGACGATCAGGGCAGAATAAATTTAGCTTTAAACAAAGAGTTAAACTCTCATGATGAACGAAATTCTCAAGACAAACCAACCGAAAAAAGAAACCACAGGTTTTAGAAAAAGACCTCAGCGGATTAATAAGGAAGGAGAAGATAAAAAATTGGAGTTTTTGAAAAGAGAAGAAATTCGAACAATGAGAAAAGATCTCAAGGCTCTTCGTGAGGGAAAAGCTGAAAGAGACAGAACAAAAATTACTGGGTCTAAAAGTAAAAAGGGTGGCTTTATAAACACTCCTGTTTCTGTGACTAAAAAAGACTCTTCTCCAAAATTATCCTTTATTCCTAAATCATCTAAAAGTCCGACTCGAACAAATAAAGTCTTAAGGAGGGTGGGATTTTTTTTGTTTTTTGTTTTTACTATAGGAACTGTTTATTGGGTCTCTACTTTTGGAATACCTGGATTTGAAAGTCTTTCTCCTTGGAAAAACCAAGAAGACATAAAGGAAGATCTTTTTATTTCAGAAGAACCAGAAAAAGAACCTATCGTGGTTGAAAAGGAAACTATTTCTCCAGATATTATTTCTATTGAAAAAACTGTCTCTATTGAGTTAGTGAATAATAGGGGAATTTTTGCAACCGCCACAGAACAGTTAATTGAAGATACTTTACCAGAAAACCTTTTTTCTAGAATCTTGATTAAAAACAAAGAGACTGGAGAGCCGGTTAAGTTAGAAAGCTTTGCCGAAGACCTTTATCTTGATACCCTTTTAAAAAATATTGGAGAGTCAACTGGAGAAACTTTTAATTTTTTAGCATACCCTCAAGAGGAGGGACA
This sequence comes from bacterium, assembly GCA_030591065.1. Classification (GTDB taxonomy): domain Bacteria; phylum Patescibacteriota; class Minisyncoccia; order Minisyncoccales; family JANBVM01; genus JAUVBU01. The sequence goes on along the minus strand of JAUVBU010000003.1, from coordinate 7,035 downwards.
AAGAGAGGTCCTTATTATTAAAATTGAAGGGGAAAAAGCTCCAGGAAAAACACTAGAACTTTGGGAAGCAAAAATAATAGAAGAGGGGTTTTCTCTCTTCGGTAACTTACTTCCAACCTCTACAACTTCTACTTTTAAAAGTTTTGATGTTAACGAAGAAATTCCTATTCGTTATATAACTATTTCTCGAGAAGACTTAGGTGTTTGTTATTCTTTATTTAAAGATTATTTTATCTTGTCCTCTTCTTTTGAAAGCATAGAAAAAGCCTTAGGAGCACTAGACGCTATAATTGTACCTACTAGCACCCCCACAACAACAGAAATAGAGACTGTTGAACTTTTACCTCTTGAAAATATTGGACAACTATTTATGGTTGGTTTTGAGGGAAAAATAGTTACTCCTCAGATAGAAACCTTTTTTGAAAAATACAAGCCTGGAGGAGTGTTATTACTTTCTGATAATATAGAAAATAAAGAACAGCTAACAACTTTAACTCAAGAGCTCCAGTCTCTTTCTAGGAGAGTTTCTGGACTACCTCTTTTAATTGCCGTTGACCAAGAAGGAGGAATGATTTCTAGAATTCCGTTTTTAGAAGAGAAAACACCTCAATCAGAGATAGAAACAACTGAAGAGGCATATATAATTGGCTTAGCCAGAGGAAAAGAATTAAAAGAAGTAGGAGTTAATATTAATCTTGCTCCTCTTTTAGACGACCTAGGAGAAGAAAACTTTTATTTCGAACGTGCTTTCCAAAAAACACCGGAAGTTTCTGGAGAGATTGCTAAGTCTTTAGTCTTAGGACAAAAAGATGCTGGAATTTTAAGTACAATAAAACATTTCCCCGGATATACAGACGTTTCCTTTAACCCCGAGTATGATTTAGCTCGAATTAATCTTCCCGAAATTCTTCAATTTAAAAAAGCTATGGAGGCTAATCCAGAGTTAATTATGGTTTCTAATGCCATATATCCAGAGATTGATTTCTTATTACCTTTTGCTTTCTCTGTAGAAGCTATTGATTACCTAAAAGATGAACTCGGAACAAGTAGTTTGATTATTTGTGACGATTTATCTCAAGATTCATTATTAAACAACTTTACTTTAAAAGAAATCTTGGCTAAACCTTTTCGGGCTGGCGTTGATCTTTTAATTTTTTCTGGATGGAGAAGCCCGGTAGATGAAGCTATGGACGTTTTCTTAAAAATGGTAGAAGACAAAGAGTTTTCCGAGGCACTTGTAGAAGAGTCTGTTTTAAAGATTATTAACTTTAAGCAAATAATAGATTAAACTTAACATTATGGACAACAAACTACTCGAACAATTAAAGGTTCAATTAGAAAAAGAAAAAGCTCAGATTGAAAAAACTCTTGGAACTTTCGCTAAAAAAGATAGTGATGTAGAGGGTGATTGGGAAACACGTTTTCCTAATTGGAATGAAGGGGGAAGTAGTGGAAACATGGAAATAGCTGCCGACGAAGTTGAGGAATACACTACCCTTTTATCTCTAGAGCACGTCTTAGAAATACGTCTTGAAAATGTTAATTTAGCTCTTAAAAAAATATTTGTTTCTTTGGGAAAAACAACTTCAGCTAAATTGGGTCAGTTTGGTTTTTGTGAAAAGTGTAATAAAGAAATTAATACAGAGCGCCTTAAGGTCTTTCCTGAAGCGAGAACTTGTATTAAGTGTAAATAAGATTATTGTTTCAAATAAAAAAAGCGCTCTAATTTAGGGCGTTTTAACGTTTTGAGAAATTAATTATATCCTTTTTAAAAATAACAAAAGTTAATATGCAAATGGATTACTAGTGCCAGTCACTCCAAAGTGTAGGTGACATCCAGTGGACATTCCTGCCCCCGGGGTTCCAGGTTGCCCTCCCATTAAGGCAATCGGTTGACCTTGATAAACATTGTCTCCCGGATTAACAAAACTAGCGGAAACATGTCCATACATTGTAGTTACTCCGTTAGGATGTAAAACAGTAATATGGCTTCCTGCTCCGCTATAGACCCACGGAGAAGTAGAGTTTGTTAATTTAACTTTTAAAACAGTTCCTGCTGCTGCTGCATAAATCGTATCCCCACACCTACCATGGCTGAAGTCTATAGCGTTATACCAATGAAGTCCCTGAGTAATCCGACAAGGAAGAGCTATGGGACAAATAAAATAACTTTGACTTGTTGGAATTTGAGCTGAAGCAAGAGTGGTCTGAGCTATAGAGATTTGACCATCAGGAACAATTAAAATGTCTCCTATATAAATATCTGCCTCCCCGGAAAGATCATTAAAAGAAACAATTTCTTTTGAGTTTGCTTTGTATTTTCTAGCAATTTCGCCTACAGTATCCCCGCTTCTTACGTGGTGTATCACCCCAGAAACAGGAGGGATAATTAATTTCTGTCCAGGCTGAATTGTGGCTTTGGACAAATCGTTAGCCCAGAGTAAAGTATTAATAGAAACATCAAACTTAGCCGAAACAGACCAAAGGCTATCTCCTGATTCAATAACATATTCTTTTATCACGTTTTGTGTCTCGGTAAAATCAAGCCCTCCAATTAAAGCTCCGAATACTTTTGGTGTGACGGTGAAAGAAGGGTAAGTAGATTTAAAACTATTTCCGTGGAGCAAAAGAAATTCTGGTAATTCTGGTTGATATCTTTGAGATGGATCAGCAAAAACACTTTGAGAAGAAACTGTTTCGGGAAGAGTTAGTGGCGAATTGTTCTTGCCAATTTTTGCCGCTGAAGCAAAAACGAATACAATCAAAATAAGAGCCACAAAAAATGGCCTTAAGATTTTTTTCAATTTCTTAGAAGGTGTAATTTCCATATTTTCTATCTGTTTCTATTTTCTAATATCGTACAAAATTGTCAAGGCCTGTGTTAAAATATTATAAAGGATTTTTAAATTAATTTCTTTGTTTAATAAAACAATGCTAAGCATCGAGGAAACTAAAAACTTATTAAAAAAACATGGTGCTCGTCCTTCCAAAAAATTAGGTCAAAATTTTTTGGTTAACAATGACGTTTTAGAAGAAATAATTAAAGCTTCATCTCTTTTAAAAAATGATGTTGTTTTAGAGGTTGGCCCCGGAACAGGAGAATTAACTTTTGCTCTAGCTAAAAAAGTGAAAACCGTAATAGCTTTTGAAAAAGACGAGAAATTGTATTTGGTTTTAAAAAAAAGAATAAAAGACCTTGCCATAAAAAACGTTAAAATTTTTAACGAAGATATTTTAAAAGTAGACCCTAAGAGCTTTTTGCCAAAAGACTATAAAATAATAGCCAATATTCCTTACTATTTAACCTCTCCTTTGATAAGAAAGTTTTTGGAAACAGAAAATCAGCCAACCTTAATAGTTTTAATGGTTCAAAAAGAAGTTGCCGAAAGAATTTGCGCTGGACTTCTATTTGAAAGATTAGAACAACAAAGAAAAACCAAAAGAAGTCTCTTGGCAATTTCAGTCCAATTTTACGCCAAAGCTCGCATTATTTCTTTTGTTTCTCCTGCTTCTTTTTGGCCAGAACCTAAAGTAACTTCTGCTATTTTAAAAATAACTCCGAATAACTCTTTAAATTATTCAACATTTTTTGTTAAAGAGTTTTTTAAAATTGTCAAAGCTGGATTTTCTCAACCAAGGAAGCAATTAATAAATAATTTTTCCAGAGAATTAAAAATAAGTAGAGGGGCCGTCAAAGAATGGCTTTTAAAAAATAACATTGAGCCAGAGCAAAGAGCAGAAAAATTAACCCTTAAAGATTGGCAAAAACTAACAAAAACCTTTAATATTTAATAATGGAAAACTTTTCAAAATTATTTCTTTTCTCTTTCTTTGCAGTTTTTTTTATTTTTTCTTCTCCCTGTAAGGCGGACGGATGTGTTTGTGGCTCTAATACCTGTTCAAGCATTCAGCTTTTTTGCCCTGACGACGGAGCAACCTCTTTTTCTTTTTCAGACCCAGAGTCTCCATCTCACTTTTGTTGGTGCAAGGTTGATAACGCCAAGTCTTACATTTTTAAGATTACTTTCACTTATTATTACATGGAAACGTCAGATGTTTATGTTGTTCATGAATCTCCCATAGAAGACAACGAAGTTTTTATATTACCATATTTTAATATTTTTGCTGGGAACACCCTATATGAATGGCAAGTTGCCCCTTGTTTTGGTGAGGGATCCACTAATTGTGGGGATAGTTGCGGAACCACAACCCACTATACTCTTTGTGCTGACTTTAGCCCCAAAAGAAGTTTTACAACCGAAGAACTGGAATTGGTAGCCCCTGAGCTTATTTCTCCAGGCTCTTCTCCTTCTTCTCTTCCAATAGTAAACACTCTCGACTCTTTAATCTGGCAACGTTCTTGGTGGGCAGGTTCTTTCATTTATGAGATAAAAGACAAAGACGCCAATATTTTAGTTTCTTCTGGAGCAACAACCTCTTTTCCGCTCTCCCTAAAAAGGATTTGGCCCTCATTATCCCCTAATAATACATATTCTTGGAAAATTAAAAATTGTCTCTATGAAGACAGTGATAACTGTGGCCCCTTTAGTTCAGAGTGGAAATTTAAAACAACTGGGGCTGTCCCAACACTATCTTCTCCTCCTGATAATTCTGAAGACAAAATGCTTCCAGTAAAGCTTGACTGGCAAGATGTACCAGGAGCTGCTTCTTATAACTACAAGCTTTCATATGGACACACTTCCTTCACCGGGAAAACATTGTCATCAGAAGTGACTCTTAGTTATCCCCAAATAAAAACTTTGGAGACTTATCAGTGGGAGGTTCGTTCTTGCGCCGACAAAGAGGGAAGCCTCTGTGGGAACTGGAGTAGTGATCGAGAATTTACAACAGCTAAACTCGGGGCGCCATCAGAACCAAATCCTTCTGATGGGGGCCTTCTTTATACCTATAACCAAAGTCTCTCCTGGAAAAAGGTTCCTGGAGCAAACTTCTATCAGTATAAAATTGATTCTTATGAGGGAACAACTATAATTGACGAAACTATCGTTTCTTCTAATTTTATTATTATTCCTTTTAGTGAGCTAGGAGAATATTCTTGGTTTGTTCAAGCTTGCCTAGACAAAGAATGTGAAGAGGATATAGGGGATACTGCTGGATGGACTTTTACTTATGACGAGCCGACTCCTCCCGCTCAGTTTGGGATAGTCCCTTGCGATAGAGATTCTGACAATCCAGACACTCCTTGGAACGAAAGAGACTCTTGCGAGATTAAACATATCTTCATAACCGCAAAAACCATTCTCGATTTTGTTATGTGGAGAGCGGTTCCTATGGCTTTAGTTGTTTTAGTTATTACTACTTTTATAAAATCATATTTTTTAATGGATCCAGCAAGTATAAAGCCTTTATGGAAAACTGCTGGGGAAGGATATTTAATAATCTTTCTAGCCTGGACAACCATTACTTTTATATTAAAAATCTTTGGAATCTCGGAAGAGTGGTGGATTCTTCCGTTTTGATATTTGTGCTATTTTATAATCTTTTGTGTTATAATATTTACAATGAACAAAATATTCTCTTCTATTTTAAAAAATAAAAAAACTATATTCTTAGCTTTAGGAGTAACTCTTTTTTTCTCTTTGTTGCTAATAATTCCAATGAAAGCGAAGGGAGAGACTATTACAGAGGAAATTAATGCTTGTGGGGCACTAGAACTAGGATGCTACCTTGAAGCAATTTTTTCATATATTATCTCCCTTCCTATTAGGGGCGCTTTTCTTATTTTACTTCTTCCCTTAATTGAAATTGTTTTCCTGTCTAGCTTTGCTTACGGTTTTGTTATAAAAATTCTTAATTGGCTAATGGTAGTAAGCTTAAGCGTTAAGGTGGTCCCAGACCAAGGCAACCAAATTCTTACAGTCGGATGGAAATTTAGTAGAGATTTTGCAAACATGTTTTTCATTCTTGCCTTAGTTTTTATAGGCCTTTCCACTATCTTAAGAATAAAAGAATACGAAGCTACAAAAGCTTTACCCAGGCTCATAATGATTGCTTTGCTAATAAATTTTACTCCCGTTATTCTTGGTTTTGTGGTAGATATGGCAAACTTAATTACTAATTTTTTCCTAAAAGTAGAATTTAAAGAAGTTGAGAATCTTGGGTTAAATTACGCGACAGAAACCATAAATGACATTATGGCAGAGAAGATTTCTATTACTAATGTGGGTGCTTTCCTCATAACCCTTGGCGAAAATATTGTAAAAGGTATCACTCTTCTTGTTTTCTATTTTTACGCTATATATGTTTACATCCTCTCTGTTTCTATTTTCTTTATGCGAATTATTTCTCTTTGGACACTAATGATTCTTGCTCCAATTGCCTTTATGTCTCGTATTTTTCCTCCAGGTAAAGCTCAGTTGGTTTTTCCAAGTATTCTTGGGTGGGACAAATGGTGGGAGGAGCTTCTCAAATGGGCAATTGTTGGAATTCCTTTTGGTTTTTTTCTTTATCTTTCTAATCAAATGATGTCTATTAGTGATACCTCCTCTATCGGTTTAGCTACCGACGGATTAGAACTAGGCTCAATAAGCGATATTATCAGCCAAATATTAGCTCCAGTTCTAGGTCTAGCTCTCCTACAGAGAGGATATAAAATAAGTAAAGCAGCTGCCCCAGCAGGAGCTCAGGGACTAATTAGTAGCGTAGAAGGAGCCGGAAAAATGGCTGTAACGGCAGCAGCTGCAGCGGCTACTGGAGGAGCAAGTCTAGCCGCAGGTGGTTTAGCAGGAACAGCAGCTGGGGTAACATCGAGAGTCCCTGGGTTAAAAAGATTATCTACTCCTCTCCTTAAATACAGAGAAAAAACTAGGCAAAATTGGAAACAAAGAAAAACAAAAACACCAGAAGATATTGATAGTTGGTCCTTAAAATCAAAGACAAGATATCTGCAAAGTAAGGCTGGTGGGCTTGGTAAGCTTGGTAGAAAAAAACTTGGAACAATGACAGCTCGGCCGAGAGCTCTTGTTTCAGCCGCAGCTAAACTAAAACCAGAAGAGTTGAGAGAGATATTGGCCG
>JAUVBU010000020.1 GCA_030591065.1 bacterium | reverse complement strand
GAACTTTTTGCTTTATGGGAAAAAGTTGAAAAAGCAAAGAGATTGTCTCGACTAGGTGAAATCGAAAAAATTTATAGGAAAAATCTTTTATCTCCCAGTTTTTTTGTTATAGCTCATCTTTTTAAAAAGTATGGCTTTTCTGGATTAGAAATTAACATAGACTCAAATCTTCCTAAAAATTTAGGATCTAGCTCAGCTGTTTTTTCTAGTATAGTTTTAGGAGTTTCAGATTTTTTAGGAAAAAAACTATCAAAAGAGCAGATATCTAATATTGCTTATCAAGGAGACTTAATAGCTCATGGTGGAACTCCTTCAGGTATTGATAATAGTATTGTTACGTATGGTGGATATTTAAAATATAAAAAAACAGAAGGTATTGAATTCTTAGATATTGATTTTAAAATTCCTTTATTGATTGTGATGTCTGGAGAGATAGCACAAACTGGAGAAATGGTTTCTTTTGTAAGAAAGAAAAAAGAAGAAAAACCATTGCTTGTAGAAACTGTCTTGGAATCTCTAAATACTGTTTCGAAAAAGGCTCTTATTGCTTTAAAAAAGAAAGACTTAGAATTTTTAGGGGGGTTAATGGTTAAGTATTATGAGCTACTTAAAAAACTAGATATTTCTACTCAAAAATTAGATAAAATTATAGATATTGCTATGTCGGGTGGAGCTCTTGGGGCTAAACCGACTGGGGCTTGGGGTGGAGGGTGCTGTTTAGTTTTAGGTCGAGACCAAAAACAGATATTGTCTTTGGCTGAAAAATTCAAAAAAAATAACTTCGAATGCTTTCAATCTGAAATTGGAGCGGAAGGAGTAAGAAAAGAACCTTAGTTTAATTTTTTAACAAAAATTACAAGTTTTTTTGTGGTTGTTTTTAAAAATAAAGCAGATTATAATTAATCTATTATGAAAAAATTTCTATTTTTTCTTATTTCTCTTATTTTTGGCGCGTGTCTTTTCTTATGGACCGTTAATCTTGTCGGTTGGACAGAAATTAAGTCTGCGTTTTTAGTTTTTGCTGGATGGCAAGGATTAATTATTTTTAGTTTAAGCTTTTTAATGATGATAATTGGAACGTGGAGGTGGAAGGAAATCTTAAAAGAAGAGGGGATAAATGTTTCTTTCTGGGACCTTTTGAAAACATATTTAGCAGGGTTTTCGGTTATGTTTTTAGCTCCGGCTTTACTTTGGGTTAGCGAGCTTTTTAGGAGCTATACTCTTAAAAAAAGGAAGCAAGTGCCGTGGTCAAAAGCTATGGCGTCAGTAATAATAGATAGAATATTGGAGTGGACAACAATTTTAATAACTATTTTTTTGGGATCAATTTTTTTTCTTTCTAATATTGGTCTCCCTTCAAAAGAACTAGGAATAGCTTTTGGCGTCATTTTTTTCTTTTTGCAATCGGGATTTGTTTATTTTATTTTAAAATATTTAGAAAAGAGAGCATTGCTAAAGCTTTTGGTAAAATTTTGAATGGAGAAATAAACCAAGAACCATTGGAAACCGAAAAGGAGATTTTTAACTTTTTTAAACTAAAAAAAGGGGGAATGTGGAAAGGTTTTTTTCTTTCTTTTTTAAAAGTTGTTATTACCTGCTTAAGGGGATGGGTTTTGATAATATTTTTAGGGAAAAGAGTTTCTTATTTCTCAGCTCTATCTATTCTTGGTTTTACTTATTTGGCTGCAATGATACCTATTCCTACCTCTCTTGGTTCTCATGAAGCTATTCAGTCTTTCGCTTTTAACTCTTTAGGGCTAGGAATTTCTACAGCAACTGCCTTTACTATGATTATTCGAACCGCAGAGTTATCCGTAGCTTTATTGGGACTATTTTTCTTATTCAGATTTGGAACATTGTTTTTAAAAGGTTTTGTTTTTACTAAAGTTAAGAAATTAACTTGGGGAAAAGATAAATCGTAAATTAAATTATTTTTTATTTTAAACGGAGAGAGGGGTATTTCCTCTCTTTTTCTTTTAGCTTAAAAAACTGATATAATTAATATAATTTCAATAAAAAGAAGAGATAAAAGAATTATGAGTTTTAAATCTTTATTTAAAAAAGAAAAAAAGGAACCCACTCTTTCAGATATAATAAATGGTTTCGGTAAAACATTCTCCTATAATCAGGTAATGGATCTTCTTCCTTTATTTTCCGAGATAGACAGAGAAACAATTTTAGAAAACATTAATAAAAAACAAAATGCAATTTGGGACTCTCCCAAACAGGTAAAATATTATACAGAAGTTCATCCATATGTTCCTTTTGCATCAGAGCACTTTGAGGACGTGGTAAAAGCTATTGATATCCAGGATGACGAAACATTGCTTGACTTGGGGTGTAGCGTTGGAGTTTTTATTAAAAAATTAACAAAAATAGATAGGAAGGGAGTAAAAATCATTGGTATTGATTATAGTCCAAACGCTTTAAAGCAACTAGAAAAAGAATTAAAAGCTATTCCTCGTCAGAACTACGAGATAAAGTTAATTTGTCAGAATTTTAATAAAGGCGTTCCATTACCCAATTCAAGTGTTGATAAGGTGGTTTCTAATTGGGGAATAATTTATTTAGGAACAGAAGAGTTAAATAAAGCGCTAGGAGAGATTAAGAGAGTGTTGAGGCCAGGTGGAAAATTTGTGTTTTCAGCTTTAGTGAAGGGTGGCGCTAATATCCAATTCGAAAGCTTTGACGGTTTCTTAACTTTAATACAGTCTTTATTTAAAAAATGGAAATATGTCCTTAAAGCTCTTCAGTTTGAGAAAAAGTGTCGTGGTTATTTTCCTGAATATTCCCAGGAAAAGCTTTCGGGCATGATAGAGCGTGCAGGTTTGGAAATTTTAGGAAGTAAATATACGATTAAAGGTAAATCTATTACTTTTGTCGTTAAAAACCCAAAATAAATGTTAATTGCTGATTTATTATTATTTATACTTGTTTTACTTAGTGTTTTTTTAATTATTACTGTACTTTATTTAAGTAAAAGAAGCGACAGTAGCCTTTCTTTTGTTTTAATGGTTTTTTTGGGAGGCGTTTTGTGGAGCTTAAGTATTGCAATGTTTCGTATTTCAACTACCCCAGAAACAGCTCTTTTTTGGAATAGATTAATTTATATAGCCGGCATTCTATCCCCAATAACTGTTCTCCTTTTTTCTTATATTTTTCCAGAAGGAAAGTTCAATAAAATGCCCACAATTTATAAAATAATGAGCATAGCACCAATTATTATCTTCATCCCAGTTTTATTTTTTACAAAACTATGGATTCAAGAAATTAATATTGGCTCCCAAGGAAAAGAGGTAATTCTTGGTCCGTTTTACATTTTTTGGGTGGTCTTTATTATCATTTATTTCTTTTGGGCTTTTTTAAACTTCTTTTTTAAATATAAAAAGGTTTATCAGTTTAATAAGACACAAAAAAGAAGGTTTCAATATTTATTTATTGGACTTGCCTTTCCGTTAATAGGGTGTATCCCGTTTAATATTATTGGTCCTCTTTTTGGAGATTACGGATTTATTTGGGCTGGACCGTTAACAATTTTTACTTTTTTTGGTTTTACTGCGCTTTCTATTTTTAAGTATCGACTCTTCGAAACTAAAGTTATTCTAACAGAAGCCTTGGTTGGAACAATAGGGTTGATTCTGTCTATGCTTCCATTTGTGATGCCAACAACTTTTTTAAAAGTAGTTACCTCTTTCGTCTTTTTCTTATTTTGTATTTTTGGCTACCTTTTAATAAGGTCAACTCATCAAGAGATTGAGAGACGTAAAGACACGGAAAAACTAACCAAAAAACTTAAAGAAGTTTCAAAAAATGTTGAAAAACTATCTGAGATGAAATCAGAGTTTTTAAAGGTGGTCAACCACCAGTTAAGGACTCCAGTTTCTATTATAAAAGGAATGACTTCTATGTTGGCTGATGGCTCCATAAAAGGTAAGAAAAAAGATGATTTCATTAAAAAACTTTATATTTCCTCAGAAAGACTAACAACTATTTTAGACGATATTTTGGTTGCCCAAGGATTAATTGGGGGAGGAGAATTTACGGATTTTTCTCCGTGCCAAATAGAAGAAATAATTCAAGATCAAATTAGTTGTTCTGAACCTTTAGCTAAAAATAAAAAACTGAAGATTATTTTTAAAAAATCAAAAAAAACCTTGCCAGTTACCTTAATTGATAAAACGATGATGTCTCGGGCAATTGCTAGGCTTATTGATAATGCTATATTGTATACCGAAAAAGGAGAGATAGTTGTGTCTACGAGATTCAAAAAGATAAAAACCAAAAAATTTATTCAAATATCTATTAAAGATTCTGGTATTGGTTTAAATAAGGAAGATCAAAAGAGTTTATTTAAGCTTTTTCGTCGAGGGAAAGCTGCTGTATCGGTTCATCCAAATGGCTCTGGATTAGGGCTTTTTATCGTAGCAAACTTTGTCCGAGTTCATAAAGGCGTAATTAGAGCTGAAAGTAAGGGAAGAGATAAAGGAACAACTTTTGTTATTACCCTCCCTGTTATTACGGAAGTTTAATTTATAGAACTAGTAATTATAATTTATGCTTAAGAATACTAATAAGATTGTCAAAACTTTAATATATAGTGACTTTGTTTTAAATGGCGCATGGGGATTACTGGCTCCTATTTTTGCTATATTTATTCTTCAAGATATTGTTGGAGGAGATATAGTGGAGGGTGCTAAGGTGGCTGGGTTTACCTCTTTAATATATTGGAGTGTGAAGTCTGTTTTACAAATTCCTATTGGGGCTTATCTAGACAAAAATCACGGAGAAAAAGACGATTTTTTATTTATGGTTACAGGAGTTTTCTTAGCTAGTCTTGCTCCTTTCGGTTTTTTAATTTCTACTACTCCTTATCATATTTATATTTCTCAATCCCTACAAGCTCTTGGGATGGCTATGATGATTCCTTCTTCTTCTGCTATTTTTGCTAGGCACATTGATAAAGGAAAGGAAGCTTATGAATATAGCTTAAGAAGTACATCTCTTGGTTTTGGTGTTGGTTTAGCTGGAGCTATGGGAGGAGTAATGACAACTGTTTGGGGATTTAAATTAATATTTCTTTTCGTTGGAGTATTTACTATGGTGTCGGGGATTATCCTTTTATCTTTAAAGGATCAACTAAGTACAGAAAATATAGTTTCTACTAAATTTTAACCTTAGGCAAAAAAACTTAAAACGCTGTAATTTATAGTTATGCAAAATTTAAATATCTCTAAGATATTTCATGAAATTGCAGAATATTTAGAAATGGAGGAAGTGGCCTTTAAACCCTATGCTTATCATAGAGTTGCAGTTGCTTTGGAAAATTTAAAAGATGATGTGGGAGAAATTTATGAAAAAGGTGGATTAAAAAAAATTAAAGAAATTCCGGGAGTTGGGAAAGCTATTGGTTTAAATATTGTAGAGTATATAGAAACTGGCAAGATAGATTATTATGAAAAACTTAAAAAAAAGTCGCCAGTCAATCTAGGAGAGCTTACCTCGGTTGAAGGGTTGGGTCCTAAGAGAATTAAAGTATTATACAAAAAGTTAGATATTAAGAATGTTAAAGAGTTAGAAAGAGCGGTAAAACTACATAAGATTGCCCCTCTTTTTGGTTTTGGAGAAAAAACTGAAGAAAACTTATTAGAGGCAATTAAGTTTTTTAAAAAAGCAAAGGGTAGAATTCTATTAGGAGAAATTTTACCTATTGCAAAAGATTTTTACAAAAAACTGAAGAATTTTAAATGGATCAATAAAGTCACGATAGTTGGATCTCTTCGGAGGAAAAAAGAAACTATAGGAGATGTCGATTTTTTAGTATCTTCTAAATACCCTAAAAAAGTGATGGAATTTTTTGTTTCTATGCCAGGAATCGAAAAGGTTTGGGGTAAGGGTTTAACGAAGTCGTCAGTTAGAATAAAAGAAGGTTTTGATATAGACATTAGGATTGTCTCTCAAAAAAGCTATGGCTCAGCTCTACAATACTTTACTGGATCTAAGACCCACAACATTGCTACTCGAAAAATTGCCATGTCTAAGGGTTTAAAATTAAATGAATATGGGTTATTTAGGGGAGATAAAATGATTGCCGGGAAAGACGAAGTAAGTCTTTATAAAGCTTTGAAAATGAAGTGGGTTCCACCAGAACTAAGAGAAGACCAAGGAGAGATTGAGGCCAGTCTTAAAAATAAGTTACCCCAACTTATTGAGCAAAAAGATATTAAGGGGGATTTACATTGTCATTCAGAATGGAACGGAGGGAAGCATTCTATTTTAGAAATGGCCGAAGAGGCCATAAAAAAAGGTTATAGTTATTTAGGAATTTCAGATCATACAAAATTTTTAAAGATTGAGTATGGTTTAGACGAAAAAGAATTATCTTTACAACGAAAAGAAATTAATAAATTAAATTTAAAGTTTAAATCTAAGAAATTTAAAATTCTCCAAGGAGCAGAAGTCAATATTTTAAAAAATGGACTACTTGATATAAAGGATATTGCTTTAAAAGAATTAGATTACGCTATTGCTGGAGTACACTCTTCTTTAAAAATGCCAAAAGAGAAAATGACCGAAAGAATTATTAGAGCAATGAAAAATCCATATATTAAAATTATTGCTCATCCAACTGGTAGGGTTTTAAAAAAGAGAGAAAGATATCAACTCGATTTTAATAAAATTTTAAGAGCTGCAAAAGAATTTAAAGTTATTTTAGAGATTAATTCTTCGCCGGTAAGGTTAGACCTTAACGATCAATATATTCGGTCCTGTAAAGATTTCGGAGTTAAGATGGTAATTAATACAGACGCTCATCGCAAAGAACAGTTAAATTGGTTGGAGTTTGGAATAGGGCAAGCTCGTCGTGGTTGGGCCGAAAAAAAAGATATTATTAATACTCGTTCTTTATTGCAATTAACTAAATTTTTTAAATAATATATTTTATGCAAAAATCAGCTGGAGCAGTAGTTTTTAGAAGAGAAAAAGAAGTAACTTATTATCTTCTTTTACATTATCAGGCAAAACACTGGGATTTTCCAAAAGGACATATTGAAGAAGGAGAGAGTTTAAAGCAAACTATAGTAAGAGAAGTAGCAGAAGAGACGGGAATAATGGATATTGTTTTTATAGATGGGTTTAAAGAAAAAATAGAATACTTTTTAAAATTAAAAGGTAAAACTATTTTTAAGGTTGTAATGTTTTTTTTAGCTCAAACAAAAACAAAAGAAGTTAAGCTTTCCTTTGAACATACAGGTTTTAAATGGTTACCCTACGAAAAAGCTTTAGAGCAATTAACATACAAAAACGCAAAGGAGGTATTAAGAAAAGCTCACAGCTTTTTATAAGGCTCCCCTAAGGTTTGCTTTTTAAAAACACAAAGAAGACCTACTTAAAAAGGGAGAGAAATAAAAAAACCTGTATTAAAGATACAGGTTTTAACGAACATATAATAATTTTAAGAGAAAGCTTTTTCTAAAATCTTTTCAAAAAGTTTCGGATGTTTATGGGCAAGGGTTGCTAAAATTTTTCTATTAATTCCAATCTTACTTTTCTTTAATCTATAAGCAAACTTACTATAAGAAAAACCTTGCTTTCTGCTAGCAGCATTAATTTGAGTTTGCCAAAGGGCTCGAAAAGTTCCCTTTTTCTTTTTCCTAGCTTGATAAGCGTGAGTCCAAGCATGAAATAGGGCGTCTTTTGCTAGTCTGTATTTTGATTTTCTTCCCCAACAGTAGCCTTTAGTTAACTTTAAGATCCGCTCTCTTTTTTTGTGGGTAGTTACACTACGTTTTACTCTGACCATACTTTATTATTTATTATAAATATATTTTATTGAGCTAGTAATTTTTTTATTCTCTTGGCGTCACATTTTGGAACTTCAATTAATTTTCTTCCTTTCCTTTTTACTTTTCCTGATTTTTTAGCTCTGTAATGGTTAAGACCCGTCGCCATCCTTAAGACTTTGCCGGTTTTAGTAAATTTAAAACGTTTTAATATAGATTTTCTTGCTTTCATTGAAGTATTTTTATTTATTTAGAACCAGGTTGTTCTTGTTTCTTGGAAACCATGATAGAAAATCCTCTCGGCTTTCTTTTTAAGCTTCCCTCAACTTTTATATTAACTTTTGATCTAAGATCTCTGAGAAATTGACCAACTTTTTCTTTAGCAACCATTGCTAGTCTCTTTTCTCTTCCTCTTAAAACCATGTCTATCCTTACTTTATTTCCTTTGTTTAAAAATTTTTCTGCCTGAGAGACTCTAGTCCCTAAGTCATGTGGGGAAATATTAAACCTTAATCTTATCCCTTTTACTTCGGTGCTTTTTACCGTCTTTTTTTCTTTCTTTTGGAGACGATAAAGATATTTTCCGTAATCTAATATTTTACAAACCGGTGGTGAAACTTTTTCGGTAACTTGAATTAAATCTAAACTGCGCTCTCCAGCTAATTTTAATGCTTCCTCTAACGGAATAAGACCTAATTGTTTTCCGGCATCATCAATCAACCTAACTTCGGAAGCCTTTATTTGTCTATTAACTAACGGTTTTTTTATCAATGTTTTTATTTAAGTTTATTGTGGAGATGGCGAGGGTGAACTCGCGTCCAAAAATTGTTCCAAAATAACTCTACAGGTTTATCCCAATTAATGTGTGTAGTAGAAAATTAAAATTAGGAGAAATTTTTCTACTTGTGGCCTATTTTTTTTGAAACTTTATCTAAGGCCGAAAATAAAGCATCTATCTCGATAATATAACACCCGTTTTCGCTTATCGAGAATGAGCGGAACGAATGGCATTAAGCGTATGCTAATGCGGGTTCTTGAAATAAGTTAGCACTTATTGTTTTCTCTAGTTTTGCGACATAAAGAAGGTCGCCCTGCATAGATTGGTTAAATTTCTGTCAAAACAGTCATCCCCGTTTATTTATGAATATTTTGCTTTAATATTCTAGCCATTTCTACCTTGGCATCTCTTTTTCTAATCGTCTCTCTTTTATCAAATTTTTTCTTTCCTTTAACTATGGCGATATCTAATTTGATTTTACCTTTTGTATTATAGACTCTTAAAGGTGCAATTGTCAATCCTTTTTGCTTTATTTTACCTATTAGATG
>JAUVBU010000038.1 GCA_030591065.1 bacterium | reverse complement strand
TTGATCTTTTAACCACTCTGGATCAAATCTTTTATAAATAAAAAGTCCACCAAAAGTTGAAGCTGCTGTATCGAAACCAGAACCTACTTTTCCTTGAGCAAGATAATGAGAAATTGTCGCTAATTTATATATTTTTTCTTTTGAAGTTTTTGTTTTTATGTTTTTTCCGTAGAATTTAAATATTCCCGCGATTGTGGCCACAACACTTGCGGCTGATGTTCCAAAACCAGTTTTTTTTACTTGCTTTATCTTTGTTAGTATTTTTTTTTCGTTCCACGTTTCAATTTTAAAAAAACCTGCCTCGTTAAGATAACTTAAAGCAGACTCTATAGCTATCTTTATAAAAAGAGTGTCTTTTTTTTCTTTTTTACTTAATCTTCTTTTAAAACTTAATCGATTGTTAAAAAACGATGCTTTTAAATTTTTAATCTTAAAATCCCGAATCGATATATTAACATTCCTATCTTTAGATTTTTTAATTTTTGCAAAAACTCTTTTTTCAACAGCAACAGCAATCATTGGGTTTCCCTTTTCTAAAACAGCCCATTCGCCAGCAATACAGAGCTTTCCAGGTGCTGATACTTTTACCATAAAATGTCTTTTAAAGTTAAAATAAGTGTTTTTTTATAATCCTCACTCCCTCCCCGGGCTTTGTTATAATAATTTTCTTTATACCCTTAAGATGCTTGCATTTTTCTTTAACCTTTTTGATGTTTTCTTCTAAACAAATAATTTTTACTTGAGGACTTGCATCTATCGAAAAATAACACTCTATTCCTTCTTTTCTCCACTCTAAAACAGATTGCATTACATCTATAGTAGGTTTGTTAAAATAAAAAATAGGAGGGGTTGTAGTCATCATAATAGCATGCATTTTTAGACAATTTCGCTCTGCCGTTTTCCCTAAAAGAGTAAAATCCTTTTTAGCTATAGCTCTTTCTATACTCTTTAAATCGTCTTTTGAAGCCCTAAGCCAGCCATTATACACAGGACAGGTAGCAACAGTCTGAGCCATTCCAGCCCTTGATTTAATCTTTTTTTCTTCTTTAGTTGTTATGCAAACTATTATTCTGAAATCAGGCCAATATTTAGCATCTGCTATTTGCTTTGCATAAGAGTCAGTTCCGTCTTCTTTTTTTCCCTTTCTCCATTTAACAAAACCACTATAAATAGATCTTGTAGCTGAACCAGAACCCCTTCTAGCTAGCATGCTTAATTTTTTCTTATTTAAATCTAATCCAAGAGCTTCATTTGTAGCTGCAGCTAAAGCCGCGAACCCAGCCGCAGAAGAAGCTAGCCCAGCAGCCGTAGGGAAATTATTATTACTCACTACTTTCGCTCTTAATTTACTTTTAGCTATCTTTCTAATTAAGCTTAAAAACAATTCAGTATATTCGTATTCTTCGGTCCCCACTCTAAATTCGCGTCTATTTAAAATAAAGATGTCTCTATCGTAATTTTTACTAAAATCAACCGTAGTATGTGCATGTAAATCTTTAAGAGTTACACTTACACTACTATTGTTCGGTAAAATAAGTTTTTTGTCTCGCTTTCCCCAATATTTAACTAAAGCAATGTTAGCGTTAGCTATAGCTGAAGCTTTTATAGGTTTTTGCATTTTTAAAATTCTTTCTTATTTTCTCTTGTTTCTGTTTTAATAATCTTCCAGTGATAAAAATATAATGGCAATCCGACTAAAATAAAAGAGAAACTTGAGGAAGCATCTTGGTGTCTCCTTATATTTGCATAATCAATCTTCTCTGCATTTTCTTTCCATTCTTGATAATCTTCTAGCCATTCTCTAATAATTTCTTTCTCTTCTTCGGTAAAACCTTCGTCGTTCTGAACGTCTTTTATTCTCTGAAGTTGATATGGTTCAGCAATTGGCTGTTTATAAGAAATTCTTTGCTGTTCTTCAGCTTTAGTAAAAACAAATAGTTTTAAACCCATATCAACAAACCTAACAGTACCTATAATAGTAAAAATTAATCCGAGCAGAGCAAAAATATAAAGATAAATTGTACGAACAATAGAATAATGTTTTTTTTCTGACATATTTATTAAAAATTATATTTATAATAACCTAACTCTTTTTTATCTTATCAAAAAATCTAATTTTTAGCACATAAGAAAAACTTTCTTTCTTACAAAATTAAGTCCGAGAAAATTTCTCGGACTTAGTTTTTTTTAAATTAAATTGACCAAATAAAGGTCGTATTACTGCATAAGTTCACCCAATGCTTGTTGGCATTGTGTGGCTTGAGCCATACATTGCTCTAATGCAGCTTTATATTGATCTACACCAGCTTTGTATTGTTCAATTCCTGCTCCACATTCTTGGAGCCTAGCTCCTAAGCCAGTAGCTAATTCTTTACACTCCATTGCTTTAGAATAAAAATAATAACTAAGGCAGGCTAAAGCGATAATACAAATAATTAAAATAGTTGTAATAATATTTTTGTTCATTTTAAAATTTCGCTTAAACATTAAAAGTATCGACCTTTAATATATTTTAAGATATTTATTAAAAAAATGAAAGTTAATAATTCGAGATAAATTATTTAGCTTTCCGTATTAATGAAAAGAAAAGAGGCAAGCGAAACCGCAAAAACCCCAAAAGCAGACAATACTAATAAATTTAAAATTAAGGGAAACTGGGAAACGCCAATTAAACTCGCCCTAAGTCCATCCACTCCGTAAGTTAATGGGTCAGCAAAAGATAAGAGTCTTAATATTTCTGGAAAGCTAGACGTAGGAGAAAAAGCTCCAGATAAAAAAAGAGTAGGAAACAATATAAATTGCACTATCATAGAGAAACCAGTTGTATCTTCCATTTTAGAAGCAATCGCAACTCCAAAAGAAATAAAACAAAGACCTATTAAAAACATGAATAAGAAAGCCAAAAGAATACTCCAAGGATTAACTACTTTAAATCCAAGAAAAAGAGAAATTATTAAAAGGAGGAGTCCTTGAAATAAAGCCGTGGTAACACCACCAGCTATTCTACCTAAAACAATAGCCCATCTTTTTACTGGAGACACCATAATTTCTTTTAAAAATCCAAATTCCTTGTCTTGTAAAACAGATAAGCCGGCAAACATTGAATTAAAAAGAACAGCCATTGCTATCATTCCTGGTGCTAAAAAATCAAGGTAGTCCGCTCCCTTAAAAGCTCCCGAAAAACTAAATCCAGAACGAAAACCAAAACCCATAGAAATAAGAAAAAAGACTGGCATCATTAAAGTTCCGAAAACTCTACTCTTAGACCTAGAAAGTCTTTTCATATCTCTTAACCACATCACGTAAATTGCTTGAATATTGTTTGATTTCATTTTTTAATATTAAAATTAAATAAAATTATCTATGACCTCTCCCCTGACCCATCATTGGTTTTAATTTTTTAGGTCTTACTCTTTGTGTTTCTCTAATACTTTTACCAGTAAAGTGTAAATAAACATCTTCTAGGGTTGGTTTTCTTAAGCTGATTGATTTTATTTTAAACTTTCTTTCTTCTCGATCAATTTTCATTAAAAGAGGAATCTTCTTTTCTCCAGAATCAACAGTTAAACTAATAGAACCATTATATTTTTTAATTTGTTTCACCCAAGAAATTTCTTTAAAAGCAGTAAAAGCTTTTTCTTGAGGAAGAGCTTCTATTAAAAGAATATCTCCCC
>JAUVBU010000016.1 GCA_030591065.1 bacterium | reverse complement strand
ATTTTACAGATAAGTCCGGTCAAAAAAGACAAGAAGTAGATTTTCACAATATTGTTATGTTTGGAAAGTTAGCCGAAACCGCTTCTCAATATCTAAAAAAGGGATCTTTATCTTTTTTTGAAGGTAGGATTAAGACTAGAAGCTGGCAAGATTCTTCTGGAAATAAAAAATATCGAACTGAAATTATAGTTCAAGCGTTTCAAATGGGGCCCAGGTCTACTCAAAAAGTAACCTCTCCAGGAACTCAAGAAAAGAAAGAAGAAAAGAAAGAAGAAGCGAAAAAAGAAATAAAAGAAGAAGATATTCCTATTATCGACGAGGGAAAGGAAATAGATGTTAAAGACATTCCTTTTTAAAACTTTTTTCGACTTTCAATTATTTATTTGTATTAAAAATTAGTTATTAATTATTTATTTATGCCTTGTTATTTCTGTCAAAAAAATGTTCAAGAAATTGATTTTAAAAATACTGAACTTCTAAGAAGATTCACTTCTGGGTTGGCTAAAATTAGGCCAAAAAAAAGAACTGGCATTTGTGCCAGTCACCAAAGAAAGCTATCAAAAGCTATTAAGAGAGCTCGATTTTTAGGATTACTTCCTTTTACTACAAAATAATAAACAACTACTTAGATTTTAAAACCCCAACAAACTTTTGTTTCTGGGGTTTTTATATTAACTCTTTTTCCTTTTCCATTATAGACTTCTCTATTTTTTTTGCCTCTTTAAGGTTTTCTTCTAAATACTTTCTACTTGCCTCCGCTCCCTGTCCTAGCTTTATGTCTCCATATTGATACCAACTTCCAGACCGTTTAATTATTTCGTGCTTTAAAGCTAAATTTAAAATATCTCCAAAGCGAGAGATTCCTTTGTTATAAAAAATATCGAATTCAGCTATCTTAAAGGGAGCTGCCACCTTATTTTTAACAATTTTAGCTTTTACTCGGTTTCCAATAATTTTCTCTCCGTGTTTTATCTGAGCAATTCTTCTTAAATTAATTCTAATAGAAGAATAAAACTTTAAGGCCAAACCTCCCGGTGTAGTTTCCGGATTACCAAAACGAATACCAATTTTCATCCTTGTTTGATTCAAAAAAACAACTATCGTTTTTGTTTTAGAGATCATTCCTGAAAGTTTCCTTAAAGCTTGACTCATTAAACGTGCCTGAAGACCAATCTGAAACTCTCCCATTTCACCTGCAATTTCAGCTCTTGGGACTAACGCTGCGACAGAATCAATAACTATTATATCGACTTCTCCCGATTTAACTAATGTCTCAACAATCTGAAGGGCTTGCTCTCCAGAATCAGGTTGAGATATTAATAAGTCATTAACGTTTACTCCAATCCTTTTGGCATAATCAGGGTCAAGAGCGTGTTCGGCATCAATAAAAGCTCCAACACCACCTTTTTTTTGAGCCTCTGTAATCATATGTAAAGCTAGTGTTGTTTTTCCCGACATCTCTGGACCATAAATTTCTACAACTCTTCCTTTAGGTAGTCCTCCTATTCCTAAAGCTAGATCTAAAGAAATGGAACCAGTTGGAATTGCTTCAGCACTATACACCTTACTGTCTTTAAGCCTCATAATCGAACCATCTCCGAATTTCTGTCGAATTTCTGATAAAGCTTGCTCAAGATCTTTTTTTTCTTTTTTAGGCTTTTTTTGTTTAGCCATAGATTTTAAAATAGGGATAATAATTTAATTAGAGAGTTAAGTATAACCTACACTGACCGCCACCCATCATCGTCCTCGTCTTTTGATTTTCCGGTATACTCCTCGCTTGCGTTTGAAATATAAATTTCTCTAGGTTTAGAACCTCGGCTTGGCCCCACAATTCCCTGATCTTCTAGCATATCTATTAATCTTGCTGCTCTAGCATATCCAACCCTTAATTTTCTTTGTAAAAGAGAAGATGAAGCTCTTTTGTTTTCAATAATTACTCTTTTAGCTTCATCGTACAGAGGATCTTCTCGAAAAGAATTCTCATTAGGACCTACCCCCTCTGAAACTTCTAAGCTTTTTTCTAAATATGTCGTTAAGCCTTCCTTTAGTGCTTCTCCACCCATATTAGACGCCTGACTTAAAGATGTCTTATTTTCTGCTATCCATTTAACAACTCTCTTAACCTCTTTATCAGAAGCATAGGCTCCTTGAATTCTTTTAGGCTTAATAATCTCATTAGAAATAAATAACATATCTCCCAATCCTAATAGTTTTTCAGCCCCAGAGGTATCTAAGACCGTCCTGGAGTCAATTTGGGAAGCAACTTGAAATGTAGCCCTAGAAGTAATATTGGCTTTAATAAGACCGGTAATTACTTCTACCGACGGCCTCTGGGTTGCAAGAACTAAATGAATTCCAACAGCACGGGCCATTTGAGCTATTCTCACAACTCCGGATTCAATATCTCTACCCTTAGCTGCCATTAGGTCTGCTAATTCATCAACAACTAAAACAATATATGGCAATCTTTCTTCTCCTGCACTTATAATTTTTTCGTTGTAAGAGACAATATTTCTTGACTTAACCTCTGCTAATAATTTAAATCTTCTTTCCATTTCTTCTGTTAACCATTTTAAAGCATTAACTGCTCTTTCGGCGTCAACGATAGTTGGACATAGAAGATGGGGAATTTCTTCATAAACATTAAACTCTACTCTCTTGGGGTCAATCAATATAAGCCTCATCGTTTCCGGAGAATTATTATAGAGAAGAGATAAAATTAAACTATTAAGAAAAATTGTTTTACCCGTACCGGTAGATCCTGCTACTAGTAAGTGAGGCATTTTTTCTAAATTAGCATAAATAGACTCTCCTGAAACATCTTTACCAAGACAAAGAGTTAAGTGAGAAAAAGAATCTTGAAATTTTTGACCTTGTATTAATTCTTTTAATCTAACAAAGGTTCTTTTTTTATTCGGAATTTCAATTCCTACTAAACTTTTACCAGGAATTGGGGCCTCTATTCTAATTGGATGAGTTGCTAAAGATAGGGCTAAGTCATTCGAAAGAGCGGTAATCTTAGATAGCTTTATTCCATCTGCTGGTTTAAGAGAATATTGTGTTACAGTTGGACCAACAACAGCATTAGACATTTCTACCGGAATATCAAAGCTTTCCAAAGTTTTTTTAATAATCATAGAATTCATTCTAATATCACCACCAGAAGGTTGACCCTTTACTGAGTCCAGTAATTCTATCGGAGGTCTTTCGTATTGTTTTCCTGAAATCTCAGGTTTTATTGGGTTAACCTTTGCTTTTAAAGCTATTTCTTTAGCTGACTTAGCTTCTTTTTCAAAAACAATCGGCTTCTTTTCTATTCTATCTGTTTTAAAAGATGGGGTGCCTTTTATAATTTTTCTTACCAATCTATTAATCAAGGGTTTTTCTTTCTGTCTTTCTTCTTCTTTCTTTAATTGATGAGTTATTATTAAACGCCAAAAAATCAATCCACCAACAATTATGGTAACTACAAAAATTATCCTAGTTACCCATAAATCAAAGAGTTTTAAAAGTGGCCAAGTAATAACATACCCTAACCACCCACCCTTTTTTATCCCTGGATTTAAACATTCTAAAATCCCTGAAACGCCTATAGTAGAAATTCCAATAGATAAAACTATTGGTTTTAAAATTTTCTTATATTCTGTTCGGAAAAAAGCTATTCCCGCCAGACACAAAAAAAGGGCTAATATTGCAAAAACAATTTCGCCCACTAAAAAAGAAAAGGTTTTAAAAAGAAAGTCTCCTGCTGGTCCTGCCATTCCAAAAAAACTTAAAATAAAAATCGTTGCTGAGAGAAAAAAACCTATTCCGAAAATGTATTTTTTCGTCTCTTCTGGTAAAGAAAAGTTCATAGATGATTTCTTTTTAAGTGTTATTTTTTTTGTTTTCTTGGCTTTCTTTATTTTTTTCTGTTTGTTATTTTTTCTTTGAACCATATAGCCTCATCTATTATATTACCCCTAACTAGTCTTTATGGAAACCTGTTCCTGCAGGGATTAGTTTTCCTATTATAACATTTTCTTTTAATCCGCGAAGCTTGTCTTCTTTTCCTTCTATTGCGGCTTTAATTAAAACCCTAGAGGTTTCCTGAAAAGAAGCAGCTGACAAGAATGAATCTGTAGTTAAGGCTACTTTAGAAATTCCTAACAATAGAGGGGCTGAGATAGCTACTTTGTCTTTCTTTCCACTCTTTTTTAGTTTAAAGTTTTCTTCTAAAAACCTTACTTTTTCAATAATTTCTCCAAAATTAAATGGAGTTTCTCCCGGCTCTTTAATCCGCACCCTGGAAAACATCTGACGAGCAATAATCTCTAAATGCTTATCGTGAATTTGAACACCCTGAGAAGTGTAAATTCTTTGAATTCCCTTTACAATATAACGCCAGGTTACTTCTTCTCCGGCTATTTTGAAAAGTTTTTTAATATTTAAACTTCCTTCACAAAGCTGTTGTCCAGCCTTTACTTTTTGCCCTGGTTTCACCCAAGTGGCTGAGTCTGCTGGAATTTCGTATTCTAAAACTTTTGCTTTTTTCTTTTGTTTCTTTTCTTCAACCTCAATCTTTAATATTTTGTCTTTAGTAATTTCTACAACTTTTCCGTCAGTTGAAGAAATAACTGCCTCTCCTTTTGGAACTCGAACCTCCAAAAGTTCTTGAATTCGAGGTAAACCAGAAGTAATATCTCCTCCTCCAGCTACTCCACCCGAATGGAAGGTTCTCATCGTTAACTGGGTTCCTGGTTCTCCAATTGCTTGAGCTGCCACAACACCAACCGCTTCTCCTATTTTAACGATTTCGTTTCTACTGGGATCCCAACCATAACATTTCTGGCAAATTCCCCTTAGACTTTGACAGCTAAACGGAGAGTAAACTCTTATTTTTTCAATTTTATTTTTAATAATCTTCTTTCCTTTTTGCCAATCAATAATTTCTCCCTTTTTACAAATTCCTTTAATATTTTCGACAGAAGTTCTTCCCACAATTTTTAAGAGCATATTTTGACCTATTTCGTCAGCATCCTTCCTAAAAACTTCGATACCAACTTTATTTCCACAATCTTTTTCAGAGACTATTATATCGTGAGAAACATCGACTAGTCTTCTTGTTAAATATCCCGCACTAGATGTTCTTAGGGCTTTATCTGTTGTACCTTTTCTAGCACCATGAGTTGAGATAAAGTATTCCAAGGTACTAAATCCTTCTTTATAGGAACTCTTTACTGGTAACTCAATAATTTTTCCTACTGGGTTAATAACTAATCCTTTCATTCCGCACATTTGAACAGCTTGAGTCCAAGAACCCTTGGCTCCAGCATCAATCATTTGAAAAACCGACTCTGTTTTAATTAGAGCTCCAGGAACTTCTTTTTCTAATTCTGCTTTTGCTTTACTCCAAATACTAATAATTTTAACTGTCCTTTCCTCTGGAGCAAGAAGTCCTTTTTTAAAGTAGTTTTCAACTTTTTCCTGTTCTTTTTCAGCAGCTTCTAGGATACTCTTTTTCTCTTTCGGTATAATTAAATCATCCAATCCCCAGGTAATTCCTGCTAACGTAACATGCTCATAACCTAAAGACTTTATTTGATCTAGTGTATTTTCAATAATATCTCTTGGATATTTTTCAATAATCTTGGCCACAATCTTTTTTAGCCTTGCCAGTTTAATTTTTTCGTTTTCATAAGGAAAGTCTTCTGGTAAAGCCTCGTTAAATAATATTCTACCGACAGAAGTTTCAAAGAAATCTATTTTAGAAGAATTTTCTTTGTTTTTAAGCTTAGAAGCTTTCTTAAAATTTTCTGTCCTGACTTTTATTTTTGCTTTAATACTAATTTTATCTAAATTATAGGCCAATACTGCTTCTCTCGGACTTACAAAAAGTTCTCCTTCTCCCTTCTCATTTTCATTAATACCGGTTAAACAATAACATCCTAAAATAATATCTTGGTAAAGAGTAACAACTGGCATCCCTGTTGCAGGTTTTAAAACATTTAAACCAGCTAACATTCGTTCTCTAGCTTCTTTTTGCGCTTCCTTAGACAAAGGTAAATGAACTGCCATTTGGTCTCCATCAAAGTCAGCATTAAAAGCCCTACAAATCATTGGATGGGCCATAATAGCTTCTCCTTCAATTAATATAGGGTAAAAAGCTTGGATTCCTAGCTTATGTAAGGTTGGTGCTCGGTTAAGTAAAATTAATTTTTTCTCTACAACCTCTTCTAGAGATTCCCAAACCTCATCTATTTCTTCTTCAATTAATCTAGAAGCTCCCCTTACATTATAAGCAAGTTCTTTTTCTAAAAGTTTTTTAATAACAAATGGTTTGAAAAGTTCTAAAGCCATTTTTTTAGGCAAACCAACTTGATTAAATTTTAATTTAGGACCAACAACAATTACTGATCTTCCAGAATAATCAACCCTTTTTCCTAAAAGATTCTGTCTAAACCTTCCTTGTTTTCCTTTAAGAATATCGGCTAAAGATTTTAATAACCTTCTACCACCCGTTGTAGCTCTTGTGGTTGTTCCTCTTCTTTTTCCATTATCAATTAAAGAGTCTACGGCCTCTTGAAGCATTCTTTTTTCGTTTCTAATAATTACTTCTGGAGCCCCAATTTCTAAAAGATGTTTTAATCTATTATTACGATTGATTACTCTTCGGTATAAATCGTTCAAATCAGAAGAAGCATATCTTCCTCCGTCTAACTGAACCATGGGACGTAAACCAGAAGGTAGAACAGGTAAGACTGTTAAAAACATCCATTCTGGACGAATGTTTTCTTTTTCCATTTCCTGAAAAAGCCTTAACCTTCTCAATGTTCCTTTTTTCTGTTGACCAGTTAATTCCTTTAATTCGTTTTTTAATTTCTTAACCTGATCTTTTAAATCAATTTTTTCAAAGATAGACCTTAAACTTTCGGCACCAGTACCCGCTTCAAAAACTTCTCCATATTTTAAAGAAAACTCACGATAATCAACTTCAGATAAAATTTTAAAAGATTCAATCGAAGAGAGTTCTTTTTCAACTCTGTTTTTTGCTAATTTAAGTTCTTTTAATTCTGGGTTAACTTTTTTCTTTTTGCCTTTTTCTTGCGTTTTTTTATCTTCTACCTCTATTTTTTTTGATTTTCTTTCAAATTCTTTTTTAATTTTTTCTAAAATATCTTTTTTTGCTTTCTCGTTGACACTAGTAACAATATAAGAAGAAAAATAAATAACTCTTTCTAGTTGTCTCATAGAAATACCCAAAACCAACCCTATCCTAGAGGGGATTCCTTTTAAAAACCAGATATGAGAAACTGGAGTAGATAATTGAATGTGGCCCATTCTTTCTCTTCTCACAGAAGACTTCGTTATTTCTACTCCACACCTATCGCAAACAATACCCTTATAACGAATTCTTTTATATTTACCACAATAACACTGATAATCTTTTTCGGGACCAAAAATCTTTTGGCAAAAAAGTCCATCTTTTTCAGCTCTCTGAGTCCTGTAGTTTATAGTTTCTGGCTTAGTAATTTCTCCGAAACTCCACGACAAAACTTGTTCTGGTGAAGCTAACTTTATTTTAATTGCCTTTAAGTTTTCTACTTTCATATTAGTAAATAGCCTTTAAATAAAAATTGTGGCCACAATTTAAATAATAAATGTTATTTTAAGAGTTTTTTTCTTCTGGTTTTCTTTCTTCTTGTTTTTTCTCTTTTATCTCAATACTAAGACCTAAAGATTTTAATTCCGCAACTAAAAGATTAAAGGATGCTGGAATATTAGGTTCTTTTATTGGCTCTCCTTTTAAAATTGATTCGTAGGTAGCAGCTCTTCCTTGAACATCATCTGATTTAATGGTTAACATTTCTTGTAAAGTATGAGCCGCTCCATATCCTTCTAGAGCCCAAACCTCCATCTCTCCAAACCTCTGTCCTCCGAATTGAGCCTTTCCACCTAATGGTTGTTGAGTAATTAAAGAGTAAGGACCAATAGATCTCATATGAATTTTATCTTCAACCATATGAATTAATTTCAACATATATGTATATCCAATTGTAATTTTTTTTGAAAAAGGAAGTCCTGTTTTTCCGTCAAAAAGCTGTATTTTCCCATCTTCGGGAAGTCCGGCCTTTTTAAGCTCTTCTTTAATTTCTTTTTCACCTGCTCCAGAAAGAGAAGGCGTAATAGCATGATAACCAAGACTTTTAGCTGCTAATCCTAAGTGGGTTTCTAATATTTGTCCCAAGTTCATCCTAGAAACAACCCCCATTGGATTAATAATAATATCCACAGGAGTTCCGTCTGCTAAAAATGGCATTTCTTCTTCTGGCAATACCCTAGAAATCACCCCCTTGTTTCCATGTCGTCCGGCTAATTTATCTCCAGCTTGAATTTTCCTCACGTGAGCAACCTCTACCTCAATTCTTTTAATAACCCCTGGATTAAGTTTGTTTCCTAACTCCCTAGAAAATGTTTTTACGTTAATAACTCTTCCTCTTTTCCCATGCTCCATCTTTAAAGAAGAGTCTTTAACCTCTTTTGCTTTTTCCCCAAAAATTGCTTTTAATAACCTTTCTTCGGAAGTTAGTTCTGCCTTTCCTTTCGGAGAAATTTTACCTACTAAAATATCATTTGGCCCTACTTCAGCCCCAATTCTAATAACTCCCTCTTCGTCTAAATCTTTTAGTTTAGTTTCGGAAACATTTGGAATATCACTAGTTGTTATTTCTGGGCCTAGCTTAGTCTCTCTAACATCACAACTAAAACTTTCCACATGAATTGAAGTATAGGCATCATCTTTTACTAATTTTTCAGAAATCAAAAGAGCGTCCTCAAAATTTCCCCCTCGCCAAGTCATAAAAGCAACCAAAATATTTTGACCTAAGGCTAAGTGTCCTTGAGCAATAGCTCCACCGTCACTTAAAATCTCTCCTTTTTTAACTTTTTGATTTTTTTCTACTATTGGCTTTTGATGAAAACAAGTATATTGATTCGTTCTTACAAAAGTTTTTAGTTCGTAATTTTTAATTTTAGAATCTGATCCTTTAACTTTAATATGATCAGCGTCAACTTCAATAACTGTTCCGTCTTCAAGATTAACAACTGCTTGACCAGAATCTTTTGCAACACTTTCTTCTAATCCAGTCATCACAAGTGGAGGCTCTGGTTTCAATACTGGAACAGCTTGTCTTTGCATATTAGAGCCCATTAATGCCCTGGTAGCATCATCGTTTTGTAAAAACGGAATTAAGGATGTAGCAACTGACATCGCTTGCTCTGGAGAAACATCTATAAAATCAGCTTCATTTTTATGAATAACCTCTGGCCTTCCTTTGATCCTAGCCTCAATTTCTTCGGGAATAATGTTGTTTTTATCATCTATTGAGACTCCTCCTGCCACAATATTATATTTTTCTTCCTCGTAGGCAGTTAAATATTGAATTTCAGAAGAAACCTTTCCGTTTTTAACTTTAGCGTATGGAGTTTCTAAAAAGCCGTATGAGTTAATTCTAGCAAAACTAGCCAGATGGCCAACTAAACCAATGTTTTGACCTTCAGGAGTTTCAATTGGACAAATTCTTCCATAATGAGATGGTTGAACATCCCTTACTTCGAATCCAGCTCTTTCTCTTGTTAGTCCTCCCGGCCCAGTAGCAGAAACCCTTCTTTTGTGCTCTAGTTCAGCTAATGGATTTTGGTTATCCATAAATTGAGACATCTGGCTAGAGATAAAAAACTGCTTCACGACTACCATTACTGGTTTAGGATTAACAAGCTGGGTAAGAGTTAAGGTGTGGGCATCCAAAGTTGACATTCTATCTTTGGCAAATCTAGCCATCCTCATAAACCCTACTCGCAATCTATTAACTAGTAATTCTGTAAACGGCCTGACCCTTCTATTTCCCAAATGATCAATTTCATCAGGCTTGGCTTGAGGATCATTATTTAAACGAATGATTTCTCTTAAAGCTTCTATAACGTCTTCTAGTTTTAAAATTCTGTCTTCGGGTAATATTTCTCGATTTAAATTTTTGTTGTGATCTTTACCTTTATCTCCAAATAATAAGGGGAGCCTAGACCACATTCTCCATCTTCCCACTCTAGATAAATCGTATCTTTCAAAATTAAAAAATGTATTTTTAATTAATTCTCTTGCCGTATCAGCAGTAGTTAAATCTCCAGGCCTTAGTCTCTGATAAACTTCGATTAAAGCATCTTCTTGGGTATGACTAGTGTCTTTTTTAAGAGTTTCTTCAATAAAATCAATCTCTCCTTTATTTACATCTTCGAATTTCTCTTTAATACTTAAATTGTCAGTCATCCCAAAAGCCCTTAAAAGAGTTGTGGCTGCTACTTTTCTTTTTCTATCTATTTTAACTCCAATAGCTCCAGAAGAACTAGTTTCAAACTCTAACCAAGACCCTCTGTTTGGAATAATTTTTGCCCCAAAAGCTTTTTTTCCAGAAACTTTTCTCATTGTAAAAAAGACTCCCGGAGAACGAATTAGCTGAGAAATAGCTATCCTTTCTACTCCATTAACAACAAAAGTTCCCCTATCTGTTTGTAGGGGAAAATCACATAAAAATATTTCCTGCTCTTTAATCTCCTTAGTTTTTAAGTTAATAAGTCTAGTT
>JAUVBU010000010.1 GCA_030591065.1 bacterium | reverse complement strand
GTATTTCATAAATTGATTCAACGTTTGGAGCAGAAATAATATCTTCTTTTTTAATATTACAAAAAGTAGAAATCTTTCTTTTCCGAGGTTCATCTAAAGGAACCTCACCTCTAGCTAAAATAATATTGGGCTGAATTCCAGCTCCGTTTAAGAGCCTTACTGCAGTTTGAGTAGGCTTTGTTTTCATCTCTCCAATGGTCGATGGAATTGGTAAATAAGAAACCATTATAAAAAGTACATCTTTAGGTCTCTTCATTCTCATCATCCTAGCAGCTTCTAAAAACAGCATGTTTTGATATTCTCCAATAGTTCCACCTATTTCTACTAAAGTAAAATCGGCATCGGCGTTTTTTGTTGCTTTTTCAATTCGACGAATTACTTCGTTCGGAATATCAGGGACTACCTCTACACATCTCCCTCCGTATTCTAAATTTCTTTCTCTTTTAATAACTGACTGATAAACTCTTCCAGTTGTAATATAGTTGTCAGTAGTCATGGTTTCCCCTAAGAATCTTTCGTAATTTCCAATATCTTGATCACACTCTGTTCCGTCATCCATAACAAAAACTTCCCCGTGTTCTACGGGATTCATTGTTCCGGCATCAACATTGATATAGGGATCTGCTTTAACCGCAGTAACTTTAAAGCCCTTTGACTTTAAAATCCTTCCTATAGACGCTATTGAAATGCCTTTCCCTATTCCTGACATTACGCCGCCAGCAATAAAAATAAATCGGGCCATAATAAAAAATTAGAATTAACAAAAAATAGACAATCTAGAATGAGTTAATTTTCTGATTGTCTTATTATTTATTTCCCCTCAACCACAATTATAGTAATTTCTACCTCAAGGTTATGTTCAAATTTAACCTTAATTGGAAATTCTCCTAATTCTTTAATAGGCTGAGAAAGTTCAAGTTGATCCTTTTTAATATTAAACCCTAACTCTTTTAGTTTGTCGCAAATCTTTTTAGAGGTAACAGATTCAAAAAGTTGACCTTCTTTCCCCACTTTAACAGAAATAGAGACCTCTTGTCCGTCCATAGAAACTGCCACTTTTTGAATTTTCTCTAAGCTTTCTTCTGCAACTTTTTCTTCTGCACCTTTTTGAATCTCTAATTCCCTTAAAGCTTTTTCTGTTGCTAGCTTCGCATAACCTTTGGGAATTAAAAAATTCCTGGCATAACCATCTTTAACGTCTTTGATTTCGTATTTTTTACCAAGACTCTCAAGGTCTTGAAGGATTATAATTCGCATAATAAAATAGTTTACTATAAGTCTCTTATTACTTCAATAGCTTTGTCTAGTTGAGGATCTCTTTCCTCGTCATAATCTTCAGCTGTTATTTCTACTACAATATCTGGTTCCAGCCCAACTTCAGTAATAAGTTGACCTGAAGGAGTAAGCCATTTTGCAACCGTAATTTTTAAACTTGAGCCCCCAGTTAGGTTTTGTACTTCTTGAACTGAGCCCTTTCCAAAAGACTTTTCTCCTATTAATAATATACCACGATTATCCCTTAAAGCACCAGCCAAAATTTCTGACCCAGAAGCTGATCCTTCGTTAATTAATACCACAACCGTATAATCTAAAAGCTTTCCGCTTCCCTCGGCCCTATAATCTCTTTTCTCTCCCGTTCCAAAGTCTTCAATGACTACAGTTTGGCCTTTTTCCAGAAACCAGCCAGCAATGTCTTGAGCAATTTCTAAATAGCCACCAGGATTATTTCTTAAATCTAAAATTAATTTTTTAGCCGGACTGTTTAGTATTTCCAAGACAGCATTATTAAAATCAACCCCAGCCTTTCCACTAAATTGATAAAGCTTTAGATAAGCAATATCAACGTTTTGACCTTGGTCGTTTGTAGCTTGAAGAATTTCCCATTCTAAAGAAGGAATTTCAATTACCCCCCTAGTAACAGCGATATCTTTAGTTTCTTTCCAGTCGTCACGATAAATTGTTAAAACCACTTCAGTTCCTCTTGGGCCTCTAATTAAATCTACGGCTTCATCAATAGTTAAATCACTAGTTAAAATATTATCAACTTTAATAATCATGTCTCCAGCTCTAAATCCAGCCTCTTTTGCTGGTGTGCCCTCTAGAGGAGAAATAACTTGCAATTGATTTTTTCTAATACCAATTTCCATTCCCACTCCTTCAAAAACCCCTTTTACGTTTTCGATAAACCTTTTAGCGTCTTCTGGAGGAAAGAACATAGTATAAGGATCTTCTAGGGAACCTACCATTCCAGAGATAGCACCGTAAACTATTTCTTTTTCATCAAACTTACTTTTATCTACAAAGCTAGAACGTAACTGATGATAAGCTTCCCAAAAAAGAGAAAAGTTAATATCTTGAGCTGGGCAAATCTCACAAACAACCTGTTGCTCTCCCGTCCAAAACCCAATAGCAAAAACTCCTAGAACAATTATTGCCCCTAAAAATAATTTTGTTTTTCCTTTTTCGAAAGAATTCATAATAACTATTTTTATCAAAAATTAGACAAAAAGTCTATTTAAGTATTTTTCATTTATAAAAACTGTCCCGCTCCCTTTTCGGGAATATTATCCTCCTATTCTTTTATTTTTTGTTTCTTTTTCTTTTAGTTCTTCCTCAACATCTTTTATTTCTTTATTAATGAAGTCTCGGGAAATATTTAGGGCTTCCTTTAATTTATTTATAGCTTTCTTTTCTTCGTTACTCAGTCGTGGCTTTTTATCTAAAACATCAATCTGTTCTTCAACTTCTTCAGCCAAAGCAGCGAAGACTCTTTCGGTTGTATTTTTAATATCTTGAGTTTCTTTTTTAATCTTTTTAATCTTTAATAAACATTTCTTTCTTTGGTCAAACATAATCCACATAAGAGTTAAGATTATTATTATAAGAATTATTATTATAAGCCAAGCAAAAGCTTTAATAAAAGAGCGAGGAATAATTTTTATTCCAATTCTCTTACTTAAACTACTTTGAGCTCCTCTTTTATCTATAACTTTAGCCCAAACTTCATACTCTCCTTTTTCGAACTTTTCCGCACAAATATAGTTCCAATCTCCATTTTCGTCAGTAACAGCTTGCCCTTTAATTTCTTCTCCATTTCCTTGAATATAAAACTCTATCTTAGCTTCAGGGTAAAAAGAAATTCCCTTAACAATTAAAACTTCTTCTTCTGTTATCTTTTCAGGAACCTCGGTAATAACTGGAGGTTTTAAGGCTTCGATATTAACACTAGTTAAAGCAAAGCTAAAATTACCAGCCTTATCAACTGCCCTAACTTCTACTCGACGCTCTCCGGGAGACTGTACAGGCATCTGATAAGGATTTTCGGCTATACCCTCTGAAGAAATAGAATAAAATTCTCCCTCTCCAATCTTTATTTCGTAATGATCAATACCCGACAACTCGTCGCTACTTTCAAAAACAAGAATAGGCTGAGGGTCAGTAGGATCTGTCATTCTAACCTCTATTTCAAATTGTTCTGGGGCCACAGTGTCTATTAAAATTTTTCGATGAGCTACCACACCCCAACCATAATTATTTTTAAATTTAAGATGGAAATACCAAGTTCCATCATCAATAGCCTCTTCGTATTTTGTTGAATCCAATAACCCCTCTGACACATAATCAGGGTTAGCTGTGGGATAACCGTGAACTAAAAAGCTTAAACCTATAGTGTCGGGAGGTAATTCCCAAGAAAATTCAGGAGTATTGTTTGAATACCAATTTTCTGGCTCTGGATGGGTAGCTGAAGAAATTTTAGGTAATGATGGTAAGACACCATATGGAATTGTTTCTTCCTCTTTTTCTGCTGGAGCACTGGCTCCTTTTAAAGTATAGTTTCCTTCTCCAAAACTAGAAAGAACATCTGTTCCTTGTCCATCATTGGCTAGAACTGAACCAGAAGAAAAGCTAACTCGAGTAGATCCTTCTTTTTTCGCCCTAAAGGTTACAACTAACACAGAACCAGAGGTTCCAGTATATGCTGAAGGACTTCCGCCAGCAAAAGAGATCTCTCCATTTGTATTAGAAAAACTAGGCTGGGTAGGCCAAAGATTAAAAATTGAAGAGCTGGGACCACTATAAGAAAGAGATTCAACCGAAAGATAACTCGTATTATAAAGCAGCATACCGTCAGCAGCATTAATCCCCACTCCACCACCACTATTAATTTTTACTGCTACTGAAAAATTTGTTCCAACCGTAAAACTACCCGTAGCTGGAGATAAAAATAAAGTAGCTCCAGCCGCAGAAACTAAAGACTCTTGCACTAAAGGTGTTCCTAAATTAAATAAAAAAGCAAAAATTAAAACTATAATTAGTTTTTTAAAAGTAGAAAAGAATGATAAATATTTTTTTTGAAAAAAATACATAATAAAAACTTTGTCTGACGTTTATTTAAATTTCATAGCGCAGAAAGGACAAACCTTCCATTCTGCTTTTTTTGATACAAAACAGTTCGGGCAAAAAGCCATACTTTTCATTTGGTTAAAAGAAAGTTGCTCGTTAAATAAATAGGTAATAATTTCTTTTCGGTCATTAAACATAGGAGGAACAACTTCTTCTCTTAAAATAAGCTTAATTTCAAAGTCTCTTCTTTCAAATAAACATTTTGTTAAAACCCCCATCCCTATTATCGCTATCCAGAAAGTAAAATAAAACACTGGAGCTGAAAGTAAAAACCCGAATAAACCTAGAGATAAAAACGATATTAAAAGTCCTCTTTTTACAAAAAACTCACTATAAAGCTTATGAAACTTAGACATAGTTAAAAAATGAGCTAACGCTCCAACAGACAAAACATAAGCCAACCCAACAATCAAAGATTGAAAAATAAATAAATTATTTATACCAGAAGCTGAGGAGGCTCTAGCTAAAGAAAAAGCATTTTTTGCAACTGAAAAACCAAGAGCATAAACAACAGATAACTGGGTTCCGATTATCACTTTATTAACGTCTTTTTTATTTCCTAGTTGTTTTCCTAGAAAAAAAGATATTACATTAATTTCAAAATAAGCAATTAAAAAAGCATATATTAGGGAAGTAGAAACAGAGCCCTGAATACTACCAAAAATTTCTTCTAAAGAAACTGAAAATATATTAAAGATCTTAGAAAAAACAAAGGTTAATCCCTGCCCTAAAAACATTTCAATAGCAATAAAAGCTCCAGCCAACCCTAATCCCTCTAGAAAAAAAACGAATAAATCTTTAACAAAAACTGCCCTCTTTTCTTTTTGGAAAATAAAAAACCAACACCAAATGGCTGGAGGAACAATAGAGAGTAATGTAAATAAAATTATTTTTTCCATGTTTTTATTTTTTTTTCTTTTCTGTTTTTATGTCCATCATTTTCGTTTTTTCTTTCTTTTCCACATCCTTGCTATTTATTAAAGGTAGTTTTAATACTAAAATTCCTTTTTGTAATTTAGCTGATATTTTAGAAGCGTCAACTTCTTGCGGTAAAATAATCTGTCTAAAAAAAGATCCCCATTCACATTCTCGAACCAGCCATTTTTCTTCTTTCTCAATACCTTCTTTTAAGGAATCTTTTCTTCCTTCAATAATAATAACATCATCCTCGCTTTCTATAGAAATATTTAAATTACTAGCGTTTACTCCGGGCATAGGAGCATAAACTACTATTTCTGAAGGAGTCTGATAAATATCAACGTTCAACTGTAAAACTCCTTCGGGTCTTTTTTTTGTTTTTATATCCCCTAAGGTCTTTTTTTTTGCTTTTGTATCTTCTCTCCCTCTAATTTTTTCTAAAAAAGATGTCATTTTTTATTAAATCTTCTATTAATTATACTTCATAACTATAAATTTTCCAACAAAAACAAATAACGGGAAAAGGTTGGTAAAGACATCATGGCTATTTTTTCGTTAAGATCAATCGCGACTCCAGTATTTGAAATATTTAAAGCTAAAGTTTCAACCGTTAAGTCTGCCACACCTCCCCTTCCATTGTTTAATAAAACTAAAGAGCTATCTAAAAGCTTAATAATGGTTTGACCCCCATCTAAAATAGAACTTTTTGGTTTAAAGATTATTTTACCTAATGAATTGGCCTCCAAAAGAGTGCCAATAAATTTTCCCTTATAACCATTAGGAATTCCTCCAGTAAAAGAAATAAGCCCCGTAGAGTTAATTTCTTCAATGTCAGCTAAAGTCGGCTGCTCAATCCAAAAACTTAAAATTGAAGATTCAAAATCAAATCCAACAACTTCTAAGATATCTGAATCAAACTTTAAAGCCACTCTAATAGCATTAATAGATTCTTCTTCTGGGTTTATTTTAACCTCCAAAGCAAAAGTTTCTTCAAGAGAATATTGAGTTTCTGGAGATTCTAAATATAATACAGCTGCTTTTGTTCTTATTGGGACCAATACAACTAATAAAACAAAAACGACCTTAGAGAAGTTGCCAAAATTCATATGTTGTTTGTCTTTTTTGCTGGCCTATCCTGTCCAGCAGTACATCATAATACTAAAGTCTGTTAAGTCGATTTTTCCGTCAAAATTAATGTCAGCTTCCGGATCTGTTGTTCCCCAATAATGCAATAAAATAGAGAAATCAACCAAATTTACCTTGCCATCTGTATTTAAGTCAGCTCTTTTACAAAAAGATATAGAGGGAGGTTTTCCTATTCCAAAGTATAAAACCTTACTAAATTCACTAGTTCCAGCTAAAGGGAAAGAGGACCTTACTTTTATCTCATAAGTGTCTTCTGGTAAAGATTCTGTGTTAAAAGTAAAAATATATCTTCCATTTGAAGTTGTAGTCGCTGTCTTTTTAATAATTTCTTCGTCTAATAAATCACCTTCGTCTACTGAAGGATAAATCCAAAACTCAAGCTCACTTCCCGTAACTGTTTGACCGAAAACCTGTAAAGTTTCTCCGGAAGCTAGGGTGTCTCCACCTAACTCAATTGTGGGTGGCAAAAAAACAGAAAGAGTAGTTCTTGTTCCCGCTCTAACTAAAAAGGTAGAAGAATCTGTAATAGACCTTCTCCCCTCGGAGTCTTCAGACCAAACACTAAAAGTATATACTCCTTGTTCTAAACCAGAAAAAGTAGAGCTAAATTTAGATAAAGTATCCGCTCTGGTATCTTTTTCTATCTTACCATCTTTTAAAATAACAACCCGAGATGAAGGATAAGCCCAACCGGCCATAATTACTTCTGGTAAGGTTGCCACAGGAGGATATGTTGCTCCACCTCCCCCTGAAGTTCCCCCTTCATCTCCATCCCCAGTACCAGGAGCTGGAATGGCAAAAGATATTAGATAATCATCTGTGTTTGTATTGTTATAGGTATCGACACATCTAATATAAAAAGTATAACTATTTCCATCTGATAACCCTCCAATGTTTGTAGAATGGAAAAGACTGGGAGTTTCGGAAATATTATTAACCATGGAAGAATAAAGAACGTCGGCCGTGGTAGCGTATCGACAATAAGCCCATTCACTTGTATTTAAAGACATAGAAACGTTAGTAGTACCCAAAGGAAGTGTTCCCGTAGGTAATCCGTTATACCTT
The DNA here is from genome assembly GCA_030591065.1 of bacterium. GTDB lineage: Bacteria > Patescibacteriota > Minisyncoccia > Minisyncoccales > JANBVM01 > JAUVBU01. The sequence continues at coordinate 8,901 of JAUVBU010000010.1, read as the reverse complement.
ACAGGGGGAAGAGTGTCAGGAGTAGTTGAAGCTATTACGCTTACTGGAGAAATAATCGCAATCATAGCAGTAGCTCTATCTAAAAGAATATCTCCCGAATCATAACTTTTAAGATATACTTTATAAGAATCTGTGCTAGTGGGATTGTGAATTTGCTTATCTCCCGTTGTCCCAAAAATAGCGTTGGTTCCTATTTTAATTTCTACATAATCTCCTGTATTAATTCCCGTACTAGAGTTTAAAGTAATAGTTATACTACCCTCAGTCCCCGTAGCTACCGTCACTCCGTCTACATTAGAGCTAGGAGAGCTTCCTAAGGTTCTATCTATAAAGGGACCTGCCGAACTAGAAGAGGTAGCTAAATCAACTTCAGTAAAGTCAAAATTAGCCGGAATATTAAAAAACTCCTCAATAGGAGTAATAACTATTTTACCAGAAGCTGGTATGGCTGTAGTAACAGTAAAATTAACCGTATGGTTCGCTCCCACGTCTGGTTTAGAAGTAGAAATTACATCTGAAACCCGAACAAAATTAGAATAAGCAAGAGCAGAAAAGCTAATGGATAACAGAAGGCCAAAACATAATAAAAAACAACAAAATTTTAAACAAGGTAAAGCTTTTAAGAAATCCATAAATCAATGCTTCTTTTTTCTTTTTTTTCTTTTTTGTAAGTCTTTCCTCTTTTCCCTTCTTTGTTTTCTTTTTCGAGAAATAAGGTAATATTTTATTAAAAAAATACCAACAAGAATTGCCAACCCTATAACAATAAAAATTAAAAGTATTTTAACGTCTATCTTTTCCTCTATTTGAAGTTCCTGTTGTTTTTCTTTGAGGGTTTTTCTGGCATCTTCTATTTTTTGAAGTATTCTATTAAAGGGGTTAGAGGAAATAGAGACCGAAACATCTGTAGCTGGCTCTTGCTGTCCGAAACAATTTTCATTAAAGATAAATCCTGTTAGTAAAATAAGAAAGATAAAAATACTGGCTTTTTTAATTTTGCTCACATTTATTAAGCTTTATTAAGCATCACTACTGATAATTTGGTCATTACGATCTTTATGATCAAAATAAAAATTTAAGGAAATTAAAGATAGCAACATAACCATCATCCCTAAGATTAAATTTAAAATTATTTCGCTAGGAAGAAAAAGACTCCTCTCTTCTAGCTCTACCTCTCTTTCATTTAAGACATACTCTCTGTTTTCTAAGCGTGTTTCTTTTTCTTTTAACTGTTGAGCTAAAGTATTAAAAGGATTTTCAGGTACACCTAAAGATACTCCTACGGTAGAGCCAGCAGTAGCTAAAAAATACCTCGCAACAGCTAAAGGATTAACTTCGTAAAAAGTTGAGGAAAAAATCAAACTTATAAATAAGAAGGAGGACAAGGTTGTTATCCCCACTTTAATTGCTAATTTTCTTTTTTTAAATATTTTTTTCTGCATAATTTTATATATTTTTATCTAACACATCTAAATCCAGTTCCAGGAGCTCCATTAGAAGGAAGAGCTGCTAGATAGGAAGAATAAACTCCTCCATCAGCTTTGCTATTCCAAGAGCCACCCCTGGCAATAACTCTAACTCCTTGATGTTGAATCCAAAAATAATCGTTATTATAATCTAAGCTTGGATTATCTAAATCGGTTTGAGAAGGAAGCCCATTCTCATCTACTCCATAAACAAACCCTTGTTTGGGGAGTTTACGGCCGTCATATTCTCCGTCGACAATTGTTTCACTAGTCCACTCCCAAACATTACCAACCATATCGAAAATTCCAATTGGAGAAACACAATTTAAAGCTGATCCAGTTTCTCCAGGTTGATTATCCCAATTACCGTCAACATGACAATCATTCTCTTCCCATTCAGAATTAATATCAATAGTTCCCAAAGCTGCCTGGTACCATTCTTTGTTGGTAGGTAATCTTTTTCCAAGCTTAGCACAGGCTAAAGCTGCTTGGTTTTGAGAAATGTTCGTCCAGGGAAGAGCGGAGGCAACCGACTCGGGTTGACAGTTAAGTTTATTTAAATTAACCCTTGTCTCTGTTTGATTCTTAGGGTTTAAGTTTAAACAATCAGACCCAGCAGAATTTTCATATTTATCAATACAAAACCCTCCATCTTCTGAGGAAACAAAAACCATTTCTGATGGACATTGTCCAAACTCTACAGCATCTTTTACCGATGCGGTAAAAAAACGGTCGCTGGCTCTAATTCCTAGCGTGGCTAAAACTGTAGCTACTATCATAACCATCAAAGACCTCTTTTTAAACCAAGAGTTCTCCTTTTTTAAATTTAAGGTTGAATCAGTCATTTTACAAGCCAACAAACACTTATTTTATTATTATACCCTATTTTATTCTTTTTTACCTTATTCTGAGATTATCGTAGCGTAGTCAAAACCAAGAATAACTACAATATCTTCAACCTGGTCATCTACTTCCTCCAACTCCCCCTTTCCATGTAAAAGTTGTTTTAAAAACTCCGCTGTCTCGGCTAACCCTTTCTTATATTTTATAACAGTCTTTTTATAATCAAAATTATCAGCGTTTCCTATTTTTTCTATTTTCATCCCGCCACTTTCTAATAAAATAGCTGTTTTAGCTACGATTCTGGGAACCCCCGAACCATTAAGAATTTTAACGGACAAAACAGGGGTTTCTCCTTCTAAAATAGTGTCTTCTATTTCGTTCTCTATTCTTTCGTCTTGAAGAATCTCTTCCTTAAAAATTTCCTCGGAAGAAATAACCCTCTCTCCCCCCTCTATCTTTTGAATAACTTCAAAACTTTTTTCAGCTTTTTGAGTATCTTGTAAATAAAGAGAGAGTCCTATTATCCAAAACAAAATAATCGAGAAAAAGAAAATGGCTTTATAATATTTTTTAAGTAAAAAATTAAAGCTTCCGACAGATTTTTCTCCCTCTTCGCCAGAATAACGTCCTCCCCTTAAATCTACTATAGCTTCGTCAATTGGACCCCTTAATATCTCGGCGGTCAGCTCTACGTCTTCTAAATCTAAATCTTCTTGGGTTTGACCAGGAACAATACCAGCCTCTCTTTGAGCTAATATAACTGCTCTTTTAATATAAGCTTTAATTCCTAAGGCAATGGCAAGGAAAAATAAAATAATTCCTCCTAATATTCCCAATATAGGAACTAAGGGTATAACCCAAAAATAAAGCGTACTAGAAACGGTTTGATGAGCTTCTTCCCCAAAACCCAAAGTGATTTCGGCCCTATATCTACCAACTTCAAAAGCACTTTCTTCTCCTTTCCAAGTAAAATCCCAAACTCTTTTACTGTGAGCTAAAACATTGCCAAAATGAGACTTTTGATTAATAGGGATAGTTCCTCGTTCCTTATCCCACATATTATATATTTTAATATCTCCTACTGGTTGTAAATGAACATTTCCAGTGTTTTCAAAAGCTACCTTAATATCTATTTCTGGTTTCTGATAAAAATCTTTTTCAGTAGAGAATTCTCTAATCCAACCAGATTCATCTATTTCCCCTTGAATATTTAATAAAATTAAAGAGCTAACATTAGAAGAAATTTTAATTGATGTTCCTCCTCCCCCTTCTTCATCTAAAGGCTTAGTTCCAACTAAAATAGCAGCATAATGCCCCCCTGGACTAGCTGATTCTGGTAAATTTATAGTAAAAGGAATTTCTTTACTTTCAAACGCAGGTAAAATTTGTGCCCCTGAATCTATCTCTATCCATTCACTTAAAAATATTTTATCTTCTCCTTCTGTTTTTTGAGGAAAAATAAATTACACTCCTCCGCTTTCTCCACTTCTAAAATCTACCGTCTGAGCAAAAAGGATTAATTCTCTAGAATTATTATTTACCATCTTTACTGAGCTCGACCAGCTTTCTCCGGGACTCATATTAATTTTAATGAGTGGTGGTACAATCGTTAAAGTTGTTTGCTCTGCTCCAACTAAAGAACTAAAGCAAAAAACTCCGACAAGAATAGATAAAAAAATAATTCTTTTTTTCATAATATAAAAATAGTAAACCTATTTTCTAAGAGACTTTAAATCTATAGTATTGTTAATCTTTCTTTTTTTAATAGGACGAGAAGCTACTGGTACTGGTAAAGTTTTTTTTGTTTTTAACAAAGTCGCTCCTGCGAAAAAAATAAGACCTAAACCACCAAATAAAATTGTTAAAAATTTCCAAGGTAAAATCCAAAAATATACTGTGTCTTGGAAATCTTTTCTGGTTTGATCTCCATACTCTACCGTAATCATGGCTTTATATTGACCAAGCCCTTTTTCAGCCAACCAATCAATATTAAAAAGACCGCTTTGTCCTGAAGCCACAGATGCTGAAGCTTGGTTGATTGGAGTAAAGCCAACCTCTTCACCGTTTCTATTATATATGTATACAAAACCCTCCGGCTTTATTTCTCTATTCCCAATATTTTCAACTTCTAGAGAGAAGCTAATTGGAAAACTTAAAAAGAAACTTTTATCTGCCTTAAATTTTTTAATCTGAGCTTTTTCTATAATATGTTCTATCACCTCAATATTTAACATTATTTGAGGTTGGTTGAATTTTAAAGCATTTTCTTGAGCATCTACTCCACTTGACCCTGGAGAAAAAGTAATTGTGGCGTGATATTTACCAGGTAAAGCTTCCGAGTAGACCTGAACAGTAAAAGGAATTTCAATCTCTTCACCAGGAAACAATTCTATTCTTCCCCTGGAAATACCAGTCCATTTAGCTAAAGAGGTTTGTTTGTCTGCTGTATAAGGATCAAAGTTTTCCTGCTTACCTTCCTCTATAAAAACATCATTAACCAAAGGATAAAGACTCACTTTTGAGCTTCCCTTATTTTCAAGCTTAACTGAAAATTCTAAGAGATCTCTAACTTCTGCCTTTCTATCGAAAATAGTAGGAGTAATGACAATATTGTTTTTAGCCGAACAAAAACTAAAAACAAAAAACAAACTACAGATAATTAAAGAGGAAGAATAAAAGACTAAAACTTTTTTCATTTTAAAGTAAAAGGATTTAATAACCTTTAAGCAAGGAATAAAAAGAAAATTATAGCTCCTAGTAAAAGAATAAAACTAAGAATTAATGTAATTGTTAATCCTAAGTATAGTGCAGGAGAAATTCCTTCATATTTTTTAACATATTTCACTTCGGCCAAACCAGCTTTCTTTAAAGCCTTTTCTACTGCTTTGTTTTTATAAAGCTTTAAGAAAAGAACAAAAAGAGTTGCAAAAAATATAATTCCTAGAGCAACTGGGATAATAATATTCCAAGGTAAAATCCAAAAACTAATATCAGAATAAATAGTTTGTCGCCCCTGACCGCCCTCTGAAGCAAAAGTGCCAAAACTTAAAGCTAAAGAAGCGGTGTATCTACCAAAGCCAAAATTCTCCTCCCAAATGGTTTCAAAGCGCCTGATACTACCGGGTAAGACGTTGGACCCTTCGTCGTTAACCCTTAGGGTTGCTACTTTTTTACCAAACATGTTTTTTATATCAATTGTTCCGTGTGGTTTTAAGTGCACGTTTCCCATATTTTCCACCCTAGCAATAAAGTTAGCACTAATCGGACTTTTGTTGATATCTCCCTCTACACTAAAATCTCGAATCATAGCTTTTTCAATTGTTTCTCCAGATACCTTTAAAAGAACCAAGCATCCAGTTTGCTGAGAAATAGAAATAGCTGCTCCTCTTCCCTCTGCTGATTGTCTAACGTCTGGAGATTGAGCTGCCACTACTATGGCTCCATAGTGTCCTCCTGGACTAGCTGAATCTGGAACTTCAATAGTATAAGAAACTTCTCTTTTTTCTCCTGGACCCAAGTCTATACCTTCTCCTGTTATTTTAACCCAGGAAGCTAAGGTGTATTCGTCGGTAGATCCGGGCGCAACTATTTCAGCTGCTCCAGATTCCCCTGAACCAGCTTGAAAGTCGTTGATATAAAAATAGAAAGTTTTATCAACGTCTGATAGATTTGTAACTGTAATAGTTTCTCCGAAAGCATCTCCGGGATCTACCATTTTATCAACTCTTGTCGGGCTAATCTTAATACCCGAACTTTGAGCTAAAACAGAAAGAACTGGTAAAGTTAAAAAGCTTAAAGCTAATAAAGAAAAAGTTAGAGCAGAATTTTTTTTCATTTTTTTATATATTTTTTTTAATTAATACTAATAACCTTGTACTTAATTTTCGTTCCGAAAAGAAAGACTTCCATTACCAAAGTCGGTATGGAAGCCTTCATTCTCACAAGGAAGAGAAAAACTAGTAAGTTGGAGTGCAAATATATGTAAGAGTGTTTGTGTAATCTCCTGCTTCTTGCAAGTTGGAAACTTCAATAGAGTATTGAACGTAAGCCCAACCTTTATTCTCAGTTTCTGCTTTGGATGGACCATCATGAGTGAACACTTCGTGTTGAAACCCTGTGCCATCTCCGTAAAAACCCACCCAAGAACTAGTCGAAAAAGCTAGAGCTACGTCATCATCATCAGACCTTATACCAAAATGACCATAGGTCTCTTCTGCATCAACAGTTTCGGTAGGAGCGGCCCAATGAGCTGGAGTGGAAGTAGAACCATCTGCAAATTTATCAATATCGTTAGACATTGCATTTTGAAGATTATTGTCCTGCCATACCTTTACGGAAAATCCTGCATCAGCGTTAGTACTTACCTCCAATTTTTGAGCTACTATATATTGCGTATTAGGATCGATTGTTCCAAATTCAACAGTTGTGGCTGTACTAGTAGCATTTGTCGTAGCAGACTCTACTAGTGTTCCCTCATCTACACCAACAATGGTAAAGGTTAAGGTAGCCCCAACATGAGCAGTAACCGTCACGTCTTCAATAATAGCTACTCGACACTCTCCAGTGTCTAACAGTACAGCTAAATCGCTATAAGTATTAAGAAGCATTACATAGGAAGCTGCGGACCCAGGATTGTCAACATTATCAACTGTTAAAGTTTTTGCTCCAGCCCCCATTGAGCCACCACCATAAGTACAAGTCAATACCTGGGAAGATATTGAAGCTACTCCAGCGTTCGGACAAGTAACATCAGAAGATGTTGTTACTCCCGTTAAATCAAATCCAGCAGCAAATTCTACTGTGAAATAACCATCCTGAGGAATCGCTGTTATAGTGGTAAAGCCAAAAGTGTGTAAGATAGTAGGTTCAGATACGTCTGAATCCTCTATAGTATCACTGACACTCGTTAGCTGACTAGCAGCTTGAAGTTTTGGCATTGGAGACATTAACATTAATAAAGTTAGAATGGTAATACTTGCTATTACTCTCTTACTTCTTGTCTCTCGATTTTTTGTCATAGTATTTTAGTTTAGGAATTAAAGCATAAGCGCTTATGTTTTAGGGTAAGATTTCGACCTTTCTTCTCTATTTTAATATTCAAGAGAAGAGATCCTACCTTCCGATTTAATTATAACACATCCCTAGAAAGTCAAACTGTGGAAAACATACCGAAAAAAGAATCAAAATGTCGGGACACAAATATAGACAATTTCGCTTTGATATTCACCAGCTTCTTGTTCACTATTAACTTGTATTTTAAAAACTAAATCATTAGAATCGTTACTTACCGGTATTGAACTATAAGCTATTTCTTTCATAGAATTTTCAAATTTAGCATAAGTGTCGTCAGAAGAAAATCGAGCTGCTCCCATTCCAATATCTGACAATATGTCATCTCCAGAATGATAACCATATCCTCCTGGAGAAAAACTGGCTGGCCATTCAGCTGGGTCTTCATTGGTTCCAATAATTGGGTCAATAGCTTCTCCTCCACCAGCTAATAAAGTCTGTCTCTCATAAACCAATATTTGATATCCGCTATCAGCGTTAGTAGTAACAGTTAAACGCTGAGCTCCTTCAATCTCTTGATCAAAATTTAAGTTTCCAAAAGGAATCGATGTAGAAAAAGTTTCAAAATCAGTTGTAATTCCCTCAGTAACAGTTGAAGAAGATATTCCCGAAACAGTAAAAATTAAACTTCCCGCAGCTGTAACTAAGCTGGGATAACTTTCTCCATCATTTTTAACAACAGCTTCCGACCCTGTATTGTCATAAGCTCTAAAATAATACGTCGTAGAAGTTGGAGCTCCATTATTTAAAATAGTAAATTCCCATTCACTAGAAGCGTTTTCTAAATGGTCATATGTAGTCGTAGAAATTCCTGATTCGTTATGTGTAGCTGTAGAAGTAGCATCACTTAACGTTGTTGTAGAAATTAAATCATTGTCATCATCCCCCCCTTCTCCATAACACCAAATAGAAGAGCTACAATTTCCTTTTTCAGCTAAAAAGTTAGCCCAAGAGAAATCAGATGAAGTAGAATACTGAATCCGCATTTTAATATCATATCCCGCATCATCAACCGTCTCTTTAATGGTCATCCTTAGTTTTAAAACACTACCAGCTGTAATTTCGTTAGGAGATATATTTTCTGCCGCTGCCGCAGAAGAAACAGGGGGAGTTTCAGCTGTTTGATTATGATACCATCTCCAGTTTTGAGATTTAGGCGTGTAATAAAGACTGTCATCCCATTTTATATATCCAGGAGAAGCATCTCCAGGGTCTGAATCATAAGCTTCTCCGTCGTAGTTTCCCGAGTGACCCGTAAATCTCCAGTAACTAGCAGGGGTTCCGGTCTCGGTAACATTGTATCCGGAGGTAATTCCAGAAGAAGTTGAGAAAATACATCCCGTAATTGTTTTAGCTGGGTTCTGGTCTAAAACAGTAGAAACCACGGTCATCATTGTTCCCCCCTCCACACTCAACTCAAAGTCTCCGTAATCTAAGGAGGTTACAGTTGAAGTTCCCGAGATATTTAAACCTGAAGATCCGATGTTTCTAATTTGGTAATAAAAAGCGTTAAGAGTTCCGG
>JAUVBU010000018.1 GCA_030591065.1 bacterium | reverse complement strand
TAGTTTATAAATAATAAATTATATTATTATGATCCAAGTAACTAAAGAAATATTAAGTGAAATTTATAAAGAAAGAGAAAAATCAACTTATTATAGAAAGTATGATTTCGGATTTTTGTTAGTTATTGGAGGTTCAGAATTTTATTCTGGCTCACCAGCCTTATCTGCTATGGCCGCATTTAACTCTGGAGCAGATATGGTTAATGTTCTTGCTCCTAAAAGGGCAGCAGATATTATCGCCTCTTTCTCTCCAAACTTAGCAGCTTACGCCCTAGAAGGTAAATGGCTGAATAAGAGTCACCTAGCAACCCTTCTTTCAACTACAGAGTCAGCTAAAGCTGTTTCTAGGGGAAATACAGCTGTAGTTATTGGGGGTGGTATTGGAAGAAGTAAAGAAACCAAAGAAGTAATTTTAAAATATCTTGAAAAGGTTTCAGTTCCAGTTGTTATTGATGCTGATGCCATTCATGCTTTAGGAAATAACCCAGAAGTAATTAAAGGGAAGCCATTTTTAATTACTCCACACTCTCACGAATTTTTCATTTTAACTAAAAAGGAAGTCTTTAATCTTTCTCCTGCTGAAAAAGTGGAAATGGTAAAAAATGAAGCTAAAAGACTCCAAACAACAATTTTATTAAAAGCAAAGCCAGATATTATTTCTAATGGTGAAGATGTGGCTTTAAATGAAACTGGGAGCCCTTATATGTCGGTAGGTGGAACTGGTGATGTTTTAGCTGGAATTTGTGGAGCATTATTAGCCCGAGGAATAAGCGCTTTTGAAGCTGCTCAAGCGGCAACCTATATCAGCGGAAAAGCAGGAGAATTAGCTGCTCAAGAATCTAAGGAAGGGTTATTAGCTACAGAGGTAATAAAAGCTATTCCCAAGGTTTTACATTAAACTTATATAATTATGTACGAACTAATTATTATTGGTGGTGGTCCAGCTGGTATTACAGCTGGAATTTATGCTGCTAGGCAAAAACTAAACACTCTTTTAGTTACTAAAGATTTTGGAGGGCAAATAGCTAAAAAAGCAGTAACTATTGAAAACTTTCCTGGGTTTGAGGAAATTTCTGGTATGGACCTAATCCAAAAACTAGAAAGTCACTTAAAAAAACAGGAGATTAATATTGAAAGAAAAGAGGTTATAAAAATAGAGAAGGTTGAAGATACTTTTTTTGTTTACACTAAAGAGAATGATAAGTTTGAAGCAAAAGCAGTGGTTATTGCTTCTGGGGCAGACCCCAGACCACTAGAAGTAACTGGAGAAAAGGAATTTATTGGAAAGGGAGTTAGTTATTGTAGTATTTGTGACGGACCTATTTTTTCCGGTAAAGATATAGCTATTATCGGAGGAGGAAACTCTGCTTTTGAGACAGCTTTATTTCTATCTAATATTGTTAACAAAATTTATATTTTAGAATATGGCTCTGAAGCTAGAGCAGATAAAGAAAATCAGGAAGCAGTAGAAAAAACTGGGAGGGCAGAAATAATTACCATGGCGGCTCTAAAAGAAATTCGAGGGGATAAATTTGTTAATTCAATTGTTTATCAAAACAGAGAAACTAAAGAAGAAAAAATATTACCAGTGGAGGGAGTTTTTGTTCAAATTGGACTACAGCCTGCCACATCTTTTGTTAAAGGTTTAAACATTCTTAACGATAGAGATGAGGTAGAGATAGAAGCGGAAACTTGTCAGACTAAAATTCTTGGCCTTTTTGCCGCTGGAGACGTTAATATAGGGCAATTTAAGCAAATTATAACTGCTTGTGGCGAAGGAGCTAAGTCTGCTTTAGCTGCTTTTAATTATTTAAAAAAGCTAGAAAGATAATTTATTATGAAATCTTTCAAAATTAAAAATATTGAGGCCAGAGAAATTTTAGATTCAAGAGGAAATCCGACGATAGAGGTTGGAGTTAAAACAGGGTTCGGAACTTTCAATGCCTCTGTGCCGTCAGGAGCTTCGACTGGAAAACACGAAGCTGTTGAGCTAAGAGATGGTGGTAAGAGATATTCCGGCAAAGGAGTACTAAAAGCTATTAAAAATATAGAGAAGATTATTTTACCAAAACTAAAAGGAAAAGATGTTCGTTTACAAAAAGAAATTGACGACTTAATGATAAGGATTGATGGTACTGAAAATAAGTCTCGTTTGGGTGGTAATTCTATTTGTGCGGTTTCTTTGGCTGTTTGCCGAGCTGCAGCTATCTCTTCTGGATTAGAATTATTTCAATATGTAAAAAAAATATCTAAAAATACTTATAAGATAGCTGGAATTAAAAATAAAATGCCTTTGCCCTCTTTTAATATTATTAATGGGGGAGCACATGCGGGAAATAAATTAGATATTCAGGAATTTATGATTACTCTTAAGGAGAAGTCTTTTTCTGAAAATTTAAGAGTTGCAACAGAAATATATCATCAGTTAAAACTTATTCTTTCGAAAAAATATGGGAAGCAAGCCACAAACCTGGGAGACGAAGGGGGTTTTGCTCCACCACTTTTTATGCCAGAACGAGCTTTGAGTTTGATATTATTAGCTGCTCAAAAACTGAATTATCAAAATAAAATTAAGATTGTTTTAGATGTAGCTGCTTCCGAATTTTTTGAAAAAGGGAAATATAAAATGCAGTTGGGTGTTTTCACGAAAGAAGGACTATTAAGATATTATTCAAAACTAGTTTCTCGCTACCCAATTGTGGCTATAGAGGATCCTTTTGCGGAAGATGATTGGGATAGTTTTGAAAAAATTACTAAAAAACTTGATAAGAAAGCCTTAATAATAGGTGATGACCTTTTAGTTACTAATCCCAAAAGAATAAAGATGGCAATTGAAAAGAAAGCTGTTAACGCTATGATATTGAAGATAAATCAAATTGGTACGGTATCTGAAGCTTTCGAAGCAGTTAAGTTAACTAGAGAGGTTGGTTGGAAAATTATGGTTTCTCACAGATCTGGAGAAACTAACGACGACTTCATTGCTGATTTTGCAGTAGGGATAGGAGCTGACTTTATTAAAACAGGAGCTCCAGCTAGGGGAGAAAGATTAGTAAAATATAATAGGCTTTTAAAAATTGAACAAAAATTAAAATTATAAATTTTAACCAAAAAAAATGAATCCATTAGTTTTAATTATATTAGATGGTTGGGGAGTCAGTTCTCGTAAAAAAGGGAACGCTATCCTTTTAGCTAAAACTCCCAATATTGATAGTTTAAAAAAGAAAAACTCTTATACTGAATTAGAGGCTTCGGGAGTTCATGTTGGTTTAAATAAGGGAATGATGGGAGGGTCTGAAGTGGGTCATCTCAATATTGGAGCAGGTAGGATTGTAATTCAAAACGTTATTAGAATCGATAAGATGATTAAAAGCAGGGATTTTTTTAAAAACCCTGCCCTTTTAAAAGCGGTTAGGAATATTAAAAAAAATAATTCTACGCTTCATTTGATGGGTCTTTTGTCAGACGCGGGAGTTCATTCTCATGAAAATCATCTTTATGCTTTATTGAAATTGTCCAAGAAGCACAATCTAAAAAAGGTAATGATTCATGTTTTTGCGGACGGAAGAGATACCCCTATAAAGTCAGTCACAAAACATATTAAGAGGCTAGAGAGACAAATTAAAAAGTATAAAACAGGAAAGATAGCAACAGTTATAGGTCGTTATTATGCTATGGATCGAGATAATAGATGGAAGAGAACGAAGAAAGCTTATTTGGGATTAACCGAAGCTAAGGGACTAAAAGCGAAAACAGTATTAGCTGGTATTAATCAAGTATATAAAAAAGGTCAAACAGACGAATTTATCGAGCCTATTATTGTTGACGGTTTTGAAGGTGTTAAGAGTGGAGATTCTGCCATTTTTTTTAATTATCGTTCTGATCGTCCTAGGCAATTAGTAATGGCTTTTACCGAAAAAAGATTTTCAGGGTTTAAAAGAAAAAGAAAGAGCTTATCTTTTGTTTGTATGACAAAATACTATAAAAAATTATCTGCCCTTATTGTCCTTTCACAACTAAAAGTAGAAAAAACTTTAGGTGAAGTTCTTAGTAAAAAAGAACTGTATCAATTAAGAATATCGGAAACAGAAAAATATGCTCACGTTACCTATTTTTTAAACGGAATGATAGAAAAACCGTTTAAAAAAGAAGATAGAATTCTTATTCCAAGTCCCAAGGTTGCAACTTATGATTTAAAACCTGAAATGTCTGCATTAAAAACAACAAAAGCAGTATTAAAAACAATAAAATTAGATAAACACAAGGTAATTATTATAAATTTTGCTAATTCAGACATGGTTGGACATACCGGAAACCTAAAGGCTGCAATCTTTGCCGTAGAGGTTGTAGACGAATGTGTCGGAAAGATTGTTAAGCTTGTTAAGGCTAAAAATGGTGTTGTTTTAATAACTGCTGATCACGGGAACGCTGAAGAGATGATTGATTTGAAAACAAACGAACCTTTATCGGAACATACTAAGAATCCAGTTCCATTTATAATTGTTTCTGATAAAAAATATATCTTAAGAAAAGGAAGCCTTTCTAGTATTGCTCCGACTATATTAAAATTACTTGACATTAAAAAACCAAAAGAAATGACGGCCAAAGACTTGATAGTCAAGAAGATTAACGTTAAATAACATTACTTGGTGTTTTAGTTTAAGCTTGATATAATAGGCATTGATAAATTTTTAAGAAAAAGGTCAGAAAAGTTTGAAACTTTTAAAAATAAAACATTACAACATTAAAACCATGGCTACAAAATATAAGGTTGATAAGGACAAATGTATAGCTTGCGGAGTTTGCATCTCTACTTGTCCCGAAGGGCTTGATTGGGATGAAGACGGCAAATCAAAAGTTATTAACTCAGAGGAAGTTGAGAAAGGTGGTGGTGAAACTCTTTGCCCTTACGAAGCAATTGTTAAGGTTGAGGTGGAAGAATAGGGGATTGACATCATATTATCTTTCTTGTTATATTAAAACCGACCATAATGGTCGGTTTTAAATTTCAAATAAAGATATGAAAATTTCTAAAAAAACTCAATATGGATTAAGGGCGATGGTTTATCTTGCAATTGCTTTTGGGTCTGATAGTAAAATCTGTTCTTTGAAGCAAATCTCAAAAGAAGAAAATATATCTTTCGATTACTTAGAAAAGATTGTTTCAGATCTTGAAAAAAATGGATTAGTTGCCTCTAAAAGAGGTTCAAGAGGAGGTTATTTTTTAGTTCGCTCTCCTGAAAAAATTAAAATTGGAGAGATAATGAGAGTTTTGGAAAAAACAATGCTTCCAGTTGAATGCTTAAGTAAAGAAAAAGAATATAAATGTCCTCGCGAAAAGACTTGTAAAACTATTGGAGTTTGGAAAAAAATTCAAGAATCTTTAGATGATACATTGTCTTCTATTACCTTGGCTGATTTATTAGGTCCTAATAAAAAAAAGAAGTTATGAAAAAAGCAAAAATTTATTTAGATTATGCTGCTACAACTCCCGTAGACAAAAGAGTCGTAAAGGTTATGCAACCATTTTTTGATAAAAAATTTGGAAACACAATGTCTTTACATAGTTTTGGGCAAGAGGCAAAGATGGTGGTGGAAGACAGTAGGGAAAAAGTGGCTAACTTAATTGGAGCAAAGGCATCAGAAATAATTTTTACTAGTTCGGCCACAGAGAGTAATAATTTAGCTCTCAAAGGAATAGCTTTTGCTAAAAAAAATAAGGGTCGCCATATTATTATTTCTTCTATTGAACATGATTGTATTGTAGAGAGCGCTAGCTGGTTAGAAGGTCAGGGGTTTGAAATAAGTAAATTATCTGTTGACCGATATGGTTTTGTAGATCCAAAAGAAATAAAAAAATTAATAAGAAAAGATACAATTTTAGTTTCTGTTATGCATGCCAATAATGAAATAGGAACGATAGAACCGATTAAAGAAATCGGGGCTGTTTGTAAAAAAGCAGGAGTTCTTTTCCATACAGATGCTGCTCAAAGTTTCGGTAAAATTCCAATTGACGTTAATAAAATGAATATAGATTTATTAACGGCAAGTTCTCATAAAATGTATGGGCCTAAAGGAGTAGCTTGTTTGTTTATTAGAGAAGGAGTTAAGGTTGAGCCACTTTTACATGGAGGGGGTCATGAATTTGGACTAAGAAGCTCTACGGTAAATACTGCTGCGATTGTTGGTTTTGCTAAAGCTTGCGAGCTTTGTAAGAAAGAAATGAAGGTTGAAATAAAAAGAATTTCAACACTAAGAGACGAATTAATTTCCGGAATATTTAAAGAAATAAAGAATGTATCACTTAATGGTCATTCCAAAAAAAGATTAGCAAACAATATTAATATCGCCTTTTCTTTTATTGAAGGAGAGTCTTTAATAATGCAGTTGGATATTTTAGGTGTAGCTGTTTCTACTGGTTCAGCTTGTTCTTCTAGAAAGCTTAAAACAAGTTCAGTACTTTCGTCTATTGGAATATCTCCTTTGAAAATAAATGGCTCTCTAAGATTGAGCCTAGGAAGAGAAACTAAAAAAAGTGACATTGATTATGTTTTAAAAGTTTTACCAAAAGCAGTTAAAAAATTAAGGGCAATTTCTCCATTTAAAAAATAAAAATATGCTTTACACAAAAAAAGTTATAGATCATTTTAAAAATCCACATAATTTTGGAAAGATGAAAAATCCAGACGGTGTAGGTAGGGTGGGAAACATTGTCTGTGGAGACGTAATGCAACTTTATATTAAGGTTGGTAAAAACAAGAAAAAAAAAGAAGTTATTAAAAAAATTAAGTTTGAGACATTTGGGTGTGTGGCTGCTTTAGCCACCAGTAGTATAATTACCGATTTAGCTAAGGGTAAAACTTTAGAAAGAGCTTTAAATATCGAAAAAGCAGAAATTGTAAAAGCTTTAGGCGGGTTACCGCCAATAAAAATTCATTGCTCGATTTTAGCATCTGAAGCTTTAGCTGAAGCTATCTATGATTATTTATCGAAGAATAATAGGGAAATACCTAAAACTCTTCAAGTAAAACATAAAAGAAATCACCAAGGATTAGAAAAAATTGAAAAAAAATGGCAAAAAAAATAAAGAATAAGGTTGCTTGTGCAATGTCTGGGGGAGTAGATTCTTCGGTGGCAGCGGCTCTTTTAAAAGAAACTGAGAACTTCGAAGTTATCGGAATTTTTATGAAGCTTTGGCCAGAAAAAAAATCTAGATCTCTTGAAAGTTCTTACAGAAAAGCAAAAGAAGTTGCTAAAAACTTAAAAATTCCTTTTTATACCTTTGATTTTAAAAAAGAGTTTAAAGAAAAAGTTGTCGGTGATTTTTTGAAAGAAAATAAACTTGGAGCTACTCCTAATCCTTGTGTTGTTTGTAATAAGGCGATAAAGTTTAAGTTATTTTTTGACGAAGCTAAGAAGTTAGGGGTAGATTTTATTGCTACGGGACATTACGCTAGAACCAAAGAAGAGAATGGAACCACAAAGTTAATAAAAGCAAAAGACAAAAACAAAGACCAGTCTTATTTTCTTTGGCAACTTTCCCAAAAGCAAATCGAAAAAGTTTTATTTCCAGTTGGTGGATACGAAAAAACTGAAATAAAAAAGTTAGCAAAAAAGTTTAAATTGTCTTGTCACGATTTTGCAGAATCGCAGGAGGCTTGCTTTATTAAAACTACAGTAAAAGATTTTCTAAAAAAACATTTAAAGAAAAAACCAGGAAAAATTATTGACGCCCAAACCTTAAAAACAGTAGGAACTCATCAAGGATTATGGTTTTATACTATAGGGCAAAGAAAGGGTATAATGCTTTCGGGTGGACCATTTTATGTTTTAGGTAAAGATATTAAAAAGAATGTTTTAATTGTTTCAAAAGAACAAAAAAGTTTATACTCAAAAGAAGTTAGATTGAAAAAGATTAATTGGATTTCTGGAAAAAAACCAAAATTACCACTAAAGGTAATGGCCAGTATTAGATATAGACATCCAGCCGCAAGAGCAATTCTTAGTAAAGAAGTAGGGAAATATAAATTAAAATTTAAGATTGGTCAAAGAGCAGTAACCTCCGGACAATCAGTTGTTTTTTATAAAAGAGATGAAGTTTTAGGTGGAGGTATTATTTGTTAAATTATATGGAATATATTATTTGTCATTACGGAGAATTAGCCTTGAAAGGAAAGAATAGAAGTGTTTTTGAAAGAAGGTTAGTTAAAAATATTGAAAGATCTTTGCCTAAAGGTTCTTTTGAGTTTGTGAAAAGAATTTCTGGTAGATTTATTATTAAAATAAATAAAAAAGGATTAAAGCAAAAGAAAAAAATCAAAGAAGCTTTAGAGAAAGTTTTTGGAATTAGTTATTTTGCCTTTGGCTATAGTTGCGAACAGACTCTTTCGGATATGAAAAAAAAGGCTTTGGAAGCTTTAAAAAAGAAGAATTTTAAAACATTTAGAATTTCTGCCAAAAGAGCTGGAAAAGATTTTCATCTTACCTCCCAACAGATTAATGAAAAAGTTGGTGAGTTTATTATCGAAAAATTAAAAAAAAAGGTAAAACTTAAAAATCCCGGAGCAACCTGCTTTTTAGAGATAGTTGAAAAATATGCCCTTTTATATACTTCTAAAATAAGGGGATTAGGAGGATTACCGGTAGGAGTTAGTGGAAGATCTGTAGTTTTATTGTCTGGAGGAATTGATTCGCCTGTGGCTGCTTTTCGGGCCATGAAAAGAGGAATGAGAACAATTTTTGTTCATTTCCACGCTCATCCTTATACAGATAAAGCCTCTATAGAAAAAGTTAAAAGAATTGCAGGGGTTTTAAATAAGTTTCAGTTTGATTCTAAGCTTTATTTAGTTCCTTTCGCTGATATTCAAAAAGAAATCCTTTTAAACTCTCCGGCAAAACTAAGAGTTATCCTTTATAGAACGTTTATGTTAAGAATCGCTGAAGATATAGCAAAAAAAGAAGAAGCTTTAGCTCTAATTACGGGAGATAGTGTGGGGCAAGTAGCTTCGCAAACACTGGAAAATCTTAGAACAGTTTCTTTGGCGACAAAGATTTTAATTCTTAGGCCGTTAATTTGTAGAGATAAGGAAGAAATAATAAAAGAAGCAATAAATATTAATACGTTTAATCTTTCTATTTTACCTCACCAAGACTGTTGTGTTAGATTTTTACCGCTTCATCCTGAAACTAGGTCTAATCCAAAAGAGGTAAAGATAGCTGAAAAGAATTTAAATATTAAAAAGTTAGTTAAAAAAGCCGTAAAAGACGTATCGATTGTAGAAATAGGTGACGAGTCTTAAAATATAATATAAAATATATAATATAAAAAAATTTAAATATTCAATGAAAAAAAGAGCTATTTTATTTTCAATATTATTTCTTACGCTGTTTGGCTTTATAGGTGAGCCGAGTTTTGTTTCTGCTCAAGAAAATTTTGTTGAGATAGATTTTTTTTATAGTGCCCTTTGTCCTCACTGTAAAGAAGAGGAAAGATTTTTAGACATTATTAAAGAAGAATATTTAGACTTAAAAATAAACAGATATGAGGTTTCTGGTAGTAGAGAGAGTCAAGAAACGCTCCGTAGTTATTATGAAAAATATGGAGTTGCCAAGCAAAGTTGGGGATTAGTGCCAGTAACTTTTATTTCTGGCTCTACCGAAGAATATTTTGTTGGATTTAGCGAACAAATATCAGAACAAATTAGAGGTTCTTTAGGAGAAAAAGACGGAGGGCAAACAGGAGCATCTCCTATTCCCTCTACTATTACAATTCCATTTTTAGGAAAAATAGATATTTCTAAAATGTCTCTAGTGGCTTTAACTATTACCCTAGCTGCTTTGGATGGATTTAATCCTTGCGCTATGTGGGTTTTATTGTTTCTGCTAACCCTTTTATTGAATGTTCATTCTAGAAAAAAAATGTGTTTAATTGGGGGAATATTTATTTTAACTTCCGGAATAATATATTATTTAATTTTGGCTGCTTGGTTACAATTGTTTCAAGCTGTGTCTTATATGAACTTAACTAGAAATTTAATAGGAATGTTTGCTTTAGCTATGGGGATTTGGCAGATTAGGAACTTTATAAACTTTAGGCCTGGCGTTTGTAAGGTAACAGATGGAGAGGGGGGTTTCCAAAAAAACCTTAAAGATGGTCTTAAAAATCAAGCCGAAAAACTAGTTTCGTCACCAATGGGTTTGGGGGTTATCATCGGAATTGTCTTTTTAGCTTTTGGGGTTAATCTTGTTGAATTTTTCTGCTCAGCTGGATTGCCCGCAATTTTTACTAGGGTTTTAGCTTTAAATAATGTTTCTAGTATTAATTATTATCTTTATCTTTTACTTTATACGGTCGTTTTTATGATAGACGACTTAATAATTTTTTCTGTAGCATTTTTTACCTTAAGTAAGCTTGGGTTTAACGAAAAGTATAACTATTGGAGT
>JAUVBU010000012.1 GCA_030591065.1 bacterium | reverse complement strand
TTAGTTAAAAAAGTTTTTGAAAATTTTCACTTACCATATATAACCTTAACTCCAACTTTTTCTATTTGTCCTATTCATGGATATATTTCAGGAGAACACTTTTTCTGTCCCAAGTGTACAATAGAACAACCTTGCGAAGTTTACTCAAGGGTTGTAGGATACTTAAGGCCAGTAAGGCAATGGAACGATGGAAAACAACAAGAATTTAAAGAACGAAAAGAATTTAAGGTAAAACCAGTGAGTCCGTCTAAGGTAACAGACAGCTTAAGGTTAAAGGTTTAAGATCTTTAAAAATCTTAACGATTTAAGATTTATGCAAATAGGAGGTCTTCAAAAATTAACTTTAATTGATTATCCGGGCAAGCTAGCTTGCACGGTTTTTTTAACTGGGTGCAATTTTCGTTGCCCCTTTTGTTATTCTGGAGAACTTGTTATCCCAGAAAAAATTGAAAAACAGCCTAAAATCTCTCAAGAAGAGTTTTTTGATTTTTTAAAAAAAAGAACAAAACTTCTAGATGGTGTTGTTTTGTGTGGAGGAGAACCAACGGTTAATAAGGATTTAACATCTTTTATTAAAACAATACGAAAGCTTGGTTATTTAATTAAACTTGATACTAATGGTTCAAACCCTAAGACACTTAAAAAGCTCATTAAAGCAAAACTATTAGACTATGTTGCAATGGACATTAAAGCCCCGCAAGAAAAATATGCTGAAGCGGTGGGTATGCCAAAGTACATGAATGATAAAGTTTTAAAAAACATTAATTCCAGTATTAATATTTTAAAAAAATCAGGAATTGATTTTGAGTTTAGGACAACGGTGGTTCCGGAAATGTTAGACAAAGAAGATATTTTTAAAATAGTTAAATGGATAAAACCCGCTCCAAAATATTTTTTACAGAATTTTAGAGCCGAAAAAACAATTAATAGTAAGCTGGAAAAAGAAAAGCCTTATCCTAACGCCTATCTTTTAGAAATTCAAAAGAAAATTTCTCCGTTTTTTGATATTTGTCGGGTTAGATAAAAAACTGATAAATTATTGTGACTGCATCTAAAATACTTTTATATTTTTGTCTCTCTTTTGTCGGAGGTATTTTCTTAAATTCATTTTTTCCTTTTTCTCAAGTTTTTTTCTTGAGAATTTTTATTTTCGGGCTATTTTCAGTTCTTATTTTTTTATTTTTGAAGAGAAAAAATCTAACTATATTTATATTTTGTTTTTTATTTATTATCTTGGGGTTTTGGCGTTGTGAAATATTTACCCTCGGAGTAGAAAATAATGAATTAAAAAATTATTTTGAACAAGAAGTTGAATTAATAGGAATCGTTAATGAACAGCCAGTTTTAGGAGAAAAGACATCTAAGTTAAAAATTAAAGTTGAGCAAATAGGAGAAGTAAAAATATTTAAAAGTAAAATATTAATAACTCGTTGGAAATATCCAGAATATAAGTACGGAGATAAGTTAAAAATAACAGGAACGCTAAAAGAACCCCAGGTGTTTGAAAGCTCTCCAACATCTTCTGGTCCAGGATTTGACTATAAAGAATATTTAGCGAAGGACGGAATTTTCGCTACCATGTATTCTCCTAGAGTAATATTTTTGGAAGAAGGCCTTGGATCATCAGTGATGGTCACCCTTTTTTCTGTTAAAAATGCTTTAAAGAAAAGTATTGCTAAAATATTGCCAGTTCCTCAAGCTGGACTTTTAGAGGCCCTGCTTTTTGGAGACGAAGAAAATATTCCGGGGCATTGGAAAGAAAAATTTAACCTTACCGGAACTCGTCATATTGCGGCCGTGTCGGGAATGAATATTACTATAATTTCTTTTTTAATGTTAAACTTTCTCTTATTTTTAGGTTTTTGGAGGCACCAAGCTTTTTATATTTCTGTTATTTTAATTATTCTTTATGTTTTAGCTATTGGTGCTCCTCCTCCTGGAGTAAGAGCAGCTATTATGGGAATTCTTTTTTTAACAGCCCAACATTTAGGCAGGTCTTCTGGCGGGATAAGGCCAATTGTTTTTTCAGCTACCTTGGTATTGTTTTTTAATCCCTTGTTATTGATTTCGGATATCGGTTTCCAGCTTTCCTTTTTAGCTATATTGGGATTATCATATCTACAAACTCCACTCTTTAAACTTTTAGAGAAAATTCCAAATGTTTTTGAAATTAGATATACTTTGGCTGCAACTTTAGCTGCTCAAGTCTTTACTTTACCAATTCTAGTTTATAATTTTGGACAAATTTCTTTAGCGGGGCCTGTAGCAAATATTTTTATTGTTCCCCTTTTGTCGCTTATTACAATTTTAGGATTTGTACTTGCTACTATTGGAACCATTTCTATGTCTTTAGCTTTAATTCTTTCTTTTCCAGTCTGGTTTCTTCTTACTTATATCTTTAAAATAGTTGAATTCTTTTCAAAAATTCCTCAAGCCACCGTATTTATTAAAAACGTTTCTCCTTTCTGGTTAATAATATCTTATTTGATTTTGGGACTTATTATTTGGCGAATACAAGAGAATCAAAAATTAAAGTTTTTAGAACCATACGCTAAAAAATAAAAAGACAGTTTAATTTTTTAACATATGTGCCAAAACGAGAAAATTTTGATAAAATTAAACATATGACTAATTTTATTAAACAAAAAGCTTGGATTGTGTCTGTGAATATGGGTTATGGCCACCAACGAACAGCTTATCCCTTAAAACTGTTTGCTTTTAAAAGAAAAATTGTTAACGCTAATAGTTATCAAGGAATTTCCTTTGGAGATCAAAAGATTTGGAGTAGCTCAAAGAATTTTTACGAATTCATTTCTAGATTTAAAAGAGTGCCAATTATTGGCCATCTTTGTTTTTCCTTGTATGACAGATATCAAAGAATTCTTAGTTTTTACCCTAAAAGAGACTTATCTAAACCAGATTCTTCTCTAAAGAATTTCTATTCGTTATTTAGAAAAGGATGGGGGCGAGATTTAATTGAAAAACTAAAAAGAGCGTCTTTACCTAGTGCTCAAGTTGATGGACAGGCTATACCAATTATTTCCACCTTTTTTATTCCAGCCTTCATGGCCGAATTTTTCCGTTATCCTGGAAATATTTTTTGTGTTGTTTGTGATGCTGATATTGCTAGGCCCTGGGCTCCCCTTATGCCGTTTTCAAGTAAAATTAAGTATTTTGTTCCCAACGAAAGGGTTGTGGAAAGATTAAAATTATATGGGGTAGATTCTGAGAATATTTTTTTAACCGGATACCCTTTGCCTTTGGAAAATATAGGATCCGAAAAATTAGAAATATTAAAGGGAGATTTAGCCGAAAGGCTTTTAATTTTAGATCCAAAGAAAAAGTATTTTCAGAGATACCAATCTTTAATTAAAAGATATCTAGGTGGGTTACCCAAAAAAGCAACTAGGCCTTTAACTTTAACGTTTGCTGTTGGTGGAGCGGGAGCACAAAAAGAAATTGGAGCTAAAATTTTAAAAAGCTTACGAGATAAAATTAAAGAAGGAAAAATAAAAATTATTTTAGTTGCTGGGACTAGAGCCAAAGTTAATGAATATTTCTTAAAACAAATAAAAGATTTAGGATTAGAAGATTCATTTAATAAAAACGTAGAAATTATTTTTAAGGAAGAAATTGGAGAATATTTCGAATCTTTTAATTTAGCTTTAAGAAAAACTGATATTTTATGGACAAAACCAAGCGAATTGTCGTTTTATACTGCTTTAGGTTTGCCCATTGTCTTGGCTCCATGTATAGGGTCTCAAGAAAACTTTAACCGTGATTGGCTTTTAAGATTGGGGTCAGCCACCATGCAAGAAGATCCTAATTATACGAATGAATGGCTATTTGACTTACTGGATAGCGGTTGGCTTGCTGAAGCTGCTATGGAGGGATTTATAGAGGGAGAAAAAAGAGGAATCTTTAATATACAAAAAGTAATTCATTCCGGTAAATTATAATAATGAAGTTAAAAACGATTTTAGTGGGCATATTAATTATTTTTTTAATTCTTATTGCCTATTTTTTTATTGGAAAACCTAAAGAAGCAGATAAGGTTGTTTTTGGTATTAATTTTTCTCAAAAACATTCTAAAGAGCTTGGATTAGACTGGAAAGAAAATTATTTAGCTCTATTAGATGATTTAGGGGTAAGAAAGATTAAATTACTCACTCATTGGGACTTACTTGAACCTCAAAAAGATAGTTTTTCTTTCGATGATTTAGATTGGCAAATAAACGAAGCCGAAAAAAGAGGGGTTAAGATTATTTTAGTAATGGGTATGAAAACTGGTCGTTGGCCAGAGTGTCATTTACCAGGATGGGCAAATGAATTAGAAAAAAAAGAACAGCAGGAAAGAATATTAAAACTTATCAAGGAAACTGTTTTGAGGTACTCTGAGTCTAAGGCAGTTGATGTTTGGCAAGTAGAAAACGAGCCATTCTTTTCTTTTGGTACTTGCCCATGGAAAAGTAAAGATTTTTTAAAGCAAGAAGTAGAACTAGTTAGATCTTTAGATCAAACTCGTCTTATTTTAGTTACAGATAGTGGGGAAGGATCTTTTTGGTTCGAAGCTGCTAGATTAGGAGATATAGTCGGAACAACTATGTATAAAAAAGTTTGGATCGATCAATTAAATAATTATGTTGATTATTTAATTCCTCCAATTTTTTATCGCAGAAAGGCAGATTTAGTTCAAAGGGTATTTAATAAGGAAGTTATGATAGTGGAATTGCAAGCTGAACCATGGGGCCCAAAGTTATTATATGATTTACCCATAGAAGAGCAAAAAAAGACTATGAATTTAGAGCAATTTAGATATAATATTAATTTTGCCAAAGAGACTGGTTTTGATAAGATTTATCTTTGGGGCGCTGAATGGTGGTATTGGATGAAAGTTAAACAAGGGCAGTCAGAAATTTGGATGGAAGCAAAAAGCTTATTTTAATGTTAAAATTTTTTGAAAAATTAATTAAAAAAAGAACAGAAAAAATTGTTAATATTTTCGATTCTTTTATAGATAAAAAAGGGAAAGTACTAGATATAGGAGCTGGAGGAGGATGGATTGCAAGGGAGATTAAAAAAAGAAAAGAAGTTGAGGTTACCCTTTTAGATGTAATTAATATAAATCAAACAGATTTAAAATTAACTCTTTACGATGGAGAGAAAATTCCGTTTTCTAATAATTCTTTTGATTTTTCTCTTTTAATTTTTACCCTTCATCATTGTTTTTCTCCTTTAAAAGTTTTAAAAGAGGCTAAAAGAATCACCAGAGGAAAAATTATTATTATTGAAGATATTCCTCATTCTTTCTTTAATAGGATCTTTCTTTATTTGTGGGATATTATTGCTAACTTATTAAGCTTAGTAAGACTTCCGGGAGAAAATATGTATTTTAATTTTAAAAGAGTTTCTGAGTGGCAAGATATATTTGAAATTCTTGAATTGAAGCAAGTTTTTCAAAAAACATTTTCTTCAAAAAATATACATCATACGCTGTTTGTGCTTCAAAAATAACTAAAACTAGGGTAAATAATTTCTAAATTTAATAAAATAAAAACATGCTAAGTATTATTGTTCCAACTCTAAACGAAGAAGAATATTTACCTATATTTTTTAGGGAAATAAAAAAACAAAGCCTTAAGGATTATGAGGTTATTATTGCAGATGCAAACTCTATAGATAGGACCGTAGGAATAGCTCAAAAATTTGGGGCAATAGTAACATCTGGTGGGTTGCCAGCTAAAGGAAGAAACGAAGGGGCAAAAATAGCCAAAGGAGATATATTTTTATTTATGGATGCTGATAATGTTTTTTTTCATGAAAACTTTCTAGAAGATTTTCTTCAAAAATTTAAAGAAAAAAAGTTAGACATAGCTATTTTCCCTCTTTATCTTGATGGCAATAAATTAGATAAGATTCTTTTTCATATTTATAATTGGTGGGTAAAAATTACTCAGTCATTTTTGCCGCATGCCACAAATTCAATTTTAATTAAAAAAGAAATACACGAAAAAATGGGAGGTTTTGATGAAACTATTACGTTAGCTGAAGATCACGAATATTCCAGAAGAGCAGCAAAACATGGTAAGTTCGGTTTTATTGAAACAGAGCCAGTCTTAACATCTGCTAGAAGATTTGAGGGAGAAGGAAGGCTTTGGGGATATCTTAGATGTCTTTTAACTGAAGTATATATGCTTTTTTTTGGTCCAGTAAGGTCAGATATTTTTAAATATCAATTTGTAGATGCTTTAAAAAGAAAAAAGAAATAGAAAATGATTGACTATAAATTACCAAAATCTAAAGTATTAAAAGCGAAATCTTCGAAATCAAAATTATTTAAATTTTCCAGAAAAGATGTTTTTCTCTTTTTTCTTTTAAATGTTTTAATTTCTTCTCTCTTTGGTTTTTTATCAGGAAGTCTTTCTAATAGATATTTTTATGAAGCAATAGAACATTTCGGACAATACAATAGCGAGATTTTATTGGGAGGGAAAAAAGAAGTTAAGGAAGAAGATCTTTATCCATTAACTCAAGAAGAGTTAGTAATTAAAGTTGTTAGAGAGGTTTCACCCGCTGTTGTTAGCATTATTGTTAGTAAGGAAATTCCCATAATGGAAGAATATTATTATTCTCCATTCGAAGATCTTTTTGGAGGCTCTTTTTTTGAATTTAAAATTCCAGGATATAGACAAAGCGGTACAGAGAAAAAAGAAATTGGAGGAGGAACTGGATTTATTATTTCTGAAGATGGAATGGTCTTAACAAACAAGCATGTTGTTTTGGATGAGGAGGCAGAATATACGGTTTTAACCTTAGATGGTAGTGAATTTCCTGCCGAAATTTTAGCAAAAGATCCAGTTCAGGATATAGCTATATTGCAAATAAAAGAAAACAATAGTACCTCGTCTAAAGAGAGTTTAATAAGTTTTCCACAGGTAACCTTGGGAGATTCCGATGACATTAAAGTTGGACAAACATCAATTGCGATAGGATACGCTTTAGGAAAATATCAAAACGCTATTTCGGTTGGAGTAATCTCTGGATTAGGAAGAACTATCACCGCTTCTAGTGGTGGATTTTACGAAACATTAGAAGACATCATTCAAACAGACGCAGCAATTAACCGGGGCAATTCGGGTGGACCACTTTTAAATCTAAAAGGAGAGGTTATTGGTATTAATACTGCGATTGATATTGAGGGGCAAAATATCGGATTTACTATTCCTATTAATAAAGCTAAAAGAGATATTGAGCAAATTAAAACTTTAGGCAAAATAGTTTACCCATTTTTAGGGGTTAGATATATTATAATCGACAAAGAAATTCAGATAGAAAATGATTTACCGGTTGATTATGGAGCCTTAATTATTAAGGGGCAAAACGATGAGGTAGCGGTCTTTTCTGGATCAGCAGCAGAAAAAGCTGGATTAAAAGAAGGAGATATTATATTAGAACTTGATGGTAATAAAATTACTAGCGAGAATAGTTTGGCAAAAATAATTATGAAATATGAACCTCAAGAGACGGTAGTTCTAAAAGTATTAAAAGGAGGTCAAGAAGAGATAATTGAGGTTGTCTTGGGAGAGCAAAGCGAATAAAGCTTTAGTAATTTTCGAAAACTTGATTTTTAAAATTTTTAATCTAAAATAAAGCATACATAAACAAAATATCTTATGAACGGAGGAAGATTTACCCATAAAGCCCAAGAAGCCATTGTTGCTGCTCAAGACTTGAGTAGAAAGAACAAACAACAACAAATTGATGCCTTGCATCTTCTTTTTGTGTTGTTAAAACAAGAAGGAAGTATTGTTTTAAATTTACTTGACAGGATAGGCGTAAACGTAGAAAGCCTTAAGAAAAAAACAGAATCTATTTTAAAAAATATTCCCAGCATTCTTACGCCTCAGGGTGTTGGACAGTTTTATTTAACGCAAGACATGGCTAAAGTTTTAGATAAGGCCAGAGAGGAATCAGAAAAAATGGGAGACGAATATATGTCCGTTGAACATTTATTTTTAGCTCTTTTTTTAAAAGAAACAAAAACAAAAGATATTTTAGAAAAGGCTACTTTTTTAAAAACAGGAAGCAGTGCTAGCGCTCTTAAGTTTGGAAAACTAGACTACGAAACCGTTTTAAAAGAATTAGCTAAAATTAGAGGTGGTCAAAAAGTTACTGACCAGGAGCCAGAGAGTAAATATCAAGTTGTTGAAAAATATTCTAGGAATCTAATTTCTTTAGCTAAAAAGGGTAAGTTAGATCCAGTAATAGGAAGAGAAGAAGAAATTAAAAGATTAATGCAAATATTATCTAGGAGAAGAAAAAATAACCCTGTGTTAATAGGTGAATCTGGGGTAGGAAAAACAGCTATAGTAGAAGGATTAGCTCAAAGAATTATTGCTGGGCAAGTACCAGAAAGCTTAAAAGAAAAAGAAATCATCGCTTTAGACTTGGGTGCGTTAGTGGCCGGAACAAGGTACAGAGGAGAGTTCGAAGACAGAGTAAAAGCTCTCTTAAGAGAGGTTAAGCGAGCCGCTGGAAGATATATTTTATTTATAGATGAACTTCATACTCTAATTGGAGCTGGAGCCGCTGAAGGCTCAATTGACGCTTCGAGTTTATTAAAACCAGCCTTAGCTAGGGGAGAATTAAAAGCGATTGGAGCTACTACTTTAAAGGAATATCAAAAATATATTGAAAGAGACCAAGCCCTAGAAAGAAGGTTTCAGCCGATTTATGTAATTGAACCTTCAGTTGACGATACAATTACCATCTTAAGGGGAATTAAGGAAAAATATGAATTACATCACGGAATAAAAATTAAAGATTCGGCTTTAAAGGTTTGTGCCCAATTAGCTGATAGATATATTACGGATAGATTTTTACCTGATAAAGCTGTTGATTTAATGGATGAAGCTATGTCGGCCCTAAGATTGGAAATTGAATCAGAGCCTCCTGAATTACAAAATCTAGGAACGGAAATTAAAAAACTAGAAATAGAAAAAGAAGGAATTAAAAGAGAAAAAGGAGTCCGAAAAAGACTATTAGCTATTTCCAGGCAACTATCAGATTTAAGAGAAAAAGAAAAAGCTATTAGGATTAAATGGCAAACAGAAAAAGAATTAATTACAAAAATTAAAAATCTTAAGAAAGAGATTGAGGACGCTAAGTTTAAAGCTGAACAAGGAACCGTTAAAGCTGACTTACAAGAGGTTGCTAAAATAAAATATGAGAAACTTCCCAAGCTCTTTAAAGAGTTGAGTGGATACGAAAAGAAATTAACTAGAATCCAAAAGAAAAACTCTATTCTTAGTGGGGAAATTATAGAAGAAGATATAGCTATGGTTGTCTCTCGTTGGACTGGTATTCCAGTTACGAATTTATTAGAAGAAGAAATTAAAAAACTAGAGAAGATGGAAAAGATAATTGCTAAAAGAGTGATTGGGCAGAAAGAAGCTATTGTAGCTATCTCTAACGCTGTTCGTCGGGCTAGAGCCGGGATATCAGAAGAAAACAGACCCATGGGATCTTTTATTTTCTTGGGTCCAACTGGTGTGGGAAAAACAGAAACAGCTAAAGCTTTAGCTCAATTTTTGTTTAATGATGAGAACGCTATGATTCGCCTTGATATGTCAGAATATATGGAAAAACATACTACCTCTAAAATGATAGGATCCCCTCCGGGATATGTTGGTTATGATGAAGGTGGTCAGTTAACTGAAAAAATACGTCGAAGGCCATATAGTGTGGTTTTGTTAGACGAAATTGAAAAAGCTCATCCCGAGGTTTTCAATATCTTGCTTCAAATACTAGAAGACGGAAGGTTGACAGACGCTAAAGGAAGAACTGCTTCTTTTAAAAATACTATTTTAATTATGACTTCAAATGTAGGTTCTGATATTATTGCTAGAGAGTCCGCCTTAGGTTTTATTGGAAAGAATAAAAAAGAAACTAGAATGGACTCCTTACGGGACCGAGTCTTAGGCTCTTTAAAGGAAAGTTTTAGGCCGGAATTCTTAAATAGAATCGACGAAATAATTATTTTTAATTATTTAACAAAAGTTGAAATTAGAAGAATTACAGACTTAGAGCTTAAAAAAGTAGCCGAAAGATTACTTCGAAAGAAAATTAAAATTAAAATTACAGAAAAAACAAAAGAGTTTATTGCTGAAAAAGGTTTTGACATTAATTTAGGGGCAAGGCCCTTAAAAAGGGTGATTCAAAAGAAAATCTTAGATCCACTTTCTCTAAAGATTATTTCGGGAGAAGTAAAAAATGGAGACAGAATTTTTATAGAACTTAAAGATAATAAGATAATTTTTAAGGGTTCAAGGGAGGTAGCCACTAAAAAGAAAAATAAATCTGTTACAAAAAAATCTTAAATATGAAAGAGGGAATTTTAAAAATTTTAATAATCTTTGTTGTAAGTATTTGTGGAGGAATTTTTGCTGACCAGATTCTCTGGCCATATTTTGTAGAAAGACCTCTTTTTTATCAATATAGCTTAGAGCAAAATCCAGTATATGTTACCGAAAGAAAAGAAATTATTATTCAAGAAAATGAAGCTCTTCAGAGCGCAATTGAAAAAGTAAATAAAGCTATAGTCGGAATACGAACGAAAACAGACCGAGGTGTTATTTTAAGTGGGTCTGGTTTAATTTTAACCTCAGACGGTTTAATGGTAACTTTAGCAGACTTAGTTCCTCAAAGCTCTGATTTTAGTTTTTTTGTTGAAGGAGAAATAGTTGGTTTCCAGATTTTAAGAAGAGATTTAGAAAACAATTTAGCACTCATAAAGCTTGATAAAGAAAACCTATCAACGGTAGGGTTTGCTGATATTAGTAAATTAAAATTAGGAGAAAGAGTTTTTTTGGTTGGAATGAACAGCCCTGTGACAAAAGGTTGGACTGTTAACGAGGGGATAGTAAAATCTTTTGATGAAGATTTGATTCAAACTAATATTCGAGACGAAATATCTTTATCCGGAAGTTCTTTATTCAATATTGCGGGAGAATTTTTAGGGTTGAATATTATTGACAAACAAGAAAAAGTTGATACAATTCCTATTATTAAAATTAAAACCTTCGCTGGTTTTTAAAAACTATGAAATTAATTAATCAAAAAGGATATATTTTAGTCATTGATCTATTTTTTAGTTTGATTTTGATTAGTTTTATGTTTTACCTTGCAATGCAAGGCTCGTTTTAAGAAACTTTTTTTAAATATCTATAATTAAAAAGGAAAGCATTTTGCTTTCCGTTTTTTTTTACGAAAAAAATAAGTTTAAAAAAATGAAAATTAGTTTCTAAATATTAATCCTCCGCATTTTGGGCATCTTGTAATTTTATTATTTCTAGAGAAGGTTACCTTAACCATGTTTAAACAATAGCGACATTTTAATTCTTTTCTTTCTCTTCCCATTTTTTTTTCTTCTTCTTTCATTTTTTCACCTCCAAAGAACTATACTAAGCTTATTAGCGTTAGTGATTTCAGTATAAAAAAAAGAAAGGAAAAGTCAATACATCTTATTTTTTAGAAAAAGACTTTTATGTTAGAATAAACGAATATTTTAATTTTTAAAAACTAATTAAAGTTTTTTTTATTTATGAAAAAGTTTTTTACTAAATTTTTCCGAGAATATCAAGTTCAGATTTTTATCTTCTCTCTACTGAGAGTTTTTTCTTTTGCCCAAATTCTTTTTTGGCCCTATGCTTTTTCTAAAATTGTGAATATTATGAGTGAAAATCCAGAAAACTGGAGGGGTGCTTTTATTTGGGCGGGAGTTATGGTTGTGAATAAAGTTTTAGAAGATTTTTTAAGATTGAAATCAAAATTTGAATTAGAAAAAATTGGAACAAAACTAAGAATATCTTTAGCCTCTTTCTTTTCAGAAAACACAGAGCTTCGAGAAAATAAAAAAACAGGAGAATCTGTCCAGGCAATTAAAAAGGCGGCAGAGAGTATAGATTCCTTAATAGAGCTTTATAGAACTCATATCTTGCAACTTCCTATAAACTTTATTGTGATCCCTATTATTCTTTGGAGAGCAAGTCCAGATTATTTAATAATGCTTACAATCTACGCAGCTTTATATCTTGTCCTTGATCGTTTTCTCTTAAAAATTTATCAAGAAAAACTCCAAAAACACTTTGTGGCTTCCGAAATCTTTTGGGGGACTACATATAGAAAAACCCCTGAAGTCTGGAGGGCGAGAGAAAATGCTCATGATTTTGCTGAAGATCTTCGTCGCGAAGGAGATAAGTTTTACGAAAAAGCGGTTTCTTCTTGTAGTATGAGAAGGTGGCGTTGGACTATCTTGCAAAGTCTCTCTAGTCTTAGCGTTGGGTTAGTTGTTTTATTTGTTCTTTTTAGAATAAAAAATAATATTGCACCGGTAGGAAATATTATTTTAATTACTAGTTATTTTCAAAAAATGCAAACAACTCTTAATATTCTTACTAGTACTTTTTCGGAAGTCTTGGGAGCAAAACTTTCTTTAAAAAGACTTGGCGAGGCGGTAAAAATTAAATAATTTGGATTGACAAATTAGGATTCTCTGGTAGTATATCGGTGGAAGTTTAACAAGTGAAAAAGTGAAAAAAATGGATGAAGTAGACGAAGCGAAGAAGGCAGCTATTTTGCCCACAATTTTTTTAGGCGTAGGGTTAATCCTCATGGTTATGGATAATCCATTTGCTCTTTTAGGTTTTTTAGCAACTGCAGTTTATTTAATTGTCTACGGTTGTAAAAACTATAGAGCATAGCCGGCCCTTTTTAAAAAAGGGCTTTTATTTTTTTAGAGTAAAAACACTTGACATTTCTTTTATTAAAACCTTAATATGTAAAATAGCACCTTAGATTTTGTGCGATAAATTGTGAGGGAATTAATTTGTGGAAAAAAGAATGTACCGAAATTAGAAATGTAGTGAAAGAAAGAGCAAGTCTTGAAGCTACTCTTGGGGCGAATTTCCCAAATACTGATATAGATAAAATTGAAAATAAGATTAAAGATATCGATGACTTTATAGAGTCAAGAATTATCGAACTGCGAGTTTTTTCTGAAAAAAGATCAAGGCAGAGATTTTCAAATAAACTTCCAAAATAAGAATTTTAAATAGGTAAAAGAAGCAAAATCAAATTGCTTCCTTTTTTTAAACTTTAAATTAGTCTAAATTAACAAAAGCCGAAGAAATCCTTCGGTTTTCAAGTTTAAAAATTAACAACTAAAGCAGAAAAGTTTAAATTTTAAAAAATTTAAACCTTTATTTTTTCTTATCGTAACAAGTAAGTGCTGTCCAAAAAATTCCGATACCCAGAATGACAGCTAGTAAGATTGCTTCAATAAAAGCAGCTTTAATTATTTCGAGACCAAGATAGTAATAATACCCCATATATTTTAAGTCTAATACTATTTAATTATTAAGTAAAGAGGGTTAGTAACATTGAGGATGAGTATTATAATCGTTATAACGGAAAATGACATTTTTCTCTGTTATTAGTTTTTCTATTTCTGGAACAATAACTTCACAATTCATATTTGTATAAGTCATAGCGCAACTATTATTTTCAAAAATTGAGTTTTGAATCGAAAGATGATTTTCAGGGTCAATATCTACGGCTCCAAACCTTTCCTTAAAAGATTGTCCTCCATATCTAATAATTACACCGTCAAAGAGTGATGTTGATGAATAAAAACGAAGGGCCCACCAATCTTTAGTAATATCTATCTCTGGGACCGGGAAAATACCGTCGTTATCAGTATCTCCGCCATAATCATCGTCCTTAATGGAAGTAATTATGACAGGTTGGCTAGTTGTGGTTTGAGCTAAAATACTTCCGGAAATATTTACAAGTATTTTAGAGCCGAGTTTAATCACAGTATTTGGTTGAAGTAAAAGGGTGGCTCCGAAAGGAATAGAAAGATGATTTTTAATAACATAAGGAAGATCTCCATACCACGTGCTAGTGGTCATTTTTGTTTCTCCTTGACCTACAAAGATTCCATTAATTCCGTTATTTATAGTTTGAGCAAAATTTTCTGAAAAAATAGGGGAAGCTGACAAGGAAAGATAAGACACTAACCCATTATTTTCGAAAGTATTATTTCTAATCTCTGAAATACCACTATCAATCTTAATCCCTATTGAATTGTTTAAAAAAGTACAATTTTTAATAATTGCTTTGCTGTTTTTAATCTTTATTCCCGTTTCGTTATTTAAGAGAAAAGAGCTTTGAAGTAAAGGAGCTCCACCTGATATAAAAATAGCAGAAGCGTTTTCAGTTGAATGAGAATCGTTGCTTCCCGAAACTAAAATATTATCTAATGTGCTCGAGGTATTTTCTAGCCAAATTCCCCTTGTTACGCTTTCCGTAATTGTCGCATTTTTTATTGTGACGTTTCCTTCGTTAATATGTATAGCTGATAAATAAGACCAATCTCCATACTGAATAGGTATGTGGGGATTAAGAAATCCTCCTGTATATTTTATAATAATATTTTTTAATTCTGAGTTGAGGCTGTCTTTAAAATAAAGCCCTTTCCAATCTTCAGTTTCTCCATTTGATTGTCCATCTTCATTTGTGTCTCCTCCGTAATTGTCATCTCTCCAAGAAGTAAAGATTATACTACCTTCTTCTGTACTAGAAGCTAGTAAAGTTCCTTCTATTGTTAGATTACAATCTTCGCAGAACTTCATTATTGTTCCAGCTTCAAGGATTAAGGTACTCTCTTTAGGAATAGTTAAGTTCGATGTAACTAAATAAGGACTACTACTTGCGGTTAAGGTAATTTCCGAAACAACACTATCAAAAGGTAGGTTGTTAATTGAAATAGGGAAAACAGAGACAGAATTAACGGCCCTTGGGGTTCCACTTATATTTTTCTCGTTAGC
>JAUVBU010000021.1 GCA_030591065.1 bacterium | reverse complement strand
GTCTAGTTTTAGCAATCAAAGGAGCCTCGTAAGAGTCATTGTTTTTCTTTGCTTCTAAGTCTGTCTCGTAATTAGGCTTACCCATTTTGTAGCCCAAAAACCAAAGCTCAAACTTTTTCTTAGTATAATCTCTAATAGGTGAAACCTCTTGAAAGAGTTCTTTTAAGTCTCTGTCCCAAAAACCCTTCCAGCTTTCTTTCTGTAAGTTTATTAAATAAGGTAGCGGTAAAAAGGATTTTGATTTTGCGAAACTTTTTGTTACTAACCTTTTCATATTGTTAGGGGTCGGATTTTTAAATTTCCGATTTTAGGTTTAAAATTTCGTTAGAACCAAAAATGTCTTCTACCCTTATAGGGTAGAGCTTCTCTTTTAAATCAACTAAGCCGAGACAAGAAATTTAGTCAGGCTTAATTGAGATCTATGGTTCTGGATTACCCCAAATTAAAGAAGTCCTAATTTAGGATGGGTTTAACCCTGTATTCAATTACAGGTAATGTTGCTATATAAAAAATAAATAACAAAAGTCCCCTAGATAGAACTAGGGTAGTTTTTTTATTTAATCTATTAAATCAAAAAGGTAATCAACGGCTTCCAGACAAAGACTTTAATATATATGGGGTAATTCTAATATTTTAAAAAAAATTTGTCAAGCCTCCTTAATGTGAAAGCTATTAAATCTTAATAATTATCAAAAAATCAACTAACCCCTCTTAATACTTTGTAATATTCCAAGGCTAGTGAAAAAAACCATTAAACCAGAGCCTCCATAACTTATCAGTGGCATAGGAATACCAACTATAGGTAAAATTCCAATATTCATACCAACATGAATAAATATCTGCGATAATAATAAAATAGCAAAACCAACAGCAAAAAAGCGAGGGAAGTTTGATTCGCTTTCCATGGCAATCTTTAAAATTTGCCAAATTAAAAATAAGAATAAAAGGAACAAAACCCCTACCCCGATCAACCCCGTCTCTTCTGCAATAGAAGCAAAAACAAAATCAGTTTGAGTTTCCGGTAAAAATCCGTTCTGTGTTTGAGAACCATTACCTATTCCTTGACCATAAATTCCACCAGATCCTATAGCAATTTTAGATTGTCTTTGATTCCAACCAATTTCAAGGGCTTCCGAAGCTTGAGGACGAAGAAAATTTAAAATTCTTTCTTTTTGATATGGTTTTAAAATAGTTGACCAACTAAAAAATAATATTAAAATCCCACATAAAAGTAAAATTAAAAAATGACGCAGCTTAATTCCAGAAATGACTAAAATTCCTACCCATAAACTCACTAAAACCATAACAGATCCTAAGTCAGGTTGAAAAAAAATTAAGACAGAAGGAATAAAAACATAAATACCCGAAATAAGAATATGAATAACTCGATACATTTCGATATGTCTCATAGAAAAATATTTTGCTAACAAAACAATCAAAACAATTTTAGTAAATTCTATTGGATCTAAGGAAATAGGACCAATCTTATACCAAGATCTTACCCCTCTTATCTCTGGACCAAACAATAATAAGCCGGCCAACAAAAGAATACAAAGAAGATACAGAGCTAAAATTACATATGAATCTTCTTGAAGTAGTCGCCAATCAAACAAGCTAACAATAAACATTAAAACAAAACCTATTCCTAAAAAAACAATTTGTTTTTTAAGGTTTAAAAAATCCCCGCTACGAAGAGAAGAGCTATATATTGATACAAGCCCAATAACTGCCAATAATAAAGCAGAGATAGTCAACGGCCAATTAAATTTCTCAAAATAAAGTTTAAGGGAAAACATAAATAGAAAAGATAATTTGTCTAAAAATTATTCTTTAACTATATTAATAAATTCTTTTTCGTTAATTATTTTTACACCAATCTTTTGGGCTTTTTTAAGTTTTGAACCTGCTTTTTGTCCAACAATCAAATAGTTTGTATTTTTAGATATTGATTCAGATATTTTTCCTCCCAAGGAACGGATTAGGCTTTTAGCTTCACTCCTGCTCGTTGACGTTAGTGTTCCAGTCAAAACAAAATTCAATCCTTTTAATTTTAACCCTTTTGTTTTTACTTTTTCATCTTGTATTTCAATTCCACACTCTTTTAACTTTTTAATAAACCTTAGACTACTTTCTTCGTGAAAAAACTTATAGATTGAGCTAGATACAACCGAGCCAATATCTTTAATTTTTTCTAAATCTATTCTTGAGGTTTTTTTTATTTTATCCAAAGAACCAAATTTATCAGCCAAAAGACGAGCTGTTTGCTCTCCAACATTGCTAATTCCCATAGCATAAATAAATCGAGGTAGTGTAATTCTTTTTTTAGCTTTTAACGCATCGACTAAATTTCTAGCAGATTTTTCTCCAAATCTATCCAATAAGAGAATATCGCCTTCTTTAAGCTTAAAGAAGTCCGCTGGATCAGAAACCAATCCTTTATCTATTATTCTACTAATAATTTTAGGACCTAAACCAACAATATCAAACGCTCCCCTTGAAACAAAATGAGAAAAATACTCTTTCTTTCTATCAAAACACAATCGATTTGGACAACGCCAGACAACGTCTTTATCTCCTTTAACTAGTTTTGTTTTACAAGAAGGACATGTTTTAGGCATTTTAAACTTCTTTTCTTTTCCACTTCTCAGTTTTACAAAAACTTTAGTAACAGCTGGAATCACGTCTCCAGCCCTTATCACTGAAACTGTATCTTGAATTCTAACATCTAGCCTTTTAATTTCATCAGCATTATGAAGGGTAGCTCTAGAAACTACTACTCCCTCAATCTTTACTGGCTCTAGGATGGCTACTGGCGTTAAGGCTCCCGTTCTACCAACTTGAATCTTTATATCTTTTACGATTGTGACGGCTTCTTTGGGTGAAAACTTAAAAGCTCTTATCCCCCGTGGACTTTTTCCTATTACTCCTAGTTTTTTAAAAATTAAATTATTATTAATATTTATAACAAGCCCATCAATCTGAAAAGGAAAAGAATCTCTTTTTTTAGTAGCTTTTTTCCAAGCTCCTGTAATTTCTTTTAAGCTTTTACATTCTAACCCTTGATCAGTTTTAAATCCTAAGATAGATAAAATCTGATGAGACTCCGAATGTTTTTTCTGACCAAAATCAGTTATAACATCATACGCTAAAAATTTTAAAGGACGCGAGGCAGCCATTTTTGGATTTAATTGCCGAATTGAGCCCGCTGCTAAGTTTCTAGGGTTAGCAAAAGTCTTTTCTCCTTTTTTAATCATTCCTCTGTTTAACTTTTCGAAATCTCCTTTTTCCATATAAACTTCTCCGCGCACCTCTATTGTCCCCCGACTAACTAAAATTTTTATTTTTTCTTTAGTTTCTCGAGAAAGCTTTGTTTTCTGCTTTAAAGAAAATTGAGGTTCTAATTTAAGGGGAATGCTTTCGATAGTTTTTAGATTTTGGGTTACATCTTCTCCTTGAGTACCATTTCCACGAGTAGCTCCTTGCCAAAAAACACCCTTTTTATATATTAAAGTAACCGCAAAACCATCAATCTTTAATTCAGTAAAATAATCAAGTTTTTGAGAAGGAATTAATTTCTTTAAATAATTTTTCCAGTCCTTTAGGTCTTCTTCGGAAAAAATATCTTCTATAGAAAGCATACGAGTACTATGCTTTACTTTTTTAAATCCTTTTAATGATAAACCAGCGACTCTTTGAGTTGGAGAATCTACTGTAATAAATTCTGGAAATAAACTTTCCAGTTGATATAGTTCGTGTTTTAAAGAATCTAAAACATCGTCCGAAATTTCTTGTTGATTTAAGACGTGATATAAATAACGGTGATAATTTATCACCTTTTTTAGCTTACTTATTTTTTGGTGTGCTTCTTTTTTTGCTATCATTTTATCTTATGAGTTGAAGAGCTCTTCCATTCCCTTTATATGTTCCCATAGACTTAATAATAACACTGTCGTCGGTAGATGTATTAAATTCTACGTCATACCTTGCTCCGTTCCCTAAAATTGAAAAACTAGTATATCCATTAGATAGTCCCTCACAAGCTGTAGTACAAAAAGCTGGGGGCGAAGACGTCGCACAGTCAGGAGGATAACAGAGTTTATCTTTATATAAAATATCTTCAATTCCCGTATCAGCAACATAAAAGGTAATAACGGAGTGACTAATTTCTCTCGTCATTTTAGTTTGCTGAACAAGAAGAGAGCTAGTTCCCAGGGCAATAGACAGAATAACACTCATTATCATAACTGCAAATAAAACAGAAACTCCTTTCTGCGAATTTAAATATAGCCTAATTTGTCTTAATGATTTCATATAAACTCTCTTGATTTTTTTAAAATTAATACGTAACATCTAAATTTCTTTGAGAAATAGTTGTTTGAATTCTTGTTCTCGATGTTTCGGGCTGACCCTTTTTTCCAATCTCAAAAGCCATTGTAAGTCTGGGTTGAAGATCGTCTTCTTGGCCCTCTCCAGAAAGCTTAAAGTTCAGAAAACTAATTATTAAATCATCTGATGTTAAATAACTCCCGGTTCCCAAATTATCACTACTTCCATCAACAGATTTTTTTTCTTCTAACCTGTCGTTAATTAACGAAAATTCTTGACATAGACCATCGTAGTTAAGAAATCTAACCCTTGAAAGATCGCTTCCGGGGT
Source organism: bacterium (assembly GCA_030591065.1). Lineage (GTDB taxonomy): Bacteria > Patescibacteriota > Minisyncoccia > Minisyncoccales > JANBVM01 > JAUVBU01. Next base: position 3,461 of record JAUVBU010000021.1, on the reverse strand, counting down.
TCTCGTAATTATTTCCGGAAGTAATACATGTTCCGTCTATATCTTTTCTTGCCATTCTTAAAGATCTACTAATATGCTCCAGAATATGAGAAGTATTATCAATTGTTTCCCTTAAAGCTAAAGTTCTCGCTTGGCTCCTCATAGAAGAAATAAAGAGACCAGTAGGTCCAGCAATTACCATGAAAAAAAGAGTTGATGATACTAAAACTTCAATTAGAGTATATCCTTTTTTTTGATCTTTTTTTGATTTTTTAAACATTTTAATAAATAAAGGCATATAAAACCCTTAACGCTCGTACCAATTTGTTATGTCTTCACAAACCTCAATATTATAAAATTTACCACGTTCCATCCATTTAACCTCTACTGAAATCATAACCTTACCAGGCTCTGTTTCAATAGTAATTTTTCTTTTAAACTTTGTTTGAACAAAAGAACCAGAGGTGGCATAAGAATAAAATCCATCTTCATTAATATCAAGAAAGTGAAGTTGATCATAGTCGCATTGAAGAAGATTGTTTAAAGTTAAGGAAGGAGAGGTATCTGTTTTATAGTCACCCTCACAACAAGGATTACAACCAGTAAGTCCGTCGTCCCAAGAATTTATACCAACTCTTTGCTCTAACCAATTAGTATCTCTAATATTTCTAATAATTTCTATTCCTTCTTGAGCTAAGTAGATAGCGGTTAGTTTCGATTCTACTATCGAAGCCGCCGCTAAAGTTTGTTGAATTAAAGAAAAAGAAGCTCCTAAACCTAAGGTTAGGATAAAAATAGCAGCAACAACCTCTAGTAACGTAAAGCCCCTAGAAACTTTAAGTCTAGGAGTTTTTAATTTTATCTTTTCAATGATTTTTTTTATTCTACCCATAACAATATGTTAAAAAAATATCTAATCAATATCGATTAAACCAACTGTATTAATAAAAATAGTTCTAGTCCTACTTTCAAGAGTAAGGGTAGCTATGGCTTGACTCGTTGTCGCAGAACCAAAAGATGGTGTTATTGTTATAATTGGATCTGGTGGAAAGAAAGTAATATTTAAAGGAGAAAAGGGAGACATATTAGAAATAATAACCCCTGGCTCTAAAAATACTTCTTCGATTTTTTCTGGCCAAGGATTTCCTTCTGTTGAACTAGCACAACTTAAAGCTGCTGCTCCAACATCATATATTCCATTATCATTACAATCGCAAAACAAAATATATGAGTTTGAGCTTGCTTCAAAATAGATTCCGTATCCACCTCTTGGAAAAATTTCTCCGAAAGATTTCGGAGAATCTTGTCCGGTCATAGCCATATTCTCGGCCTTCCTTAAGTCTTGGGCTAACTGATGTGCTGATCTTTGAATTGAAAACTGCTTTGATCCCTCCCTTTGATCTAGAACAATAATAGAGGTAAAAATAAGAATCATCGTAACAACCGTGAGGATTTCGATTAAAGTAAAGCCAGCGTTATTCTTTTCTTTTTTCGGTTTTGAGAAAAAAGGTAAAACAAGTTTTTTATTTGAAAACATAATTTTTATCTAAAACTTAAAATGGAGGAATTTCGTACCATTCTGGTAAAGGAGTTGTAACTCTAATATTGTAACTCTCTGTGTCCTCTCTACTTGCATCATCTGTAATTGTTAAAGAAACGGTTCCAGAATCCATAAAGCTTGCTGAAGGATTCGCGATATTACTAGTTGCTGGAGTACCATTTGTGAAGGTCCAACTTAATTGTGTTGTTGTTGCTCCCTCTGAAGCAATAGAAGTATTTCTAAAGTAAACTAGCTCTCCCCGAGAAACCCTGAAATTATTACAACTTTGCCATCCTTCGTCTGACTTTAGAGAACATTGGAAATCAGAAATGGCATCTTGTAAGATTGTAAACTCTTTAGTTACAGGGTCTGAAGCTCCGGCATTATCTTCAACGTAAAGCTCAACAGTATAAGAATTAGCCGTAAGCCCAGAAGGTGTATAGTTACAATATCCACAAGAAATGTCTGGATCGCTACCCCACCCATAAACATCCCACTCTGATTTAATAATATCTCCCACACCATTTCCGTCGGTAGAGTTATTTACCAAAAGAAATGGACACAAAGTATAAGCAGTACATGTTCCCATAGGAAGACCACATCCAGTTGGATCACAAGTAATCACAGCTTCTGGTACCTGGTTTTCAATAACATCAATCATAATCTGACAGCTAGAAGAGAATTCAGACCAATCACCTAAACTATCTTGAACCCTAAGTTTGGCGTAATAAGTTCCGAAAGAAGAATAATTATGAATAGTTACGTTCTCACTAGTTGTAGTAAAGGCTCCGTCGTCAAAATCAAACTCATATTGAGAAACAGTACCATCTTCTAAGTCACTACCAGTTCCCGTAAAGGTAACACTTAAAGGTTCTACCCCTTGGATTGGTACAGCTTGTAACAAATCACAAGTAGGTATTTGATTACATCTTGAATCAAAGACAGAAACATTTGCCTCGCAAGGCGCTCCAGACCCAGTTCCAACATCACAAGTAAAGTCTATACAACTTCCGTATCCAGAAGAAGCACTACCGTATTCTGGATAATCATAGTAATTTGGACCGCCACAAGTATCTCCAGGACAAGGACATTCTGAGTCAAGAGAGCACTCTCCTTCGTCGGTACATTCTCCCCACTCACAAGTATCAGAACAAGTTCTTGTTCCTCCACTACCACAACCTTCGCTTTCATTTTTTGTACAGTCATCTATAGGGCAAGCAGGCCAAGTATTGTCTGTCTGACAAGTAATAGTGTGATTACAACCTTGACTAGAAACACAAATAGTTTGTTGACCAGAAGTACAATCGCTTTCTATCACGTCTATAGATACCGTCTCTATAGCATTTCCAGTTCCTCTTTCGACTAAAACCTTAGCAATATAATTACTAGTTGTGCTGTAATCACAAAGATCGTAAGCCGTATAATCTATAGTACTAGTAGGAGAAGTTTCTAGTTCCCAAAATCCATCATTTGTACAATCAAACTTATAACTTACTAATCCGAACATAGACCCAGAAACAACTGCTCTTAAATCTACGTCTAAAAGAGAATCTGTTCCAAAAGAAGGTATGGCACTCAAGCTAACAGAAAGAGTAGGATCTTCTACAGAAACAGGTATTGTGTTTGAAGTATGATATGTTCCATCTGAAACTTCAGCTAATACAGTATATGGTGCAGCTACACCGTAATGATGGTCGGGATCTTCAGCGCTAGAATGGGCAGACCCATCGTCAAAATCCCAATCGTAAGTTAAAGGTTGCGACTCAGGATCATGAGCGGTAATATTAAATTTTACACAACAATCTTGTTGCGTTGTTAGCTGAGTACAACAATTAAATTGATTTGTACACTCTTGTGCCGGAGTAGAGCAATGAGAAGAATAATAACTTAAACTATCTATAACTGGAGCTTCTGGGGTTGCGCCCTCGGAAACAATAATCTC
>JAUVBU010000025.1 GCA_030591065.1 bacterium | reverse complement strand
TTTAATAATTTGTCTATATTTTTTTCAACCCAAAAATTACCCCTTTTTAAAAAATAGGGGGTAATGCCGACAATAACAGCTTTATTGATCTTAGGTTTTAATTCTATATTTTTTGGTTTTTTATTTTGTAAATTTTAATTGACAATCTTAACTTTTTATTTATAGTGTAGGACTACCAAGTACTTTTTAAATATGGTGGATAATATGAAAATAAAAGAAACAATAAAAAGGGTTTGTTTTATTTGTGGCGACAGTAGAACATGGAATAAAATAATTACTATTCCGTGGATTATTATGGCCACAACCTTAAGTGTATTGGGCTTTATTGACCAGGGAACAAACGGATTGTTCTTAGGGCTATTAATTAGCCTTTTGTACGGAGCAACCTTATTTATAGAATTAATTCCAATAGTGGGTATCTTTGCCCAGTTTGCTTCAATGACTTTAATGAGTGACTGGCTGTATCAGGTTACTGAAACAATTGAGACGCCGTTAACGCTTTGGTGTTTCTGGATGTATATCGTTCTGGGAATTACAATAAATTTTATAGCAATAAGTATTACTATAAAATATTGTATAGACTCTCGTCATGAGATCTAGGAGGTATTGACCGAAAAATTTTCGGTCTTTTTTTATTTATTAGCGTAACAACTTGACAAAATTACTATTTTCTTTTATAGTTAGAGTGGTTAATTAAAACCAAATTGGGGTGATAAAAAAATGGAAAAAATAAAGAAAGCTTTATTAGTAATTGGGGTGGCGCTAGCCATGATTATGACTGTTTTGTCTGTAATTATGATTTGTCTGGGACCTGCAACCTATGTTGCAATAAAACTATTTCCCTTACTTGGGTTATGGTCAATCGTAATTGGGTTAATTATAGCTTTTCTTATGATTAAAGCTATAGAATGGTAGTGTGACCGGGAAATAATTTTTTCGGTCTTTTTTTATTTATTAAACTGATTCATTGCTTTTTCTATTCCTTCTTTCAAACTAAAAGAAATTATTTCGGCACAATCTTTAATTGTTTTCTTTATTTCTTTTTTCTCTTCTTCTCCGAATTTTTGGAGAACAAATCGTGCTAAAAATTCAGGATCTTTATTTCCAGCCTTACTGCTCGGGAATTTTTTAGGTTTTATACCAACCCTAAATCTTACAAAACCTTTTGTTTTTATTTCATTAATAATAGAAATAACTCCTTTGTGTCCACCAGAGCCTCTTTTTTGAACGATTTTAATCTTTTTAAAATCTAAATCTATATCGTCATGAATTACCCAAATGTTTTTAGCTAATAATTTGTATTGGCTCTTTAAGGCTTTTACTGCTTTGCCGGACTCGTTCATGTAAGTTTGAGGCTTTATTAAAACAACCTTTTCTTTATCTATAATCCCTTCCGATATTAAGGATTTAAATTTTTTTGAAGAAGTAAACTCAGAAAAACAATTTTCTTTTGAAAATCTATCTAAAACTCTAAATCCGATATTATGCCTAGTAAACTTGTATTTTTTGTCTGGGTTTCCTAATCCAACAATAAGCTTCATATTTTTTATTATTATATCATTTTTTGAAAATTGAGACATTTTAAATGAAAAAAATAGTTAAAATTAAAATTTTAAGTAAATTATATCAAACTTGCCAAAAGTCAAAAAACTGGTAAAATAGTAAAAGCATTTTATTTTTAAACTATTAGTTTCACAAATTAAATATGACCGCAAAAAATCTTTTTTCGTTTACTCTCGAAATTGTAAAAATTGTCCTACTCGCAGTTGCGATTGTAGTTCCTATTCGCTATTTTATTTTTCAACCCTTTTTTGTTCAAGGATTTTCTATGAGTCCCAACTTTGAAGACGGAGACTATTTAATCGTGGATGAAATTACTTATAGGTTTCAAGATCCTCAGAGAGGGGAAATAATTGTTTTTAAGTATCCTAAAAATCCTTCACAGAGATATATTAAAAGAATTGTTGGTCTTCCCGGAGAAACGGTAGATATTAAAGATGGAAAAGTGATGATTTTTAATGGAAAAGAATTAATCCAATTAGATGAAGAAGAATATTTATCTTCTGATATTGAAACACTGGGAAATATTAGGGTTGAACTTTCAGACGAAGAATTTTTTGTCTTAGGAGATAATAGAAACTTTTCTTCAGATTCTAGGAGGTGGGGAACTTTACCCAGAAGATATATTATTGGAAAAGTTTATTTTAGAGCTTGGCCATTTGCAACTTTGGGAGGGTTTGAAGTTCCAGCATATAGCCAATTTTAATTAAGTTTAAATATTAATTTAGCAAATAAACATTAATGGAATATCCTTTAGAGGTTATTCTTATTAATATCTGCGATTATGAAACTTAAATTTCAAAGCCCAACAGGAATGCACGATATTTTATCTGAAGAGCAAAAATATTTTAAAAAAATTCATGATGCCGTTGAAGAGGTTGCTGAATTTTACGGTTTTAAAAGAATAGAAACACCAATACTAGAAGAAACTGATCTTTTTTCTCGAGGGATAGGCTTATCTACAGACGTAGTTAAAAAACAGATGTTTTCTTTTAGAACTAAGGGCGGAGATCATCTAACGATGAGACCAGAAGGAACAGCTTCAGTTATTAGAGCTTATCTTCAGAATGGAATGCAAAGTCTTCCTCGACCAATAAAGCTTTGGTATTTCGGACCATTTTTTAGATACGAAAAACCTCAAGCAGGGAGATTTCGTCAGTTCTGGCAATTTGGATTAGAATCTATTGGAGAAGAAGGAGCGGTAAGGGACGCTGAAATTGTTCAAGTTCTTTATGCTATTTTGAAAAAATTGAGATTGAAAAATATTGCTATAGAAGTGAACAGTATTGGTAGTAAATGTTGCCGGCCGTATTACAGGAAGATTTTGGTGAATTATTTTAAATCAAGATCAAGTAGCCTTTGTGCTAATTGCCAAAGAAGAATAAAAGAAAACCCCTTAAGGATATTAGATTGTAAAGAAGAAAAATGTCAGAGGATTGTTTTGCAAGCTCCTCAGACCATGGACCACCTTTGTCGTGATTGTCATCAAGACTTTAAGGAATTTCTTGAATTTTTAGACGAACTTGAATTACCCTATTCTTTAAACCCTCACTTAGTTAGGGGGTTAGATTATTATGGAAAATCAGTCTTCGAAATATTCTCTTCTTCTGAAAATAAAGAAGAAGGACAAGAAGAAGGTTCTCCAGCTTTATCTAAAAACGCTTTGGGTGGTGGAGGGAGATACGATGGTTTAGCTGAACTTTTAAGCACAAAAAAAGAAAATGATACTCCTTCTACGGGAGCGGCTATGGGTATAGAGAGAATTATTGGGGCGATGAAGAAAGACAAAATTAAGCCTTCTCATAAAGCAAAACCCCAAATCTTTTTAGCACAATTAGGAGGGCTGGCAAAGAGAAAAACTTTAAAGTTAATGGAAGAATTTAGAAAAGCAAGAATTCCAGTTTTAGAATCACTTGGCCGCGATTCTTTAAGAGCTCAGTTATCTGCCGCAGACAAGGCAGGAGCTAAATACACTTTAATTTTAGGTCAAAAAGAAGCTTTGAAAGGAAGAATAATTATTAGATATATGAGTACGGGAAAGCAAAAAGAGGTAGATATGGAAAAAATAGTAAAAGAAATGAAAAAACTTTGTAAATAATACTTAGAAGTTATGGATTGCTTATTTTGTAAAATTGCTCAAGAGACTGTTCCGGCTTCAATAATTTATAAAGATGACGAGTTTGTTGTTTTTAAAGATATTAATCCAAAAGCCCCGATTCATATTTTGATTATTCCTAGAAAACATATTGTTTCGATTAATCACCTAGAAGCAGAAGATGAGAGTTTGATTGGTAAAATGTTTTTAACGGCAAAGAAAATAGCTAAAAAGCTGGAAATAGACGAAAAAGGATATAAATTAGTATTTAATGTTGGCAGAGGTGGAGGACAAATAATAGATCATTTGCATCTTCATCTTTTGGCTGGATGGAAAAATTCGACAGAAAGAAACGTTCCGGGCATGCCTTAGCTTTGATTTATCTGGAATTAAATGCTAAGTTTTAAATATTGAAAATTAATAATTAATAAAGAGTTTTAAATTTAAAGTTTGTTATTTTAGAACTTTAGACTTAGAGCTGTTATATTATGGCATTAGAAGTAGTAAAAAAAACGAGAGAAAGGTCTCAGAGTTTAATTAGACGCTTTACAAAAAGGCTTAAAAAAAGTCGTCTTTTGTCTAGGGTCAGAAAGTTAAGATATAGACAGAGACCAAAATCAAATCAGCTTAAAAAAAGAGCTGCTTTAAGAAGGGAAACAAAGAAAGAAGAATACGAAAGAATGAAAAAATTAGGAATAGAGCCTAAAAGGTTCAAAAGAAGATATTAGTTTTTCCTATTATAAAAAGCTTCGAAATTATTTTTCTTTTTCTATATGTTAAAAGAAAGAATTGAACGAGACCTTAAAGAATCTTTAAAAGAGAGGCGAGAAATCGAACTCTCTGTTTTAAGGATGTTAAAAGCTGGTTTAGTAAACAAAGAAAAGGAAAAGAGATATAATATAAGTAAAGAAAAGCCAGAACTTAACGCTTCTGATTTAGACAAGGAAAGCCTTTTGTCTGACGAAGAGATTATTAGCTTTATTCTTTCCGAAATTAAGAAGGGGAAAAAAGCAATTTTGGATTTTGAAAAAGGGAAAAGGGAAGATTTGGTAGAAAAAGAAAAAAAAGAAATAGATATTTTAAAAATATATTTACCACAACAACTTTCGGAAGAAGAGGTGGTAAAAATAAGCAAAGAGGCTGTTGAAAAAACTGGAGCCAAAGATATTAAAGACATGGGAAGAGTAATGGCTGAGATTATACTAAAAACAAAAGGAAGGGCAGATAATTCTTTAGTTTCAAAAATTGTTAAAGAAATGCTTTGTCATGATAGAGATTAACAACCTAACCGAGTTTTCGATAAACGAAAAATCTTTTAAAAAACTTACTAACGACGTTTTAGTTGGAGAAGGAAAAAAGGGAGCAGTAATATCTATAGCTTTTATAAAAGAAGAAGAGATAAAAAAGATAAATAAGCAATATTTAAAAAAAGACTATCCGACAGACGTATTATCTTTTTCGGAAGCAGAGGTTAACTATAGTGAAAAAAAAGAACAGATTGATGTAAGTATTTTAGGAGAGATTGTTATTTGTCCGAGTCAAGTGGAAAAGAACGCCAAGGAACTTGGACTTACTTTTAAAAAAGAACTTAGCCGAGTTTTGATTCACGGAATATTACATCTTTTAGGTTATGACCACGAGAGGTCAGAAAAAGAAGCCAAAAGAATGGAAAAAAAAGAAGATTATTATCTTACGTTAACTGATTAAGGGAAATATAAACTTTTAAAGCAAAGCATGTCAAAAGAAAAACTTATAGCTGGACTAGATATTGGTACTTCAAGGATTAGGGTTTTAATTGTGGGTCAAAAATCAGAAGACGAAGCTTTGGAGCCAGTTTTTCAAGACGAAGAAGTGTCTGTTGGAATTAGAAACGGCACAGTAATTAATCCGGAAAGAGTATCAGAAATAATCCAAAGTCTTTTTTATAAGGCTTATCAAGAGACTGGCCAAAAAATTAATTCAGTTTACGCAAACTATAATGGAAGTCATCTTTTTTCAGTCCAATCGCATGGACTAGTTTCTGTTTCTAGGGCAAACCAAATAATATCAGAAGAAGATATTAAAAGAGTTTTAGATGCGGCTCAAGCAATTAGTCTCCCTTCAAAAAATAGGGAAATTTTTGATCATTATCCTAAAGAATTTATTGTTGATACTGAAAAAGGAATTAAAAACCCCAAAGGACTTCAGGGAATAAGGTTAGAAGTAGATATTTTAGCTTTAGGAGGATTTTCATCTTATTTAAGAAATACTAAAAAGGCAGTTTTGGATTCTGGACTCGAAGCTTCTGATTTAGTTATTTCTCCTATAGCTGCAGCTAGAGCTGTTTTAACTGAAAGTCAAAAAGAGTCAGGAGTAGCCCTTTTAGATATCGGAGCCGGGATTAGTAGTTTAGCTGTTTATGAGGAAGGAAGTTTAATCCATTTTGCAGTAATACCTATGGCCTCCAAAAATATTACTGGAGATCTAGCTATTGCTTTAAAAACGAGACTTGATATAGCTGAAAGAATAAAAATTGAGCAGGGAGCGTGTATTTTTAGAGGAAAAGATAAAAAACAAGAAATTGAAACCGAAGATGGTGAACCTTTAGTTTTTTCTGATAAACTATTAGTGAAAGTTATTTCTGCAAGGCTTTTAGATATTTTCGGAGAAGCAGAAAAAGAATTAGAAAAAATATCTAAAGAAAAAAGCTTACCTGCCGGAATAGTTTTAACTGGAGCTGGATCAAAACTACCCAAGATTGTAAGATTAGCGAAAGATAAGTTTAATTTACCGGTTATAATAGGAAAACCAAAAGGTATTTTAGGGGTAAGCGAAGACCCGGGAATGGCAACTGTTTGCGGATTAGCTTTACTGGGAAGTGATGCTGAAAGAGCAAAAAGAACTGGGGGGTCTGATATTTTGAAAAACATATCTTCTTTTCTTAAAAAAGGATTTAAAATTTTTATTCCATAGAATTAATATATTTATGAACACGAAAATTAAAGTAATAGGTGTGGGTGGATCTGGAGGAAACGCTATTTTGAGAATGAAAAAATCTAACATCAAAGGAGTAGAGCTTATTGCTGTTAATACAGACTATCAAGACTTGAAAAAAACTAGAGCTGACGTGACAATAAAAATAGGTGGAGAAATAACTCAAGGATTGGGTACGGGAATGAACCCTAAGGTTGGGGAAATGGCAGCAAGGCAAGATATGGAAAAAATTGAAGAGGCTCTCGTTGGTGCAGATATGGTTTTTATTACCGGTGGCTTGGGGGGAGGAACTGGTAGTGGAGCTTCTCC
>JAUVBU010000006.1 GCA_030591065.1 bacterium | reverse complement strand
TTCCTCTAGAGTTTCTTTGGTAATAAAATATTCTGGATCTTTAAATCCTCGGAAAGCAATAATTAATAATGCTTTTTTATTTTTTACTTGTTCGTTCACAATTTTAAAATATTATTTTAAATATTTTGCTTTAGCAATATTGTGCTCTAAGAGAGTTTTACTAAAAATAGTTTCCCCCTCTGGCGTTGAAAGATAATACCAATATTTATTACTTTCTGGATATATAGCTGCTTCGATACTTTCTATTCCCGGATTACAAATTGGACCAACAGGTAATCCTAAGTATTTATAGGTATTATATGGAGACTCTGTTTTGGTTTCCGTTATTGATATCTGGGTTGTTTTTTTACTTGTAATATAAGCTATGGTGGCATCTACCTGTAATGGAAAGTAATTTTCTAATCTTTTCCATAAAATACCTGAAACAATTTTTTTATCTTCAATACCCCTTACTTCTTTTTCCAACAAAGAAGCCATAACAATAATATCAAATATTGTTTTTCTTTGTTTTTCTATCTCTACTCTTAAGCCTTGATTTAGTTTTATATCAAAGTTCAATAACATTTTTCTAACAATAACTTCTAACGAACTATCTTTTTCTATTTCGTATGTATCTGGAAAAAGATATCCTTCTAGAGAAAGATTTTGAGGTTTTGTTGTTAAGAAGTTATAGTCCGAACTAAAATCTTTTGGTTCTGGCAAATCACTTGTTTTTGAATAATCAATAGCTGGAAATCCAACTAATTCAAAAAGCTCTTCAGCTTGAAACATTCCCCTATTTTCAAAATACCAACCAATATCTCTTAAGTTCCAGCCTTCAGGAATAGTTATTTCTTGCTTTATTGTTTCTCCTTTAATTATTTTTTGAGCAACACCCGCTATGCTCATTGAAAAGTTTAAATTATATGTTCCCGCTTGAAGTCCCTTTTGATTTCCACTAAAAAGAACACAGATATTAAAAAGTTCTTTACTTTTAATTAAGCCATTTCTCTTTAAGGCTTCTGAAGTATCGAAAAGACTCCAACCACTCTCTACTATAAACAAGCTATCTTCTAGCGAGGTTGTATTTGGTAAATTGATTTCTCTCCAAATATGAAAAGCTAATCCTATAAATACAAGAGAAAAATAAATTATTATTTTTGTTTTTTTATTAAAACTCATCATTTTATTTAGTCGTCATTCTTTGTCACTAGTGGAACAAACGAAAACCCGGGATATTCCACCTCTTTAAATTCAGTTTCTGTTTTTTTAGTAAGAACCCAAATTGAAGATTTAATCGGAGCAACAATCCTACCTCCCACTTTTAGTTGATCTTTCCAGGACTGATAAATTTTTTCCGAAGAAGCAGAAACTAAAATATTATTAAAGGGAGCTTCTTTTTTATATCCGACCGACCCGTCGGCACATACAAATTTAGCTACCTTATTTTTAACAAAATTATATTTTGAAACATTTTTTTCTCCAAAATCTTTTAGGTCTGGAATTATTTCTAGAGCTATCACTTTTCCAGTAGGGCTTACAGTATGAGAAAGGATGGCTGTAGTCCACCCAGAACCAGACCCTATGTCTAAAATTTTATCTCCCTCCTTAGGTTTCAATTGTTCTATCATAAAAGCTACTACCAAAGGTTGAGAAATAGTCTGGCCATAACCTATAGGTAGAGGTTCGTCCATTTCAGCTAAAAAATCTTTGTTTTTTAGTTTATTATTATCTGGAATACCTAAAAAATCAGCTCTTTTAATCTGACGAAAAGCTTCAATAATCCTTGGAGTCCTCAACCACCCGTCTTTAATTAATAAATCAATAAGATTTATCATTTTAAAAAATATCCCTTAGTTGTTAAAGTGTTCCTATAACAATATTTCTAAGAAGAATGAAGAGAAGATTTTCCTATAATAATTTTATAAATGTTTTCTATAAAATCACCTCCCGCATAACCAATAATAAAACTTAATGCCGGATCAAAGGAACTCTCAAAGGTAAACCCAATATTTTTAATAGCCAGAGCAGAAGAAAGACCGATAATACCAGACAAGCAAATAGTTCCTAAAAAATACGGCCACTTAAATTCTACGTTTTTATAAGAAAATTGATGTTTAAAAAATCCAACTAAGCCCCTTACTACGCCACCCCCAAATCCAGCTACTAAAATTAAAAAATACATAATTTTAATTTGAATTAATTTATCTTAATTTTAAAAATTATTCGTATCGCAAGGCTTCTATCGGTGATAATTCAGCAGCTTTTCGTGCCGGATAAATTCCGAAAACTAAACCGATTACTATAGCTACTCCAGCAGATAATAAAATAGAGTCTAGGGAAAGGGGTGCAGACCACTTTAAGTCTAACATATTTCCTAATATTACTCCCCCTAAATAAGAGAATGTAAGTCCTAATAAAATACCTATTACTCCTCCCAAAAAGGTTAGAGTAACAGCTTCCATTAAAAATTGATTTAAAATATCTTTTTTGCGAGCACCCACTGCTTTCCTTAAACCGATCTCTCTAGTTCTTTCGTTTACAGAAACTAACATAATGTTCATTATTCCAATTCCCCCAACCACCAAAGCTATTCCCGCGACACTAGATAAGAACATAGTAAGAACTCCGGTAACTGATGTTAAAATATCAGCAGTTTCCTTTTGAGTCATTATTTTAAAATCGTCTTTAGCTAAATCACCACTAGGATTATAAATACTATGCCTTTCTCTTAAAAGTAGCCTTAAATCAGAGACAATTTCATCTATCCTGTCTTCATCCCAAGCCTTGGCAATAATCCATTTAACATGGTCTGTGCCTAATAAAAGCTTCTGAGTAGTAGTAATAGGAATAAAAGCATAAGTATCCATATTTTGAAACATTTGCACTCCCTGTTCCTCCATCACCCCAATAACTCTAAAGTTTGTCTTTTGAATTCTAATAATTTTTCCTATAGGATCCTCCTCTCCAAACAAATCTTCCTTTAACGTAAAGCCTAAAACAACTACCTTAGCCATACTTTTAACCTCATCCTCATTAATATCGCGTCCTAGTATGACATTATTTTCATTTATTTTTTGGCCATCTGGAGTAATACCCGAATAACTACTCTTTTTATCAACATCTAAATAAACTATTCTTCCAACGCCCATTGTAAAAGGAGCAGCCATTTCTATTAAAGGGTGATTTGCTATAGCAATAGCATCTTCACGTTTTAAGCTTGTAATATTAGCCTCTTCCACCATAGATTGCATCATACTTCCCTTCTCCATTCTTTTAGACCAAGGACCAGGTTCAATAAAAATATTGTTTGACCCCATAGAAGCTACTCTACTTAAAATTAAGTTTTGAGCTCCAGCCCCAATAGAATTCATAGTAATAACGGCAGCTATTCCAATTACAATTCCGAGCATAGTTAACGCCGAACGAGTTTTGTTTGTCTTTAATCCAATAATAGCAGTTTTAAATGTATCAGTTAGTTTCATTATTTTTCAAAACCATCTTTAGCAAATCTTCGATGGTCAACTTTTTGATTATAAACAATTTTTCCGTCTTTTATTAAAATCATTTTTTTAGCCATTTCGGCCGTATATTTCTCGTGAGTAACTAAAACTATTGTATGTCCTTGATTGTTAAGTTTTTGTAAAACATCCATAATCTGTTGACCTGATTTACTGTCTAGGTTGCCGGTTGGCTCATCAGCAAAAATCACTTCTGGGTTATTTACTATTGCTCTAGCGATAGCTACTCTTTGTTTTTCTCCTCCCGAAAGTTGGTTTGGTAAATGATGAGACCTATCAGTAAGACCCACTAATTCAATAGCTCTTTTTGCTAATTCAAGTTCTTCTTTACCTTTTAGTCCAGAATAAAAAAGAGGTAATCTAACATTATCCAAAACAGATGTTCTAGCTAATAAATTAAACATCTGAAAAACAAAACCCATTTTTTTATTTCTAATTCTAGCCAACTCATCATCAGACAAACTATCAATATGTTTTCCCCTAAAATTACAACTTCCTGAAGTTGGCCTATCTAAAAAACCCATAATGTGCATTAAGGTTGATTTTCCGGAACCAGATGGCCCCATAATTGCTAGGAAGTCTCCTTCAAATACTTTTAAACTAATTCCTTGCAATACATCTGTTTTAATTGCACCATTACGATATTCTTTTCTTACGTCACGAACTTCAATTACCTCAGTTGTTTTCGCCATTTGTTTTAATAAAAGTAATTACTTTGTCTCCCTCTTTTAGACCAGATAAAATTTCTATCATTCCGTCGCTTCCTTTAAGCCCAACCCCTACTTCAACTTCTTCAAAAGTATAATCATCAAGAGGAATTCTAACTGTTCTTTTACCCTCCTTATATAGAACAGCTCTTTGGGGAACTACTAAAACGCTCTCTTTAGAGTTAGCAATAATAATAACATTAGCTGTCATTCCAGTTTTAATATTAAAGCCTTCTGCACTAAGGCTAACTTTTGCTCGGTAATAAACAACACCAGAAAGAATAGTTTCAGCTGGTTCAATATCTATTACCTTGCCAAAGAATTCTTGCTCTGGGAAAGAATCAAGGGTAATTTTACAAATATTTCCCAGTCTAATTTTTCCGATACTAACCTCGGGAATATCTACCTCTACTTGAAAAGATTCTTCTGGGATTAAAGACATTACCGCCATAGCTAATTGTGCAGTCTCTCCTAATCTTTTTTGAATTTGAACAATTTGGCCGTCTATTGGGCTCCTTAAAACACTATCTTCAACTTGTTTTCTAATAAGATTTACCTCTGCTTCTGCTTGTAAGACCTGAGCTTCGTAGTAACTAACATCTTCCTCTCTTGGAGCCGCAGTAGCCTGAGCTAGTGTATTTTCAGCTACCTCTAGTTGTCCTTGAGTTGAATTAATTTGAGATTGATAATTATTAATATTCGCAATATTAGTTAACCTTATTAAAGAGATAGCTTGTTGAGCGTTGAGAGTGTTTGTTATGGCTAAATTAATATATTCCCTCTGAGCGTCTAAAGTTGTTTTATTGGCTGATGAAACTAAGTCTTTATAGTTTGGATTCTCACAGCTTTCTCGAATATCTTTTAGGGCAAAAGAAATATCAGATAAAGATTCTTTTGTTTTTAAAAGAGCCGTATCAATACTTTCATTTTTTCCAGAATCCTCCACAATATTTAAATATGGCTGAATTTCATTAATTGATTCTTCTATTTTGTCTTTGTTTTCATCAACTTCAAAGCTGGTCTGGTTACCAGTATTAAAATATGTTCTTTGAATAAGGCTTACAGTGTTAAACGCATTTGTAGCTCTTAAATAAGAATTATTCAAAACACTTAAAGCGTCTTCGTAAGAAGCTTTTTGGTTTTCCTCTCCCTGATCTTTTATATCTTTAAAGCTTTGCTCTGCTGAAGCTAAAGAAGTTTTTGCGTTATTAACTCCAGTTACTAAAAGCTGAATTTCTTCTGAAGTTGCCCCCCTTAACAGTTTGTTTAATTGAGACTGAGAGATACTTAATCCGGCCATAGCTTTATCTAGCCGAATTTTAAGTTGGTCATTTTCCAACTTTGCCAAAACATCCCCTGTTTTTATTTTTTCCCCAATTGAGACATAAATGTTTTCAATTATTCCAGAAGATTTAAAACCAAGAGTTACTTTTTCTCCTTTTTTAATTTGACCTGTTTCAGAAATTTCTTGCGAAATATTCTCTCTGTCAACCCCTACTAATGTAAATTTAGTTTCTGGTTTTTTAAAATAAATATTAAGTGTAAATGCTAAAACAGCTGAAATGATAAAAAAAATAACCACTGATTTTTTCATATTATGGTTTTAGATCTTTTAATTTATATTTTAAGCCTTAAAATAGAGTCTCTCTTTTATATTTTACTAAAGTAGTGCTTCTTCCTTTTTTTTAATAATAATTTTATACCAATCAGGATAATTAGCCACACCTTCAAAAACTAATCCACCCGAAAAGCCGCAAAGAAGATGTCTAGTTAGTGGAGAAAACCCAATCAATAAAACTACAGCTAGCCCTATAACTCCCATTATCCAGTGATGAAGGTGAATTTGATAATTTCCAATATTAAAAATCGTAGAATCAATTCTTCCTGCTAATATCTTTGCGAAAAAATAACCTAATACAGCTCCCAAATAAAGCTTAAGGGAAATTAAGGCCACAGGAAGTGTTAATAGAATTTTCGCTTTTTTAAATTTAAATTTCTTCATATTCTTTAAAAACCGCAGGGGCGGAGGGAATCGAACCCCCAGTATACTTCTTTTGGAGAGAAGTGGTTTGCCTAGTTAACCGACGCCCCCATTAATATTTTCTTGTACAGAAAGTATAAGTAAACTTTTAGTTATTACTTTTTTGTTTCTTTGTGTGAGGTATGTTTTTTGCACCATTTGCAATATTTTTTCAATTCTAACTTCTCACTAGCCATTTTTTTGGACTTATGAGTATAGTAATTAATCCTCTTGCATTCCGTACACTGCATCTTTACAAATTGTTTCTTTTTTTTTGCCATATGAGCCGATGGCCAGACTTGAACTGGCGACCTACTCCTTACCATGGAGGTGCTCTACCAACTGAGCTACATCGGCAAGTTTAAGTAGTTGCCAAGTTAAAATACTGCCCTACAAATTATCAATTATCAATAAAAAGTGTGAGTGGTGAGGGACTTGCACCCCCGAAGTCCGAAGACGCCAGTTTTACAGACTGGTGCAATAGCTGCTCTGCCAACCACCCATAGTTATAAAATATTATAAACTAATTTTATTTATATATCAACCCCGTTTAAAAAATTAAAGAACATTTACTTATTTATTTATGATTTTTCTTCGTTCTGCTCTCCATTCTGCGATTTTTTTATGATCACCAGATAGTAAGATTTTAGGTACGCGCCAATTTTTAACACCACGAGCTTTAGAGGAACGATTAGGGCGAGGTTTAAAAACTTCTGGCCTAGTATATTGCAAGTATTCAATAAAACCCTTATCCTTTGTTGTTCTTTCTCCTAATAATTGGGGTTTTCCTAATATTCCCGGAATTAATCTGGCGGTAGATTCAACGACAACCATAGCAGCTAATTCTCCCCCCATTAGAACATAGTCTCCAATAGATAGTTCTACATCAGCAATATATTTTGCAACCCTTTCATCAATACCTTCGTAGCGTCCACAGATCATAATAACATGATCAAGTTTTGAAATATTGTAAGCAGTTTTTTGGTGATAACTCTTCCCTCTCGGTGTAAATAAAATTATCTTTCTTTTTCTTTTGGTTGTTTTTTTAAGTTTTTTAATTTCGTTTACTGCTTTATAAATTGGTTCAAGCTTCATCACCATACCTATTCCTCCTCCATAGGGACGATCATCAATAATGTGATGCTTGTCGGTAGCCCATTTCCTTAAATCGTGAATCTTTACTTTAATTAATTTTTTCTTTTGAGCCTTATCAATTAAACTAACCTTAAAATAAGAGTCAAATATTTCTGGAAAAATCGAAATAATATCAAACCTAATCATAAATTATATAGTTTTAAATACCTTAAAAATCGAAAACGATGCTATTCATTTATAGCATCGTTTTCTCTAATAGTAAATCTGAAAAAAGTTTAGATTTTTAGATCTTCTAATCCTTCAGATCTTTCTGGTTCAGGAGCTTTTCTTTCGGGAGCAGGTCTAGTGCTTCCTTCTGGCTCCTCAATTTTTAAGTTTACTCTGGCGTGGTTTTTAAGACCAACTATTCGAACCAAATTTCTAATGGCTCTAGCGGTAGATCCTGCTTTACCAATAATCTGTCCCATGTCTTCTGGGTTTACTCTTAAGGAAAGTAAAACTCCCATTTCGTCAACCCTACGGTCAACACTAACATCTTCAGGATTATCAACCAAAGATTTGATGATGTATTCAAGAAATTCTTGATCAGGTGTTCCGTTTGTCATAGTTTCGTTAAACAATTAATTCGTTTTCATTACTTAGTAGCTCGACCTTTCAGGGCTCACTGACTCTCGTTCTCTTCAGGAGAATCGCCTTACCTGTTAACTTTATTACAGGGGGGAGCTTTTTAAAAGCTACCTATATTTGATATTATATTTGTTGCCTTAAAAGTGTCAAGTATTTTTTAGACTCTCCTAGGGAAAGGAACGAAAGAGACCTTAGTACTATCTTTACTTTTCTCCCTCATTCCTCTCCCTGTCATCAGAAGATGGCTCAGGAAAGGAGAATTTTGGCAATTCTTGGTCCACGTCGCAATCATTTGCGACACGGTTATTATATCATAATATTCAAATCTGTCAATAGGTTAAGTTGGTTTTGGTAAAAAGAAATTTTTCGTAAACAAAAACTGCCTTTTAGGTTGCTAAGTAATTTAAGGCAGTTTTTTATAAAATTAATTTTTTCTCTGTGTTATTCTTTTTTCTCTTCTTTCTTTTCTTTGGATTCTTCGATCTTCTCTACTTTTTTTGGTTCTTTAACTTTTTTAATCTCTTCTGGAGCAGAAATTTCTTCTGGCTTTTTTGAATCTTCAATCTCTTTAGTTTTTTCTGGGGCTTTAACTTCTTTTAATTTTTCAGGAGAAGTTATTTGTTCAGACTTTTCTTCTTTCTTTTCTTCTATTTTTTCGATTTTGGGCTCTTCTTTTTTTACTCCCTCTTCAACTTTTTCTGTCTTTGTTTCCTTTTCAGGAGTTTTTTCTTCTTTGTCTTCTTTTTTAGTATCAGGATTCTCAGGCTTTTTAGTTTCTACAACTTCTTTAACTTCTGGAGTTGTTTCTGTTTTTTGTTCAGGAACAGCTTCTTTCTTTACTTTCTCTTCTGACTTTATCTCTTCTTTTGGAGTAGTGTCCCCTTTTTTCTTTTTATCTTTTTTGGATTTTTTATTCTTTTTGATTTTCTTTCCTTTGACGATTCCGTTCTTAATTAATAAATTAAGTAATGTATCTGAAGGTTGAGCTCCAACTGACATCCAGTATTCAATCCTTTCTTTCTTTAAGGAATTTTCCTTAGTTAAAGGATTCCAAAAACCAACCTCTTCTACGAAGCGACCTCTTTTTGCAGCTCTCCTCTTATCAATTACTACAATTTTAAAAAAGGGCTGATTTTTTTTACCGACACGAAATAAACGAATAGTTAACATATAATTTAATAATTTCTATTTTTTAATTTATTTTTCTTTATTGTTTTTTCTTATTTCCAATGCTTTTTTAGCAGCCTTTTCTTCAGCTTCTTGTTTTGAAGAACCCTCACCCTCTGCTATTAATTGTTCTCCTAAAAAAACACCGATAATAAAATGTTTTGTGTGATCAGGACCCCACTCTTTTATTGTCCTATATGTGGGAGTTATCCCTTCTTTCTCCTGAGCTTCTTCTTGAAACTTTGATTTAGAATCCTTATAAAGTCCCTCTTCAATAATAACTGGCAACTCTTTCATTAAGTATTTTATAATAAGATTTTTACAAGCATCGTATCCCTGGTCAAGATAAATAGCCCCAATAACAGCTTCCAGGGCATCTCCTAAAATAAATTTTCTAGCTTTTCCAAACTCCTTTGATTCTCCCTTAGAAAGTAATAAAAAATTATTAAAATCTAATTCTTCGGCAATCTTTGCCAGCATTTTTGAATTTACAAGTGAAGCTCTCCAGTTTGTTAACGCTCCCTCTGATTTGTCTGGATATTTAACATAAAGATCTTCGGTTACTACAAGCTCTAACACAGCATCTCCTAAAAATTCCAATCTTTCGTTGTGGTGTAGTTCAAAGTTTGGATTTTCATTTAAATAAGAACGGTGTACAAAAGCTTGGATAAGAAGATTTTTATTTTTGAATTTTAAATTGATTTTTTTCTCAAAAAGTGAAAAGTCTTTCATTTATTTGTTTTATTTTTTCTTACTACTCTTCTTTTCTTTCTTTTTCTTTACGGATTTTTTAGTAGTTTCTTCTTCTCCCGAAATAAGTTCGAAAACTGTTCCCAAAACTCCGTTAATAAACTTTCCAGAATTTTCTCCACCAAAAGATTTAGCTAATTCTATTGCTTCATTTATAGCTACTTTAGGGGGGACGGCTTCCTTGTCTTCGTACAATAACTCATAAATTCCTATTCGTAAAATATTTCTATCAACAATAGATATCTGATCAATTGGCCATTGTGGGGCAGCTTTTTTAATGATCTTATTAATTTCTTTAAGATATTTAACAACACCAACAGCTAGCTCCCAAATAAAAGTCTCGTCTTCCATTCCTGGACTAAACTCTTTAATATTTCTCTCTATTATTCCTTCTAGACTTAATTTTTTCTCAGAAAAATCCCACTCATAAAGAGATTGCATAGCAACACTCCTTGATAAATGCCTTGAACCCATAGTATAAAATAATTTTCAATTTTTAATATTCAAACAAGAGTTTTATAACAAATGATCCAACCTATTTTTTGGATAGTTTTTGTAAATTTAAGACTTTCTTCTCTTTAGCAATTTTTTCTTCGTTCTTTATTTTCTTTTCTTTCTCTTTCTTTTCTCTTTTTGTAAGCTTAGCTAAAACATCAACTATCTGTCTTCCTTTATAATAGCCACAAAAAGAACAGGCTGTATGTGGAGGAATCATCTTTCCACATTTTGAACATTTAGTTACAGTAGGCTTCTTCAAAAAAATATGAAGCCTTCTTTTATCTCTTTTTGATTTAGTTCCTCTTGATTTTGGTACGGTCATATAAAACTAATATAGCAAAAACAATTAACTTATTCAAGTCTTAATATAACAATTTTGATTTTTAAGATTTAGGCTTAGTTCGTTTTGATTGCTTTAACTTCAAATCAACCCTCATGGGCCTAAAACTATTTCGGTGAATTTTACAAGAACCGTGCTTTTTAATCATTTTAAAATGAAAAGCTGTTCCATATCCTTTGTTTTCTGAAAGCCCATAATTAGGATATATTTTATTGTATTTTTCCATTATTTTATCTCTCGTTACCTTAGCAAGGATAGAAGCTGCTGCCACTGAAAAAACTTTATCATCTCCTCTTACAATTGATTTTTGGGGAATATCAACATTAAGACTCATTCTCCCGTCTATAATTAAAAAACTTATTTTTAATCTAGGATTCTTCCTTTTTAATTTTTCTATTGCTTTTAGCATAGCCAGCTTCGTTGCTTCTAAAATATTGATCTGATCAATCTTCTTTTCTGAAACTCTACCCGTAGCCCAATAAGTTAAATTAGAACTAGTAAGAATTTTATATAATTCCTCTCTTTTTTTCGATGTAAGTTTTTTAGAGTCCCTAACACCAAAAGAGCTTAATTCTTTTATTAGCAATAAATCTGACTTTCTTAATTTTTTAGGTTTTTGTTTAATAACAACTACCCCCGCTACAACCGGTCCAGCTAAGGGTCCTCGACCAGCTTCATCCAAACCAGCCACAACCTTAAATCCTTTTTTCCACAGTTTTTTTTCTTCTAAAAAATTTGGGTATCTCATTTTTCTATTATATTAATTCAACAAATAAAGAACAACTATATAATTTGACTTGATGGCCCCAGAAAAGTAAAATAACCTAAGTAGCTACGAGCCATATAGTGGCTCGCCTAAGATTTTATTCTAAATTTTCAGAAGTTTTAGATTATGAAATTCACCCACCTTCATGTTCACTCGCACTATTCCCTATTAGATGGTCTACCTAAAATAGACGAGCTTTTAGATCATGTAAAAAAACTTGGAATGGATTCAGTTGCCCTTACAGACCATGGTGTACTTTATGGTGCAATAGAGTTTTATAAAAAAGCGAAAAAGAAAGGGATAAAACCAATAATTGGTTGCGAGATGTATGTTGCTCTCGAGAGTATGCACCGAAAACAAGCAAACGTCGACAATAAAAGACACCACTTAGTTTTGCTTGTTAAAAATGCAGTTGGATATAAAAACCTAGTTAAACTTATAACAAGAGCACACTTAGAAGGATTTTACTACAAACCCCGAATTGACGAAGAGCTTTTAGCTAAACACTCCGAAGGATTAATTGGCTTAACTGCCTGTATTCAAGGAAAAATTCCTCAACTTATTTTATCTGGACGTACTAAAGAGGCAAAAGAGGTTGCTGTAAAATATGAAAAAATATTTGGTAAAGGAAACTTTTATTTAGAATTACAACATCATCCCAACGTAAGAGGACAAGATGCAGTAAACAAAGTTTTAATTTCCATATCAAAAGATTTGAATATTCCCCTAGTAGCTACAAACGATTGTCATTACTTAAAATCTGAAGATGCAGAAGCTCAAGATATTCTTATGTTAATTAATACTGGAGCTGACCCAAACAATCCAGACAGATTAAGTATGATGGGTGAAGATTTTTCTGTTAGGTCTCCCGAAAGAATGGCTAAAGATTTTAAACACATCCCAGAAGCTATTGAAAATACTCAAAAAATAGCTGATATGTGTAATTTTGATTTTGTTCTTGGAAAAATAAAGTTACCATATTTTAAAACTCCGAAAGATCAACCACCAGAAGAATATCTAAGAGAGCTCTGTCTTAATGGAGTTAAAAAGAGATATGGAGACTCCCCCCCAAAAGAACTTCCCGAAAGATTAAATTACGAATTAGATATGATAAACCGAATGGGTTTTTCTTGTTATTTCCTTATTGTTCAAGACTTTGTTAACTGGGCTAAAGAAAAAAGAATTATTGTTGGTCCAGGTAGAGGTTCTGCTGGAGGTTCGTTAGTAGCCTATCTGTCAGGTATTACTAATATTGACCCTTTAAAATATAACCTTTTGTTTGAAAGATTTTTAAATCCATCAAGAATATCAATGCCAGATATTGACCTTGATTTTACAGACAGGAGAAGAGACGAGGTTATTAAATATGTAACTGAAAAATACGGAAAGGATAAAGTGGCTCAAATTATAACGTTTGGAACGATGGCTTCCAAGGCAGCTATTAGAGATGTGGGAAGAGCTCTTGGTTATGAATACAGTTATTGCGACAAGATTGCAAAGATGATTCCTCTTGGATTTAAGTTAGACGAAACTTTAAATAAAATTACGGAATTTAGACAGCTTTATGAGACTGACGATAAAGCTGAAAAATTAATAAATTTTGCTAGAAAACTAGAAGGTGTAGCTAGACATGCTTCAACCCATGCTTGTGGAGTAGTAATTTCGAAAGACCCGTTAGATGAGATTGTTCCTTTACAGCATCCAACGCAAGACGAAACCGCAATAGTTGCTCAATATGATATGCACGCCGTTGAAGATGTTGGTCTTTTAAAAATAGATTTTCTAGGACTAAAAAATCTGACAATTATTGAAGACACTTTGTCTAGAATTTATGTAGTTCAAAAGAAAAAAATTAATATCGAGACAATTCCTCTTGATGATAAAAAAACATATGAATTACTACAAAAAGGAAATACCGTAGGTGTTTTTCAATTAGAATCAGCTGGCTTTCAAAGATATTTAAAACAACTAAAACCGACCCACATCGAAGACATTATTGCCATGGTTGCTCTTTATCGTCCCGGACCAATGTCTATTATTCCCGACTATATTGATCGAAAACAAGGAAAGAAAAGAGTCGAATATATTCATCCAAAATTAAAAGAAGTTTTAGAAAAAACTTATGGTTTACCGGTATACCAAGAAGACCTGATGTTAATAGCCCAAAAATTAGCCGGTTTTAGCCTTGCTGATGCTGATATTTTAAGAAAAGCTATCGGTAAAAAAATAAAAGAACTCTTGATAACCCAAAAAAGTAAGTTAATAGATGGAATGAAGAAAAACGGAATAAGCGAAACTGTTGCTAAAAAAATCTGGGAATGGGTCTTACCGTTTGCTCGTTATGGGTTCAATAGAAGTCACAGTTGTGCTTACGCCACCATTGCCTACCAAACTGCTTACCTTAAAGCTAATTTTCCAGTCGAGTTTACATCAGCTCTCCTAACTTCAGAAAAAACAGATGTAGAAAGAATTGGGTTTTTAATTGGAGAAGCTAAAAAAACAGGTATTGAAACTTTGGCTCCAGATATTAATCAAAGTTGGAGAAACTTTACCGTTATCCCCGGTAAAAAACAAATTCGCTTCGGGCTTTTAGCTATTAAAAATGTTGGCTCTAAAATTGTGGAAGCTATAGTTCAAGAAAGAAAAACTAATGGAGAATTTAAATCAATTAACGATTTTGTTTCTCGAGTAAATTCAAAGAATTTAAATAAAAAATCACTAGAAAGTCTTATTAAAGCTGGCGCTTTTGATAAAATCTCCGAAAGAAACCTTCTTCTCTTAAACATGGAAAGGATTTTAGAATTCAATCGCGAGAACCAAAAAATGAAAGCTTCGGGACAAAAGGGTCTTTTTAGTGAAACAAGTTTTAAAAACGAAATTCGTCTTGAGCCTCAAGCTCCAGCTACAAAAAAAGAAAAGTTGCTTTGGGAAAAAGAACTTTTAGGTCTTTTTGTTAGCTCTCATCCTTTAGAAAATTTTAAAACAATTCTAGAAAAAAAAGCTACAAAAATTTCTGCCTTGGAAAAACTAGCAGTAAATCGTCGCGTCAGAGTGGGAGGAATAATTTCTCAAATTAAGCAAATTATTACTAAAACGGGAAAGCCTATGCTTTTTATAACAGTAGAAGATATGACGGAAAAAGTTGAAGTTGTTGTTTTTCCAACAATATTAGAAAAATATCCAAAAGCTTTTGAAGAGAATAAAATAGTTTTTATTTCCGGAAGAACAGACAGAAGAAACGATAGTTTAAAACTAATATGTGAAACTATAGAAGAGATTGTAGAAGAATAAAAAACAACATTAAGCTTGACAACCCTTTTTGTTTGTCTAAAATTAAAATTGAAAACAATGTATATAAAAAACATTATCACCACTACTACCACAACTACTACCTCTTCATGAGAGGCTAGCTTGCGGATTATTAAAATTTCTTAAGCTAACCTCTTCAAAAGAGGTTTTTATTTTTAAAAAAAGTCAGTTATTATAAAATAATCAAAAAAATAAATTAACAAAAAAATGAAAAAAGCAAAAATCGAAACGATCCGTCATTCCCTATCACATATTATGGCCCACGCAGTTCAGGACCTTTTTCCAAAAATAAAGTTTGGAATGGGTCCCGCTATCGAAAATGGTTTTTATTATGATTTTGAGTTTCCTCAAAATATAAGTATTAGCGATTTACCTAGAATCGAAAAAAGGATGAAGCATATTATTAAAAGAAATATTTCTTTCAAAAAACGAAAATTAGAAAAAAAAGAGATAACTAAGCTTTTCAGAAATCAGCCATATAAAAAAGAATTAATAAAAGATCTACCAAAAAATACAGCTAGCTTTTATGAAAGTGGTAACTTTATTGATTTATGTAAAGGTCCCCACGTTAAATCAACCAAAGAAATTGATTTAACGGCTTTCAAATTAACTAGAACAGCTGGAGCTTATTGGAAAGGAAGTGAAAAAAATCCCATGCTTACCAGAATTTATGGCGTGGCCTTTAAAACTAAAAAGGAGCTTACTGATTATTTATCCAAACTAGAAGAAGCCAAAAAACGAGATCACCGATTAATAGGAAAACAACTTGAGTTATATGCTATTTACCCAGAAATAGGTGCTGGACTCCCAGTTTGGCTTCCTAAGGGATATAGAATGAGAAGAATCTTAGAAGATTATATGATAAAACTGGAACGTAAATATGGATACGAACACATTCTTACTCCTCATATTGGAAAAGATACTCTATTTAAAACATCTGGACACTTAGATTTTTATAAAGAAAGTATGTATTCTCCGGTAGAAATAGATAAAGAAACTTATTATTTAAAACCAATGAACTGCCCGATGGCAATAATAGTTTATAAGGGCAATCTTCATAGTTACCGTGAATTACCAATAAAGATGGGTGAATTCGGTACAGTTTATCGTTATGAAAAATCTGGCGAATTAAGTGGTTTATCTAGGGTTCGTGGGTTTACTCAAAACGATGCTCATATTTTTTGTACCCCAGAACAATTAATGACTCAATTTATCGAGGTATTTAAAATGTTAAAGATTTTTTATAGAGACTTAGGATTTACTAATTATAAGTTTCGTTTGGGATTAGGAGATCCTAAAAAAGAAAAGTTTAAATATTGTGGAAGTAAAAAAGACTGGAATCACGCTGAAGAAACCATAAAGAAAGCTTTAGAAAAAACCGGGGCTGATTATTACGAAGCAGTTGGAGAAGCAGCTTTTTATGGGCCCAAACTTGACGTTCAAGCAATTGACACCCTAGGAAGAGAAGAATCAATCTCTACTATTCAAATTGATTTTAACTTACCCGAAAAGTTTGATATGAACTACGTAGGACCTAATGGAAAGAAACAACGACCCTATGTTATTCATCGAGCATTAATTGGGTCTTTTGAACGATTTTTCGCTTTTTTAATTGAATACTACAAAGGTAACTTTCCGTTATGGTTAACCCCTGAACAAGTTTGGATAATTCCAATTAGCCCTAAGAATAAAAAGTATTGCAAAGAAATTTATCAAAAGCTTTTAGAAAATAACTTTCGAGTTAAAATTAAAGATGAAAGCGAAAGTCTATCTAAAAAAATTAGAACTGGACAGTTACAAAAAATCCCGTACCTTTTAATAGTTGGAGATAAGGAAATGAAAACAAAATCTGTAAGCCCTAGGTTTAGAGGTAAAGATCTTGGACAAATAAAATTGACAGCTTTTATTAAAAGACTGACAATAGAAATAGAAAAGAAAAAATAGTCTCAAACAAATTAAAAAATAAACTAAAGTTTGAACCAAAAGATTATGAAAAAAATACTTAAAATCTCTTTATCTTTAATAACTATTCTTTTTATTTTCACCGGAGGTTTTGTTTCGGCTCAAGAAACCTTAGATGCCCAAGAAGAAGTTTCTCTTGATGAAAGTATAGAGCCAGCAGATTTAAACGTTGAAAGTCCAGGTGTTTTACCAGACAACCCTTTTTATTTTTTAAAAAATTGGAGCAGAGGTATAATGAGTTTTTTCACTTTTGATCCCCTTAAAAAAGCAGAGTTAAGTTTCAAGTTTGATAGTGAATTATTAATGGAAATTAAGAAAATGGCCGAAGAAAACAAAGATTCCGAAGCTATTAACGATGCTACCGAAAGATATCAAGAACAAATAAAAAACACTAGAGAATTAGCGGAAAAAATAAAAGAGAAGGCAGAATCAAATAACGAAACTGAGGAATTTTTAGATAAATTTGTTCAACAAGAAATTCTTCACCAAAGAGTTCTTGATAAGCTACAAGGGCAAGTACCCACAGAGGCTTATAGTAAAATAGAGGAAGCTAGAAATGATCACCTAGAAAGATTTAAAGAAGTAATACTTAAACTAGAAGATAAAGAAAATCTTCCAGACAGATTAGCAGAAAACCTTGAAAGATTGGAAGGAAGTAACTTTAAAGATTTTAAAAGTATAGAGATTCTTAACGACTTAAAAGAAAAATTACCCGAAGACTTGAACGAAAAAATTGAAGAGAAAAAAGAGATTTTATTAGAAAGCTTATATCAAAAACTAGAAAATCTTCCCCCAGAAGAACAAGAGAAATTCAAAGAATATATTAATCAAATTAGTGGAGACAGAATCAATCACCTAGATATTCTTAGTAGTCTAGAAGGAAAAGAGCTTTCTGGAACATTAAAAATAACCGTTGGGACTATAAAGGAAAGAAGTATAGAAAGCATAGAAGCAAGAATTAAAGAAACAATTTCGGGTGAAAACCTAGAAGTAAAAATAAAAGAAACAGAAGGGTTATTAGAAAAAGCAAAACTATCAATTCTTAGTCAAAGTACAAGTAAAGAAGAAATGCCAGCTGCCTATAGACTTATAAGTGAAGCTGAAGAAAAAATAGATTTTGCTAAAAAAGCTTTAGCTGAAAACGAACCAGCAAAAGCTTTCGCCGAGCTAACAGCTTCGTCAGCTTTATCTAGAAACGCAAGTATTATAATTGTAACTAGGGCTGGATTTGAAGAAAGCGTTGAGGGTGGATCTCTTACCTGTACCGATATAAAAGCTCCTGTTTGCGGAGAAAATGGAACAACTTACTTAAACATATGTGAAGCTAAAAAGGTTGGTACAAACGTAGTTTATAGAGGGGAATGTCAACCTGAGCTAAGATGTAGAAGCGAAGGAGAAAGAATAAATAAAAACCCTATTTTAGGTTCAATAAACCAAGTTTGCTGTAACGGATTAGAGGAAATTAGAATAGATAGCGCCTACAGTGTTTGTAAAAAACTAGGAACTTCTTTCAAATGTCGAGAAGATAAAGACTGTCCCCTTTCTCGTTGCGCTAGAGTTGAATCTAAATGTGTTGACGGAACGTGTGTTATTCCTCAATGTCTTGCCCCTCAACCCTGTATACAAGTTATTTCCCCAGCAATAAATCCAGTAGACGGAGTTTGTAAAGAATTTCCTACCCCTTGTGACATTCCAGCTGGCTGGACTAAAGTTCACTCTTGCCTTGATTTAGAAATTAGAATGACGCCATCTTTAGAATTAAAGTTAGAAGAATTTAAAGAAAGGCTTGGACCAATATTAAACTTAGAAACAGAAAGTGGTTCTACTGTTGAGCTCCGAGCAGAACCTACGGCTACAGATCAACAAATAATAGAAATGAAAAAAATACTAGACAAAGATATTGTTAGTTCTCCGTCTTTATCTCAGTAAAAAATAAGTTCAACTAAGACCGATAAAAATAGACGATTCTTCGTCTATTTTTACTTTTAACTTGCCTTAAAATAAAAAATTAATTACAATCTTTCGTGTTATACTTATAAATATGAAAAAATATTTTATTGCTACTTTTGGGTGCCAAATGAATAGAAGCGACAGCGAAAGAATTGCTGCTGTTTTGGAAAAAATAAACTATAAGCCGAGCTTAAGTTTAAGTGATGCTGATTTAATTATTGTTAATATGTGCTCTATCAGACAATCAGCAGTAAATAGAGTTTATGGTTTATCAGAAAAATTTCCAAAATTGAAAACCACAAAGAAGAAACTAAAAACCATCTTAACGGGATGTATCTTAAAGAGAGATTTAAAGCAATTTGAAAAACGTTTTAATTTTATTCTGCCCATTAAAACATTGAGTCTTTGGCCTGAAATAATAAAAGAAGATGAATATTTTTTTCGTTTGAACCAACGCGGACCTAGTTTTAATAAAAAATTCAAAGCTGACTACCTTAAAATAAAAACAAAGCATTCTTTAAACTTTTCTGTATCTATTCCCGTTTCAACTGGATGCGATAATTTTTGTACATATTGTATTGTTCCTCTCACCCGTGGCCCATTAATTTGTAGACCCTATAAAGACATAATAAAAGAAGTAAAAAGTTCCATTAAAAATGGGGCTAAGGAAGTTTGGCTTTTAGGACAAAATGTTAACGATTATAAATCCCCTTCTGATGATTCCATAACTTTTTCAAAACTTTTAAGAATGGTAAATGACATTACAGGTGATTTTTGGCTTAGATTTGCTAGTTCAAACCCAAAAGATTTTTCGAAAGAAATGATTAAAAGCTTAGGTCAATGTAAAAAACTAACTCCCTATTTAAATTTACCAGTTCAGTCTGGAGATAATA
>JAUVBU010000024.1 GCA_030591065.1 bacterium | reverse complement strand
TGTAGCAAAAAAAATGAAAGATCCTTATACTTTAGATGCTTTTCACGATATTTTATCAAGAGAAGGTTATTATAAGAAACTTTCTAAATAATATGGGAATTTTATATTGGATAATTTTAATTTTAGGAACTGTACTACTAGGAACTTTAAGCTTTATGTTTCTTAAAAAGAAAGAGAGAGAACACCTCTCTGAGAGTCTTAATATGGCTCTTTTTTGCGTGACAATGCCGAAGTATAAAGAAAAAAGTGAAGAAAAAAACCAGAAAGACGAGAAGATGCTTATTGGTCAAATGGAACAAGTTTTTACAAATTTTTTATATTTAAAGAAGCCTGGATTTTGGAAAAGAAATATTTATGGTTCTCCTAAAATAGTTTTGGAAGTCGCTTCTCATATTGGTGGAACGGATATTTCTTTTTATGTGGCCGTACCTAAACACTTAGAGACTGCTTTCGAAAAATATGTTCAAGGAGTATATTCTAGAGCTTTAGTAGAAAAAATGCCTCAAGATTATACTATTTTTGAACCAGGAGGAGCTACAGCTGGATGTTCTCTTACACTAACAGAGCCCGATATTTTTCCTATTAATACTTATAAAAATTTAGAAAAAGACCCTCTAGCAAGTATAACCAACGCTTTAAGTAAAATTGCTCCCGAGGAAGGGGCGGCAATTCAAATAGTTATTCGTCCACCTCAATTTAATTTTCAAAAAAGAGGAAATAAAATTTTAAGGAAAATAAAAGAGGGAAAACAGGTTGGGGTTGCTATTTCAGAGGTATCTCGTTCTCCTATAGTAGGTATTTTAATGGAAATGATTAGTCTTTTTACTAGCAATAAACCAACAGAAGAAAAGATAGAGACTGGTAGGGCTAAGATAGAGTCTAATGTTGATGAAAACATTATTAAGAACATTCAAGAAAAGATTCAAAAACCAATTTTCGAAACTAATATTAGGTTTATAGCCTCAGCTCCAAAAATAGAAAGAGCTGAACAAATTTTAAATGATATTAAAGGATCTTTCGGTCAATTTTCTCTCTCTATTTCTAATAGTTTTATTCCCAGAGAAGCAAAGGGGGGTCAATTAAAAAAATTAGTTTATGATTTTAGTTTTCGGAACTTTAATCCTTCTCAAAAAATTAGTTTAAATATTGAAGAGTTAGCAAGTATTTATCATTTTCCAACCTATTATATCGAAACTCCAAATGTTAAACTTTCAAAGACTGGGTCAGTTGCTCCACCGTCAGAGCTTCCCGAAAAAGGAGTAAATTTAATAGGAAAGGTTACTTTTCGAGGAGAAGAAAAAAATGTTTATTTTGCTGACAAAAAAGACAGAAGAAGACATTTTTACACAATTGGTCAGACGGGAGCAGGAAAGAGTTCTCTTTTAAGGGAAATGATTCGGCAGGATATTCAAAATGGCGAGGGGGTAGCAGTTATAGATCCTCACGGTGATTTAATTGAAGATACCTTGGCTAATATTCCCAAAGAAAGGATTAAAGATGTTATTTTATTTGAACCTTCAGATACGGCTCGGCCAATAGGGTTAAATATGCTTGAATTTAAAAGTGATTCTCAAAAGGACTTTGCTGTTCAAGAAATGATTGCTATTTTTCATAAGCTTTTTCCACCGGAAATTATAGGCCCCATGTTCGAGCATTATATGAGAAACGCTATGTTGGCCTTAATGTCAGATAAAAATAATCCTGGCACCTTAGTTGAAATTCCTAGAATGTTTACTGACGATGATTTTATGGAACAGCAACTAGAGAAGGTTAGTGATCCAATTGTAAGAAGTTTTTGGCTTAAAGAATGGAAACAAACAACAGGAAGTACTAAGTCAGATATGTTAGGTTATGTTGTTTCTAAGCTCGGACGTTTTATTGGAAATGAAATGATGAGAAATATTATTGGTCAGCCTTTTTCTGGTTTTGATTTGGAAGACATAATGAACGAAGGAAAGATTTTTTTAGCTAATCTTTCCAAGGGTCTTACCGGAGAAACAAACGCTTCTTTATTGGGGTTGATTTTAATCTCTAAGATGCAAATGGCTGTTATGAGAAGAGCTGAAATTCCCGAAGAACAAAGAAAAGATTTTTATTTATATATTGATGAATTCCAAAACTTTACCACCGACAGTATTGCTACAATTTTATCTGAAGCTAGAAAGTATCGGCTAAACTTAATATTAGCTCACCAATACATGCCTCAGCTAAAAGAACAAATTAGAGATGCTGTTTTGGGGAATGTGGGAAGTATTGGGGCTTTTCGGGTTGGGGCATCTGATGCCGAGTTTTTAGAGAAACAATTTGAACCTGAATTTTCTCGATTTGACTTAACTAATATTGACAATTTCAATTTTATTGTTAAAATGATGATAGACGGAAAAACCTCAAAACCATTTAAGGTTGAGGCTCTTTATCCACAAAAAGGTGATATCGAAATTATTAAATCGATTAAAAAAATATCAAAAGAAAAATATGGTCGCCCTAAAATTTTAGTTGAAGGAGAAATTTTAGAAAGGTCTAGGTTAAATAATATTTAAATTTTATATAAAAACATGAGCTCAAGAAAAATTACTCGAAGAAAAGCACGTGAAGGAAGGAGGGAAAAAGAGCCGAAGTTAATAGAGCGAATAGGGAGAAAACTTCAAAAACAAAAAGAATTTGTTCGTGAAGAAACAGAAGTCCAGGAAGAGGTTTTACCTTTTGAAGAAGAGATGATGCAAGACGACGCAAGTAGATTGATTGAGGGGCTTGAGAAGACCCCAAAACTGGAAACAAAAAAAATTATTAAAGATGCCTTACAGAAAGAAAATGATGATGTAATGATAGAGTTTGCTGTAGAATATTATAACGAATCAGAGAACAGTGATAAATTTACAATAAAAACAAAAGACAAGGCAGAGCAGGCTGAAATAGCTTTAAAATATTTAGGGGGAAGAAACTCTTTAAGAGAAACATTAAAGGAAAATGATATTTATTATAAAAAGATTACTAGGTTAAACCTGTTAAGGCAAGATTTAAAGAAAGAGATAGTTCCTAGAGAAAGTCAGTTTTTGATATTAAACAGATTAAACAGTATAGCGGGGGAAGTAAAAATAAAGCGAGATAATTTAAGCAAAAAACTTAAAAGTGGTGAACCTGAGACGCCGGAAATATCGGATCTTAAAGAAAAATTTGAAGGCTTGTCTAAAGCAAGAATAGAGTTAATAGAAAAACTTGGTGGAAAGAACGTTAAAAAAGAAGCTATAGGAGAGGTAGATAAAAAAAAGGAAATTGAAAAAAAGGCAGAAGAAATTAAGGGAAAGCGTGAA
Organism: bacterium; assembly: GCA_030591065.1. GTDB lineage: Bacteria > Patescibacteriota > Minisyncoccia > Minisyncoccales > JANBVM01 > JAUVBU01. The sequence goes on along the minus strand of JAUVBU010000024.1, from coordinate 3,835 downwards.
AATAATGAGCCAGGTTATGAATGGAAAAAAATAGATACAATGCTAGAAGCCGAAGGTTTAAAAACAGATGAGGATAGGGCAGCTCGTATGATGGAATGGGATAAAGAGGAAGCAGTGAAAGAATTTATGACAGATCCCAAAAAAGCATCCGAAATAGCAAAAAAGACAGAAAAAGCAATTAAAGAGTTTTGCAAGAAACCAAATAGCAATATCGAAGACTTTTACGAGAAATTAAAGGAAAGGTTTGTAGAAGAAGCTTTTGAAAAAGAAGTTACAGGAAAAACAAAACATCAGTTAAAAAGAATAGAAATGTTATTTGAGAGAAATGTAGGAAAAGAAAAAGCTCCCCAAGAACTAAAGGATTTAATAAAGATTGTTTATAAGCGTGAGGGTTGGTATCTTAAAAGACTGAGCGGAAATTGGTTAAAAGATGAAAAGTATATCAAAAAGTTTTTACAAAAAAAATGGGGGATTAAACGTACCAAACAGTCGTTGCGAAAAATAGACATATCTCAGAGAGAACAAAAAATATATCACGATGCTTTTAGAGATAAAAAGAAATTTAGTAAGTGGTTTATAAACTTTCTTTCTGGGACCATAGAAGTTACTAAATAAGAATAAAAAATATGGTTGATGCTAAATTTTTCTTTTATAATGAAAGTTTAAGAGATTTTATAAATAGTATAAATCTCAACTTGAAACAAAAAAAGAGATTAATATTAAAAATTTCTCAACTGGACTTAGGGGAAAGAATAAGTTTATTTAAGACTTTAAACAAAGTTTATCTTTTAGATATAAGAAAAGAGGAAGCGAAAGAAAAGATTAAGAAGTTTTGGGAAGAGTAAAATTAAATTTTAGTAATATTTTATGGGGAATAGTTATTTTTTATATATAAGCTCGACGAAAAGAAGTAATGTTTTATTATTATTTTTTAAACAAGGATGAAATAAAAGTTTTTGATTAGGGATTTAAAGTGAAATCTTCAAAGATTTCACTTTTTCTATTTTTGATTAGAAGATAATTTCTTAGTTGAAAAATAAGTTAATTTATTGTATTTTTGAAAAGGAATAGGGAAGTACATTAAAGGTCGATTTCGTTGTCAGTTGTTTGTTATTAATCTTATGATAAAAGAAAATTTCGAAAAATTATTTGGAATAATGAAAAAAGCTTGGAGAAAATTTTTTTCACGTAGAAAAATTGAGATGGAAATTAGAAAAGGTGGCAAGGAACGTTATTTGGAAAGAAAAGAAAAAATAATCCCTGATGATAGATTTGGAGACTAATATTTTAAAAGCAAGGGCTTATTATTAAAGTCGTGGCTTTTACTTTTGAAATATTAAAGAATAGTAATTTAAAAGAAATTCCTCTTTATATTTCTAGAGAGTTACCTTTAATCTCTGTTTTAAGGTTATTTGTTCTTGTAAAAAAAGTTTTTTTATTATATAAAGGGAAAGGTTCTTAATATGTATAAAAAACAACTAAAAAAGAAGGTACTTCTCGTCTGTGATGACGATAAGTGTCTAATAAAAATGAAGGAAATTTACCGAAAAGGTAAATTAGTTCTCGATGTCGGAGAAAGTGGAACCTGTCATATTTGCGGGAAGAAAGATGATAGATGCAATCAGTTTATTGTAGAATCTTTTTTTGACATTAAGAAAGAAATGAGAGGTAAGTAAAACGAAAGAGCAGCAAAATGAGACAGAAGTTTTTATTTGTTCTGACCAATGCTTGAAAGAGCTTTTTGAAGACAAAAACAAGGCAGATGAAATACCTAATTTTTCAAAAGAAACAAGGTGTTTAGTCTGTGGGGAACTTCGCGAATGTAAAAGATACATTATTTCTTTAGTTTGTTAATGGGTGATATTATTATATCGCCTCTTTTTTTGTTTAAATAGGAAACAGTCATTTTAAAAAGATGCAATATTTTGTTGACCAAAGAAACTTCTTGTATTATGGTGAAATATTCTAGTAAATTAACAATAGAATAAAGGAGGTGGAAAAAATATGAAAATTGTTTGTGAGAATGGACATATAGTTGTTAAGGAGGCGCACTGCCTTTATTGTAACGGACCGTTAAGTTTAGGCGGAAGAAGACCTACCAAAAAGCAAACGGTAGTTATTTGTAATAAGTGCTGGAGAAAGCCGAACAATTACCAAAGGAACATAACGATAAGAGACTTTCTGTCTTTCCTGAAAATTGAAAAATGTCCAAAGTGTGAAGCTAGCCAGTTCTTTTTTGAAAAAGAATAAGAATATTCTTCCGTTAACAGAATAGGTTAGCGGTTTTTTTTATTTTATTCTACCCTTGACAAGTTTAATTATATGTTATATAATAGGCACCATGGAACCTTACAATAGAATAGGGAAAAGTAAAAACCTGGAAAGGTTAAGTAAGTTCTATAAAGATCGAAGAGAAATTACTGAAAAGATAGAGCTTACAAAAAGATTGTGGCTAGAGTTAAAAACTCTGGCAGAAAATATCGAAGAAGAGATGAATAAATTGATAGAAATAGAGGCTATTTCTTCTGACCAGCAAACGGAGACAAACCGTATTTTAAGAGATGCTTGGAATTCTTTGCATCTTCAAATATAAAATCCATATTTACTTCTTTTTTTTTGAGTATTCTAGTAATAATTAGAATTTTCAAAAAAGAATATTAGAAGTAAATAAAAAGAATATGAAACCAAAAACTGCCTATTAATATAAGCAGTTTTTGACTTTTGTAGAGATATATTATTCTTTTAAATTTTTACCACTATGATATTTTCTGTGAACATCTCGTAATCTTTTATTTGTCACATGCGTATATATCTGAGTGGTAACAATATTTTTATGTCCTAAAAATTCCTGAATGGTTCTTAAGTCAACTCCTTGGCTCAAGAGATCTGTTGCCATGGAATGCCTAAGGGTGTGTGGCGTAGTAAATATCGGGACACCTCCTAAAAGTGAATATTTTTTAACCATCCTTTCTATGGACCGAGCTGTTAATCGTCGTTCTGCGGTCGCTCTAGACTGATAGTTGATGAATAAAGCCTTTTCTTTATCTTTGCGCGTTTTAAGATATTTTTTGAGCCAAGAAACTGTTCTTTCTGAAAAGTATACAGTTCTTGGGCGAGATCCTTTTCCGATAATGCCAAGCTCTAAATCTTTTTTATCTTTTAAAGATAAAAATTGCTCTTTGTTTAAGGATACTAATTCGGCCACTCTTAAGCCGGTTGAAAATAAAGATTCCAAAATTGCTCGGTCTCTTAATCCAGAAATCTTTTTAGTGTTTGGTGCCAGTAAAAGTTTTTCGATTTGTTCTAAGTTAAGAAACTTTACAGTTTTTTCTTTTTTTGCATCTTTAGGCAGTTTTACCTTATCTGCAGGTATACAAGTTATATCTTTGGCCGTAAAATAGCTTAGAAGAGCTCTAAGAGCTATTAAATAATAGTTTTGTGTTATTTTCTTTAATGGTTTTCCTTTATGAAAAGTAAATCTTGATAAAAAGAGTCTGTAGTCCCAAATGTCTTCTGATGTTAGCTCATTTGGCTTCAAATTTTCCTTATTTACCTTTTTTAGCCAAAAAACAAACTTTTCGAGGTAGTGCTTATAATTTTTTTGGGTGATACTAGAGAGGCCTTTTTCAACCTCACAATAATCAAGAAAGTCGGGGATATATTTTATAATTTCTTTGTCAGATTTTTCCATAAAATATTTTTTATATTCTTCTAAAAAAGGATAATAGTCTGTTTTATGTAATTTATGTAAAATAGTGCTTTTTGGGGGACTTTTGATATAGTTGTATTCAGCCCCCATACTAAACGTCGCTTTACCTACATTGTGCGACATTGT
>JAUVBU010000015.1 GCA_030591065.1 bacterium | reverse complement strand
TACTTAAATTTTGCCGGTGTAGCTCAGTGGCAGAGCAGTGGTATCATAAGCCATTTGTCGTGGGTTCGACTCCCCCCACCGGCACAAGACTTTATTAAAACAAAAACCTTAGTGATTGGATAAGGTTATTAGGGGGCGTAGCTCAATTGGTTAGAGCCCATGATTGTCAATCATGAGGTTGCGAGTTCGAGTCTCGTCGTCCCCGCTATTGCTTATACTAAAGTATTTAAATCCGAGCCTACAGCTCGGTTTTTAAGTTATTATCTAGAGGCTAAGTTTAAATTTTTTATAATATTGGTTGATAGCAGTAAAATAAACAGTTTTCTTTATTGTTCTTTTATTCTTCGAATTTCTTTTTTTAATTTTATCATTTCTAATTCTCTATTTATCATTAAACTTTTGAATTTTTCAAGCTCCACAACTTTTTTTTGAAGTTCTTCGGTTTTTTCGTGAATTTTTTTGTCGAGGTTTTCAGTTAAAAGTCTTAACTTTTTAGTTTTTTCTTCAACTTCTATTTTTAATTCTTGTTTTACCTTATAGTCCTTTTCAATATTTTCTGTGGTTACTTTATTGAAAAGAAAACCATAAGCAATAGCAAGAATAAAATCTGAGAACAAAACAACCCTTAAAAGACTACTAGAAAACTTTCTTTCTATTAAAAAGACTCCTCCTAGAGAAATAAAGATTAAAACAATTGTAGTTATTAAATATTTTAAATTTGGACAGTTTTTATAATTATCAACCGTGCAATACCTGCATCGTTCTTGTGGCGGTGCTTTCATAGTCTTAGCTACCCAGCAGTTTGGATTAATATAATTTAACTGGCCTAGTTCGTTAGTTTTTTCCATTTAAGTGTCTCGCATTTTATTTTTTACGAAGAAGATTTTTAATTGCGACATAAGCTATGGTCACTACGCAAAGACCGGAAACTCCAGCTAACAACATAAAGAGAGATAAAGTTAAAATTAAAATCCAGGCTACATTTACAGCTTTTTCAAAATAAATTAGAAAAAAAGAAAAAAGTAGAAAAGATGTACCTAAACTACAGGCAAAACGTAACTCCCAAATATCCCACAGTATTGGTTCAGATTTATCTTTTAAAAGGGGAATTAAAATTCTTTTATGAAGTTGTAAAAAAAGATTATATTTATCTGCTGAAATTACACTAATACCCATTAAAATAGCAGTAGCTAAAACTACCCAGATGTTATTAGTTAAAAAGGCTATTAGAGCCATAGTGCCATAAGCAGCTCTGGCAAACTTTATAGAGTTATGATGTACTAAAACTTGTTTCATTTTTTTAGTTTATTTTTAATAGGTCTTCATTTATTTTAACACGTATTCTAAAAAAGAATAACAATGGTGACTCAAAGAAAAAATAAACAATAAAATTATTTTTTTAAAATTAAACCTTAGTTTTTTAAAATACCTTTATTTAAAGCTTTTATGAAGATTTTTTGCTAAGATATTAAATTAAGAGAAAATTATTTTTTAAAAAACATGAACTTAGATTATTTGGAAAAAACACTTGAGAAAGAACCCAGTTTTCGTCTCAAACAAGTTAAAAAAGCCATCTTTCAAGATTTAATAGAAAACTGGTCAGAAGCGACAACTCTTTCTTTGTCTCTTAGGGAAAACTTAAAAGAAAAACATTCTCTAAATATTCAAGCAGAGGTTTTTAGCTCTCAGGACAAGGAAACAATTAAAGCGCTTATTAGCTTGAAAGACAATTTAAAAGTTGAAACGGTTTTAATGCGCCATAAAAATAATAGAAACACTATTTGTGTTTCCTCTCAAATTGGTTGCCCTTTGGGTTGTATTTTTTGTGCTACAGGGAAGATGGGCTTTCAGAGAAACCTTGAACCTCTTGAGATTATAGAACAGGTTTTATTTTTTGCTCGATATTTAAAAAAAGAAAACCAAAAAGTTACAAATATTGTTTTTATGGGAATGGGGGAGCCGTTTTTAAACTATGATAATGTTTTGGAGTCTATTAGAATTTTAAACGACAAAGAAAGTTTTAATTTAGGAGCAAGAAGAATCTCGATTTCTACCGTGGGAGTTAAGGGTGGTATTACAAAATTAGCTGATGAAAACCTAGAAATAAACTTAGCAGTCTCCCTTCATTCTGCGGATGATGAGTTACGTTCGAGAATTATACCAGCTAACAAAGAATATTCTCTTCAAAAAATCCTAGAAGAGGTTGATAGTTATGTAAAAAAGAGTCGGCGTAGAGTAATGTTCGAATATTTAATGATAAGAGATCTAAACGACTCAAACGAATGTGCAGAAGAGTTGGTGCGGCTAATGAAAAAAAGAAAACTTTGTTTTATAAATATTATTTCTTACAATCCAACCGGAGACTTAAAGCCGTCTCTGGGGGTAAGAATAAAAGAATTTAAAGATATCTTAGAAAAGTCGGGAATAACAGTTACTCAGAGATATCGTTTTGGCAAAGACATTCAAGGGGCTTGTGGGCAATTAGCTGGTGAATCTAAATAAGTCTTTTATTAGTAGGTATAAATTATTTTTTGGTATAATTTTAAATAATCTTATTGTTTTAATTTTTAAAAATGGAAAACCTTATTAATAAAGAATTAGTTAAAGAACTCATGTCGTCTAAAGAAGGAGTTAGAGGTTTTTCAACTAAAGGTAATTTTGACTATATTTTTACTAAAAAAGGAAAAAGAGGACTGGAAATGTTGGAAAAAGAATTAGGAGAACTTGGATGTGATATAGAGCACAAAGATCTAGTTCCAATGAAGTTTTATCCTTTTGGACTAGAAACCGTTGTTCTTTTAGCTATACATAAAGTTTTTAATTTTGATAAAGAAGAATTTAAAAAGATAGGAGTATTTAGCTCAAAGGTTTCGTTAGCTGTTAGGCTTTTTATGAAATACTTTGTTTCGTTAGAGTCGGTAGAAAAACACGTTCAAGTTATGTGGAATAAATACTATACGTGTGGGGATATAAGTATTTCTAGTATAGATAAAAAGGCAAAACAGATAACTGTTACTCTTAAGGATTTTAAAACTCATCCTTTTCATTGCGCTGTTTTGGAAGGTTATTTTGCCAATATTTTAAAAATTATAACTAAAAACGAAATTAACATAAAAGAAACAAAGTGTATTTTTAACGGAGACGAGGTCCATGAGTTTTTACTAAGATGGTAAAAAAGAGGTAGAATCTAAAGTTTTTAATTTTGGATTTTTTAATTAGCCGAAAGGCTATTTTTAAATTCAATTTTAAGAGTTTTTGTGTATAATTTTAGTTTGATTTTAGGCTAAAAATAAGCTAAAATGTAAGACAGTAATCATTTATTATTTAAAATAAAAACATAAGTTTTCGGGAAAATGGCTATGGCTAAACTAAATCTAAAAAGTATCACAAGAGAGGCTAAAAAAGAAATAGAAAGAAGTAAGAATCTTAAAGATTTAGATTTTATTTTTAAAAAATATCTAGGGAAAAAAAGTGAAGTTTCTCAGGCTTTGCGTTTATTCAAAGATTTATCTGGAAAAGAGAAGCAAAAAATAGGTAAGGAGATTAATACCTTTAAAAACAGCTTTAAAAAAGAAATTAAGAATAAGATTGAAAGAATTAAAAAAGAAGACAACAAGGTCTCTGGTAAAAAGGATTGGTTTGATATTACAATTCCAGGAAAAAAAATAGAATCTGGACATCTTCACCCTCTTACAATGACCAAGCGAAGAATAGAGGAAATTTTTCAGAAAATGGGCTTTGAGATAGCTCAAGGTTCTGAAATAGAGACGGCTTGGTATAACTTTGATGCATTAAATATTCCAACAGATCATCCTGCTAGGGATGCTTGGAACACTCTTTGGTTAAAAGAAAAAGATAAAAACGGGGAACAATTTTTATTACGAACACACACTTCTCCGATGCAAATTCATTATATGGAAAAACACAACCCTCCGTTAAGGTTGATTGTTCCTGGTAAAACATTTCGACGCGAAGCTACTGACGCATCCCATAATTTTCAGTTTTATCAAGTTGAAGGATTGATGGTTGATAAAAATGTTTCTATCCCACACCTTAAAGCTGTTATTTCTAATTTTTTTAGATTATTTTTTAATAAAAAGGTTGAGGTTAGACTAAGACCAGACTTTTTTCCTTTTACGGAGCCATCTTTCGAAATCTCTATGAGTTGTTTGGCTTGCGGAGGAAAGGGTTGTAAGGTTTGTAAAAAGACTGGATGGCTTGAAATGGGAGGATCGGGGATGATTCATCCCAATGTTCTTAAAGCCTGTAAATTAGATCCTAAAAAATGGCAAGGTTGGGCTTTTGGATTTGGATGGGATAGATTAGCTATGATGAGATACAAAATTAAAGAAATTAGAATGTTCAACGCTGGAAACTTAAGATTTTTAAAACAATTTTAAACTAATTATTATGATTTTTTCTTACAATTGGTTACAAGGTTATTTAAAAGAAAAATTATTAAAACCAAAAAAGCTTGCTGAATATTTTATGATGTATAGCTTTGAAGTGGAAGATATTAAAAAACAAGGAGGGGACTGGGCTTTAGACGTTGATATTATGCCTAACAGAGCCCCCGATTGTCTTTCTCATATTGGTTTAGCTAGAGAACTTTCAGCTGTTTTTGGCTTAAAATTTAAAAAACCCAATTTTAAACCGAAAGAAAGTAAAAAAATAAAAACGGAAGACTTAATTGAAGTTAAATTTAAAAGCAAAAAAGATTGTTCTCGCTACACAGCAAGAGTAATTACGGATATAAAAGTTGGTGAATCCTCTAAGTTAATAAAAGAAAGATTAAAAACTTGTGGCTTAAAACCTATTAATAATATTGTAGATGCTGCCAATTATGTGATGCTTGAAACGGGACAACCCTTACATGTTTTTGATTTGGATAAAATTTCAGACCAAAAAATAATTGTTAGAAAAGCTAAAAAAGGAGAAAAAATTACTACACTAGATAATGTAAAATATAAATTAAATGAAAAAATCTTAGTTATTGCTGACTCAAAAAAACCATTAGCTATTGCTGGAATTAAAGGAGGTAAAAGAGCAGAAATAGTAAAAGCTACCAAAAGAATTGTCTTGGAAGCAGCTAATTTTAATTTAAAAACTATTCGTCAAGGATCAAAAGATCTTTGCTTAAAAACAGACGCTTCTTGGCGTTTTGAGAACAGTATAGATTCTAATTTAACAGAAGTTGCAATTAATCGGGCAGCAGAAATGATTCAATCTTTAACTTCTGGAAAAGTAGCAAAAGGTTTAATTGATTTTTATCCTAAAAAACCTGCTGTTAAAAAGATTTGGCTTGAATTGTCTCGAGTAGAAAGTTTACTAGGAATAGAGATTCCTAAAAAAGATATTTTTAAAATTTTAGAAAGACTGGAATTTAAAATTCTAAAAGATAATGGTAAGAAAATTCAAGTTCAAGTTCCAACTTTTAGGTTAGATGTTTCTATACCAGAAAACCTTATTGAAGAGATTGGTAGAATTTATGGTTATGAAAAAATACCAGCCGTAGCTCCCAAGGTTTGTCTTATTCCAGCAGAAAGAAATTGGAGTATTTTTTGGGAAAACTTCTCCAAAGACATTTTAAAAGAAAATGGATTTAGTGAGCTTTATAGTTATTCTTTTATTAATGAAGAAAAAAGAGAAGTGTTTGGTTATAAATCTTCAGAAGTTTTAGAGATAGAGAATCCTTTAAGTGAAAATCAAAAATATTTAACTCCCAGTTTAATTCCAAATCTTATAGAGAGTGTGATAGAAAACTTTAAATATTTTGATAAAATTAAAATTTTTGAGTTAGGAAAGATTTTTTATAAAAAAAATAAAAATTCCTCAATAATAGAAAAAAGAGCCTTAACAGCTTTGATAGCTCAAAAGACTGGTAAAAACACCTTCTATGAATTAAAAGGTGTAGTAGATGTTTTGTTAGAAAAAATGGGAATTAGTAATTACTGGTATGACGACTATATGTCTACACCAGAAGAGAGTAGAAGTTCAGTTTGGCGACAGGAAAGATGTGCAGAAATAAAAATAGGAAATAAAGAAATCGGATTTTTAGGAGAAGTCTCTAAAGAAATTTTAAAGACTTTAAAAATAAAAGGAGAGGTTGGGCTAATAGATATTGATTTTGAAAAACTGAAAAACCTGGCTACAGAAGAACAAGAATATTCTTTAATCTCTTCTTTTCCTTCAGCCGTAAGAGATATAGCTGTTTTGGTTCCGTTAGAAGTTAAGGTAATAGAAGTTTTAAATATAATAAACAGGGCAGGGGGAAAATTAATTAAAGATATTGATTTGTTTGATATCTATGAAGGAAAAGAAATTACAGCGGAAAAGAAAAACTTAGCTTTTCATATTATTTATCAGGCCGAAGATAGAACTCTATCTTCAGAAGAAATAGATAAAGTTCAGAATAAAATTATTAAAACATTAGAAGAAGAAACCTCTTGGGAGACAAGAAGGTAAGCTTTTATGATTAAAAAAACAAAAAAAATGAAAAAGACGGAAAAAACAGAAAAGATAAAGAAGGTAAGTCAAAAAGAGGTTAAACAGAAAAGAAGAAGTTATACAGCAAAAGACATTTATGTTTTACATGGATTAGACCCTATTAGGAAACGGCCGGGAATGTATATCGGATCAACAGGAACAGAAGGGTTGCATCATCTTATTAAAGAAATTGTAGGAAACAGTATTGATGAAGCTATCATGGGTTATTGTGACGATATTAAAATAACCCTCTTACCAGATAGCAGGGTAATGATTCAAGACAATGGAAGGGGGATTCCGGTAGACAAACACTCTGAGACTAAGAAATCTGCACTAGAAACAGTATTAACAACCCTTCACGCTGGAGCAAAGTTTGGAGGAAAAGCCTATGGATCTACAGGGGGTTTACATGGAGTTGGAATTTCTGTGGTTTGTGCTTTATCGAGATATATGAAAGCAGAGATTTGTCGAGACGGTTTTAGATATTCTCAGGAATATTCTCAGGGAAAAGTAAAATCAAAATTTAAAAAAGAAGGAAAATGTCGAAGTAGCGGAACAACAATTATTTTTGAGCCAGATCCAGAAATCTTTCACGATATAAGCTTTAATAAGAAAAAAATCTTAAATTATCTTCGCCAACAAGCTTATTTAACGAAGAAAGTAAAAATTAATTTAATAGATAAGGTAAGTAACTCGGGAGAAACATATAGTTTTTATTTTGAAGGAGGAATTATTTCTTATGTTAAGCATTTAGTTAGGGGAAGAAAAGCTCTTCATCCTAATGTTTTTTATTGTTCTGGAAAACGAGACGAAGTTGTGACTGAGGCCGCCTTTATTTATACTGATGAGTACGAATGCTCAGAAAGCAGTTTTGCAAATAACGTTAACACGTCAGAAGGAGGTTTTCATTTAACTGGATTTAGGTCAGCTTTAACTAGAACTTTTAATGAATATACTAAAAAAGTAGATCTTTTTAAAAAGAACAATAACAGTAATTTTACCGGACAAGATGTTAGGGAAGGATTAACAGCAGTAGTTTCTATTAAAATAAAAGAGCCTCAATTTGAAGGTCAAACTAAAGGAAAATTAGGAAACCCTGAAACTAAAGCGGCAGTAGAACATGTGGTTAGTGTGGCTTTGAATGATTTTTTAGAAAGAAATCCTACCGAAGCAAAAACAATAATTCAAAAATTTCTACTTACTCAAGAAGCTAGGAAAGCTGCCAAGGCAGCTAAGGATGTAATTTTAAAGAAAAGAATTTTAGGGGGATTAGCCTTACCGGGAAAGCTTGCTAATTGTATTTCTAGAAAACCAGAAAATTCAGAATTATATATTGTTGAGGGGCAATCAGCTGGAGGAAGTTCTAGACAAGCTAGGGATCGTCACTTTCAAGCAATTTTACCCCTAAGAGGTAAAATTTTAAACGTTGAAAGAGCTCGGCTTAACAGAATTCTTGACTCTAAAGAAATCAAATCTTTGGTGATAGCTTTAGGAACTGCTATCTCGGAAGATTTTGATGTTGAAAGAGCACGCTATCATCATATTATTATTATGTGTGACGCTGATAGTGATGGTAATCATATTAAAGCCTTACTGTTAACTTTGTTTTACCGTTACTTTAAGCCATTAATTGAGAGGGGATATATTTATCTTGCTCAACCACCACTCTATAAAATTAAGGCAGGAAAGACAATTGAGTATGCTTACACCGAAGACCAAAGAGTTTCTATTTTAAAGAAAATTAAAGATAGGACTGGAGTTTCTATCCAGAGATATAAGGGACTAGGAGAGATGAATGCGGGAGAGTTATGGGAAACAACAATGGATCCCGAAAATAGAGTTTTACTTCAAGTTAATATAGAAAGCGCTATAGAAGCAGACAAAATTTTCGATACCCTTATGGGAAAAGAAGTTTTGTCTAGGAAAAAGTTTATTCAATCTTACGCCAAGAAAGTGAAAAATCTTGATATTTAATCTTCTTAAAGGTATTAATTTGTATTATCAAAGTATTATAGCTTACCTTGACCTAGGTGAGCTGTTTTGCTTTTGAATTTTTTAAAAAACTGCTAATATTTAATATAAAGACCTGGGTGGTGTGGGGTGATAATAAATCTTGACCTTCAATCTTTACTTTGATATTATTGGGTATAGAGCCTTTCGGGGCTTTTTTAAAAAAAACGAATTTTATGGATATTTTCAAAAAAATTAAAACCTTTTTTTCAGAGGTTAAATCAGAACTAAAAAAAGTTAACTGGCCTACCAAAAAAGACACTATAAGAGACACCTTTACGGTTATTGGAGTTTCGGTTGTTTTAGCGGCCTTTTTGGGAGGAGTAGATTTTCTTATTACAGCTCTTTTAAGAGAGTTTGTGATGTAATAAGGTTTTTTAATATTACTATGTCTAAACAAAAAATAGCTCAAACAAGAAACTGGTATGTTCTTCACACTTATTCTGGATATGAAGAATCTGTTTCTAAAAACCTAAAACAAAGAATAGAGTCTTTGGGAATGGACGATAAAATTTTTAATATTATTGTTCCCAAAGAAAAGAAAATTAAAATTAAAAAAGGAAAAAGAAAGGTAACTGAGGAAAAGATTTATCCAGGATATATTTTAGTGGAAATGATTGTGACAGATGATTCTTGGTATGTTGTTAGAAATACTCCCAATGTAACAGGCTTTATAGGAGCTGGAACTATTCCTATTCCTGTTTCTAAAGAAGAAATCGAAAGTTTGAAAAAAAGAATGGAGGTAGATGAGCCTCAATACAATATTGATGTTGAAGCAGGGGATATGGTAAAAATTACCGACGGCCCTTTTAAAGATTTTGATGGCCAAGTTTCAGAGGTTGACGAAGAGAAAGGAAAAATAAAAGTTCTAGTAAACATGTTTGGACGAGATACACCTGTTGAGTTAGACTATTTACAGATAAAAAAGTTATAAAAATTTAAATTCTAATTAATCCATCTATGCCTAAAGAAATTAAAGCTATATTAAAATTACAAATTCCGGCAGGAGCAGCAACTCCCGCACCTCCAGTAGGTCCTGCTTTAGCTCAACACGGTTTAAATATTGCTGAATTTTGTAAAAAATTCAACGATGTAACTAGAGACCAAAAAGGTTATAAAATTTCAGTAAAAGTTACAGTTTTTGAAGATAGAACGTATACCTTTAAGGTGGCCAAAGCTCCCTTAACTGCAGATTTATTAAAGAAAGCCGCTGGTATTGAAAAAGGCTCTGGAGAAGCAAACAAGAAAAAAGTTGGTAAGCTTACTAAGGATCAAATTAAAAAAATAGCAGAACAAAAAATAGCAGATTTAAATACTGAGGATATAGAGGTGGCCATTAAAATAGTTTCTGCTACCGCCAAAAACGTTGGTATAGAAATAGAAAAATAATTTCTTATTAAAAAACAATGCTTCTTTCAGACCAAGACATTGAAAAATATATTCAACAGGGGGAAATTAAAATTGATCCAGCTCCTGACTTTGAAAAACAATTAGGGCCGGCATCTTTAGATTTAAAGCTTGGTAATGAATTTAAATTATTTAACTACTCAACAATTTCGCACATTGATCCTAGGGACAAAAAAACTTTTGAGAATTTAACTAAAATGATTAAACTTGAAGATGGAAAACCTTTTATTCTTCATCCTCAAGAATTTGTTTTAGCTGCAACTTTCGAAAAAGTTACCCTGGGAAATACAATTGGAGCTAGGATTGAGGGTAGGAGTAGTTGGGGTAGACTAGGCTTGATTATTCATTCTACGGCTGGATACGTTGATCCAGGTTTCTCTGGGAGATTAACTTTAGAAATGACAAATATTGGTCAAATACCAATCCTTTTATATGGTGGAATGAGAATTTGCCAACTAGCTTTTGAAACATTGTCTTCGCCAGCTAGAATTTCTTATTCTGAAAAGAAAGACTCAAAGTATGTTGGAGATAATCTTCCTCAAGAAAGCAGGTTATATAAAGACGAATAAACTATTTTAAATTTTAAAAATAAAAAAGAACCCCTAATAGGTTCTTTTTGTTTTGAACTAGTAGTATTTTTAATGATAAATTTTTCAACCCCCCTTTTTTTATTTTTTAACTCAATATATAATAAAAATAATGAAAAAAGATATTTTAAACATTTTTAAATCTCCCCATCTTACTTCGCTAGATGGGCAAACTAACTTCCCTAGAAAAAAAGATTCTGGGTTTATTGCTTTCGAAGGATTGGATGGTTCAGGGAAATCGGTTCAAGCAAAACTTTTCAAAACTTTTTTAGAAGAAATGGGGTTTGAAGTAATTTTAACAAAAGAACCTACTGCAGATTCTGAAGCTGGTAGAGAGGTTAGAAGGATTTTAAATAAAGAAACAAAACTAGAACCAAAAGAAATACAAAAATTATTTGTTCAAGACCGAAAAGAACATTTAGAAAAACTTATTATTCCAGCAATACAAGAAGGAAAGATAGTTTTAGTTGATCGTTATTTTTTTTCCACCTTTGCTTTCGGAAAAGCTGATGGTTTGGATTTAGAGTGGTTAATTGAAATGAATCAGAAGTTTTTAGCTCCCGATATAACCTTTCTTCTTAAGGTGAATCCGGAAGTTTGTATAGATAGAATAAATAAAAGAAATGAAAACGTTGCTCTTTTCGAAAAAAAAGAAATCTTGAGGGCGGTTTGGGAAACATATAAAATTTTACCAAATCGATTTAAAAATATTCACCTTATAGAGGGAGAAGGTTCCATCGAAAACGTTTTCGAGGAAATTAAAAAATTAATTAAAAACTTAAACTTATGAAAATAAACAAGAAAGATATTGCTCAAATTATTGACCACACCAACATAAGGATAAATGCCAAAAAAGAAGACATTGAAAAAACGTGTAAAGAGGCTATAGATTATGGTTTTCGGTCTGTTTGTATTAGACCTCAATGGGTAAAGTTGGCTAGTAAAAAGTTAAAGGGTACCGAAATTAAAATAGTAGTTTTAATTGATGACCCTATGGGATTAAGTTCTCATCAGAAAAGAATTCAATTATGTAAAAAGGCAAAGAAAGATGGTGCCGACGACTTGGATGTTGTGATGAATATAGTTGATTTAAAATATGAAAGATACGACAAGGTTTTAAAGGACTTAAAACCTATTTGTAAAATTTTACACACAAAAGTAATTATTGGTTCTGGATATTTAACTGATGAGGAGATTGTTATTGCTTCAAAACTCGTTAAAAAAGCAGGGGCTTTTTGTGTTAAAACTGCTACCGAAAAAGACCCCTTAGAACACAGAGAGTTAAAAGAAAAGTTTCAACACTTAAAATTAATGAAAAAATCAGCTCCTGGTCTTTCAATTAAAGCAGCGGTTAAGATTAGAACTCTTGAG
>JAUVBU010000023.1 GCA_030591065.1 bacterium | reverse complement strand
TTTCGTGATAAAATAGAAACTAGTTCAAATCTTTCCGAAGAAGAAGTAAAAAAGCTAGCTTTTGATAAAGACAAAATTAAAAAGAGAATAGAGGGAAAAGAAATAAAAAAAATTATATTTGTTCCAGATAAATTAATTAATATCGTAATATAGGTTCTAGGTCTTTTGACACATAGCTCCATTTTAAAAATGGAGACTAGGGTTTAAAGCCAAGAACTTCTTTGCGAAGAAAAATTATGTGTGGAATTATAGGTTATATCGGGAAAAAAGATGCTTTCCCAATTCTTATTTCTGGTTTAAAGAGGATGGAATACCGTGGCTATGATAGTTACGGGTTTTGTGTTTTAAAAGACAAAGAAACGCCTTTTTTGTATAAAAAAACTGGAAAGATTTCAGAAGCCGAAGAAACTCTTTTAGACTTTAAAGTTGAGGGCTCTCTTGGTATTGGGCATAGTCGTTGGGCTACTCACGGAGGAGTTACTGATGCTAATGCTCATCCTCACTTTGATTGTCACAAAAACATTTTTGTGGTTCATAATGGTATTATCGAAAACTATAAAGAACTTAAAGAAAAACTTATAGAAGAGGGACATACCTTTGTTTCTCAAACAGACACTGAGGTACTCCCTCATTTAATAGAAAAATACTTTGAAGGTAATTTAGAAGAAGCGGTTAGAAAAGCACTGAAAGACGTAAGGGGAACTTACGGAATTTTAGTAACTTCTAATGCCGACCCAGACAAGATTGTAGCTGCTCGTTTTTCCTCTCCCTTAATTCTTGGTTTGGGTAAAGACGAGTTCTTGGTGGCCTCAGATCCCGCTGCCTTAATTACTCACACTAGACAAATCATTCACTTGGAAGATAACGAACTAGCAATATTGAAACCAAATAAATTCTTTATCTTAAAAGAAAAAGCACCTACTTTTATTACTTGGGATTCAGAAGAAGCCGAGAAAAAAGGATATGCCCATTTTATGTTAAAGGAGATAATGGAAAGCCCAGAAACGATTCAGAACGCGACTAGGGGAAGATTAATAATAGAAGACGGCTCCGTAAAATTAGGTGGCTTAGATAGTGTTTCTGAACAATTAAAACAAATAAAAAGACTAGTTTTAGTTGCTTGTGGAACAGCAAATTATGCGGCCAGGATAGGAAAATACATGATAGAAGAATATGCCGGAATTCCCGTAGAAGTAGATGTTGCTTCCGAATTTCGTTATAGGAGTCCTATTTTAGATAAAACTACAGCTGCTGTTTTTGTTTCTCAATCTGGAGAAACAGCAGACACTTTGGCGGCGATGAGAGAAATGAAGAAAAAAGGTCTTCTTACTATCGGAATTACAAACGTTGTTGGTTCTAGTCAAGCTAGAGAAACTGATGCGGGTGTTTATACTAGATCTGGTCCAGAAATAGCTGTAGCCTCTACTAAGGCGTTCTTAGGACAACTATCTACCCTAGCGATGCTAACTGTATACTTAGGAAGACAAAGAGGGATGGATGTGACCGAAGGAAAGAAAATAGTTTCTGAGCTTTTACGGTTACCTGGACTAGCTGAAAAAACTTTAGAAAGAGCTCCTGAAATAGAAAAAATAGCAGAGAAATACCAAAACTTTAAAAACTTTTGGTTTATGGGTAGAAAGTATCATTTCCCAATTGCCCTAGAGGGAGCTTTAAAGTTAAAAGAAATATCTTATATTCATGCCGAGGGTTCTGCCGGGGGAGAATTAAAACACGGACCCCTAGCTTTAATAGATGAGAACATTCCAGTGGTAGCTCTTTGTCCAGATAGCCCTATTTACGACAAAATGATTTCTAATTTAGAAGAAGTTGTAGCTAGAAAAGGAAAGTTAATTATTATAGCTACAGAAGGAGACAAACAAATAAAAGAATTAACCGAAGATGTGATTTATATTCCCAAAACACTTGATTTGTTGACCCCAATTTTATCAACTATCCCTCTCTATCTTTTTGCTTATTACATCGCTGTTTTATTAGGTCGTGATGTGGACAAGCCTAGAAATTTAGCTAAAAGCGTAACTGTTGAATAATTAGTTTTAATCTTTTTAATAAAACTGATAGAATACCATTATGGAAAAAACAATTTTAATCGGTGGAAAAGCAGGCCGAGGAACAGCAGTTACCTCTCATTTTGTTGGTAAACTATTTTGTTCTTTAGGTTACTATGTTTTCAATTACCGAGATTATCCCTCTCTAATAAGGGGAGGACACAATTTTAATGTCTTGAGAATTTCTGATAAACCAGTTTTTTCGCACAAAAATAAATATGATGTAATTCTGGCTTTTGATCAGAAGACAATAGATCTACATAAAAAAGATTTAAAAAAACAAGGTTTTGTTTTGGGAGCAGAATCTCTTAAAGCAAAAAAATTAATATCGATTAACGTTAAGTCTATACTAAGTAAATTAGACGCTCCTCAAATTATTGAAAACGATATTATGATAGGATGGCTTGCTAAATATTTTGGAATTGATAAAAAGACTCTTTTAGTAGAAGCTAAAAAGGTATTTAAAGGAAAGAAGAAAGCGTTAATAATAAAAGCAATAGAAATAGGGTATGGCTTAGCTGAGAAAAAAGAAAACTTTAAAAAGAAGGGTTCCGGAAAATACTTTATTTCTGGAAGTAGTGCTATAGGAGTAGGAGCTTTAGCTTCTGGATTAGATGTTTATATTGCTTACCCTATGACTCCAGCTACACCAGTCTTACACTTTTTAGCTGGAAAACAGTTAAAGCATAACAATTTAGTATTACAAGTAGAAAATGAAATTGCGGTTATTAACGCAGCTCTAGCCTCTTCTTTTACTGGAGCCAAGACAATGGTAGGAACCTCTGGTGGAGGCCTAGCCTTAATGTCAGAAGCAATTAGTTTAGCTGGGGTGGCAGAATTACCCATTGTAATATATTTAGCTCAAAGAACAGGACCAGCAACCGGTGTTCCTACGTATACTGCTCAAAGCGATTTGAAGTTTGCGGTGAATGCTGGACACGGAGAATTCACAAAAATTATAGTAGCTCCTGGAGATGCCCAAGAATCTATTACCAGAACACAAGAAGCTTTTTATCTTGCAGCAAAACATCAAGTACCAGTAATTATTGTGGGAGATAAACATGTAGCTGAAAGTGATTATAGTTCTAGTGAATTAAAAATTTCTTCAATAAGTAATAAAAGATTTTTAGTGGAAAACCCTACTAAGGACTATAAAAGATACAAAATTACCAAGAGCGGGCTTTCTCCTAGAGCTGTTCCAGGTCAAGGGCCGAAACTTAGAGCTACAAGTTACGAGCACGATGAGTATGGATATACAATAGAAGATGCTGGAAAAACAGTTAAAATGGTTGATAAAAGAATCCGAAAAGAAAAAAATATTGAGAAAGAAGTAAAGACATTAAAACCAATTTCTGTTTACGGTAAAGGAAAGAATTTACTTATTGGTTGGGGCTCAACAAAGGGAGCTATTCTTGATAGCTTATCCGAATTAAAAGATTATAGGTTTTTACAAGTTTCTTATATTTCTCCTTTTCCTAAAAAAGCAGTGGAAAGAGAGATTAAAAAATCTAAAAAAGTAATTTTGGTCGAAAATAGTTCTACGGGATTGTTAGCTGATATTATTGCGGAAAAAACAGGAATTATAATAAAGGAAAAAATATTAAAGTATGATGGTAGGCCTTTTAGTCCGGAAGACATAATTAAAAAGATTAAAAAATAAAATATTATGAAACCTCAAGACTTTAATACAAAAGAAGAAAATACATGGTGTCCTGGTTGTCCTAACTTTGCAATCTTACAAGCCTTTAAGATGGCTATGGCTGACTTAGTCAACGAAAAAAAAGTTAAGGCAAAAAACATTGCTATATCTTGTGGAATTGGATGTCATGCTAAAATTTATGACTACCTAGACGTGAACGCCTTTTATGGGCTTCATGGTAGAACCATACCTCTTTGTTTTGGAATGAAGGCGGGAAATCCCGACTTAACGGTTGTAGGTTTTGGAGGAGATGGAGATACTTATGCTGAAGGCATTTCTCATTTTGTTCACAACTGTCGCTATAACGTGGATATGACCATGTTGGTTCATAATAATAAAACATTTGCTCTGACAACTGGTCAAGCTACACCTACCTCAGAAAAAGGTTTTGTGGGTCGTTCTACTCCATTGGGAGTAAAAGATCAGGTTTTAAATCCGATAGCTTTAGCTCTTGTTAATGGAGCTACTTTTGTAGCTAGAGGTTATACTTCAGAGGTAAGCCATTTAAAGGGTCTTATTAAAAAAGCGGTATTACATAAGGGATTTTCCTTTATTGATATACTACAACCCTGCTTAACCTTTAATAATTTCACCTCTTATGTTAAAGATCGTGTTTATAAATTAGATAAAAATTACAAAGCTGATAATATTGACTTAGCTCTTAAAAAGAGCTTAGAATGGAATTATTCTATGGAAGAAAAAGCCAAAATTCCTCTTGGTATTTTCTACCAAATAAAAAAGCCCACCTTTCAAGAAAAGTGGCCTCAGCTTAAAAAGCCTTGGTATAAAGTGGAAAGAAAAATTAAAAATTCAGAACTAATTAAAGAGTTTAAATAAACTTAAACTCTTTGAATGTCCGCTCCTAGTTTTCTTAATTTTTCATCAAACTTTTCGTATCCTCTATCAATCTGATAAACGTTTTCAATTTGGGTATAACCCTTGGCGATCAATCCAGCTAGTATTAATGCCGCTCCAGACCTAATGTCTGGGGCGCTTATTTTTTTTCCGATTAATTTTGTTTTTCCAAAAATTAAGGCTCGGTGTGGGTCAGTAATTTCGATATCAGCTCCCATTTTTCTTAGTTCAGCTAGATGATTAAACCTACTTTCGTAAAGAGGGTCATGAACTAAAGATTTTCCCTTAGTTTGAGTTAATAAAATTGAAGTTTGGGGTTGTAAGTCTGTTGGAAATCCAGGATAAGGAAGGATTTGAATCTTTGTTGCCTTAAGAACATCTGATTTTTTAACAAAAATCTTATTTTTCTTAACTTCCATATTAATTCCCATGTCTCTCATTTTTTCTAAGAAAAAAGATAAATGCTCTGGATTTACGTTCTTTATTTCTCCTTCTCCTCCTGTTAAGGCAAAAGCTAAAAGAAATGTTCCAGCCTCAAGTGGGTCTGGGCAAATTTTGAAAGTAGTTCCTTGTAGTTTGCTTTTTCCAACTATCTCAATAGTATGAGTTCCGATTCCTTTTATATTTAACCCCATTTTTTTTAAATAATTTCCGAGATCTTGAACCTGTGGTTCACAAGCAGCAATTTCTATTCTTGTTTTTCCTTTAACCCTAGAGGCTAACATCATAATATTTTCGGTTGCTGTAACAGAAAATTCTTTTAAAATAATATTTTTACCTCTCATTTCTTTTGGAGCTTCAAAAGAGTAGAAATCGTTTTCTTCTTTAACTTTCACTCCAAAATTTTTTAAAGCTTCCAAGTGAGCAATAATTGGCCTTAGTCCTATTTTGTCTCCTCCTGGATGGGGAACTTTAAATTTTTTAAATCTAGCTAAAAGAGGACCTATTAATAAAACCGAAACTCTCATTTTTTCAAAAGTTTCAGTTGAAATTTTTGAAGGATCGATGTTTGCTGGGTTTATTTCAACTTTATTAGGATTTAAGTATTTAATTTTAGCTCCCATTTGCTCTAAAATTTTAATCATGTTTGAAACATCTGAACAAATAGGTAGATTATCAATAATAGATGTTTTTTCAGAAAGTAAAGAAGCAGCTAAGATTGCTCCTGCTGAATTTTTGTATCCAGAAATATTAACTGTACCTTTTAAAGTTTTTCCTCCTTTAATAATAAATTTCTTAGCCATAGTTTTTTTATTATAAATTAAACTTTGTTTTTTGGCAACTTTTAAATTTTTTTATTTTCCTTGACTTGACCTTATTTTAAGGTATAAAAATTAAAGTAAGAAACTTTCGGGTATAAAAATAATGTATAATAACTGAAAGATTATCTTCTAATATAAAAGGCTTCATAGTCATTTTTTTAATTATGATTAAAAAAGTTGTAATTGCTGCTGCTGGTCGTGGAACGCGAATGCTTCACTTGACCAAAAATAAATCAAAACATCTTATTAATGTTCTTGGTGCTCCGTTTATAACCTATCTTTTGGATAATCTTTTGGAGGCTGGATATAAGGAATTGATTTTGGTTGTTGGGTATAGAAAAGAAAAAATTGAGGAATTTTTAAAAAAATATAAATATAACGTAAAAGTTATTGATCAGTTTGAGGTCTTAGGAAAACAAGAATATGGAACTGCCTGCGCTTTAAAGTGCGTTAAAGACGTTGTCGGTAACGAGAACTTTCTAACAGTTTACGGAGACAACTTATATTCTGTCGAAGACCTTAAGTCTTTAAACCTAGAAGATCAATACAATTATATTGCGGGATTTTTTCATAAAAAGCCCGAAAAATACGGAGCCTTGAAACTAAAAGATGGTTTTTTAGAAGAAATAATTGAAAAACCCAAAAAACACATTACGAACCTAATTAATACAGGCTTGTATAAATTCACCCCAAGTATTTTTGATAAGATTAATAAGATTAAACTTTCTCAAAGAGGAGAGTATGAGCTTACAGATGCTATCAACCTTCTTGCTAGTGAGAAAAAAGTAAAGGTAAAAGAAATCCAAAGTTTTTGGTTAGATTTTGGTAACCCGGCAGATATTCTACGGGTGTCTTCTTTTTTAAAAAAATGCAAACACTAAAAGTGTTCTCTAAAAACTTAGAAAGTGTTTTAGTTAAAGCTGTAAATGTTATTAAGAGCCACGGAGTTATTCTTTGTCCTACAGATACTGTTTATGGATTAATAGCCGACGCTAATAGCGAGGTTGCGATTAAAAAGATTTTTAAAATTAAAAAAAGAGATATTAAAAAACCTCTTCCTATTTTTGTTAAAAACTTAAAAATGGCAAAATCTTTGGCTATTCTTAATTCAAAACAAGAAAAAACCTTAAAAGAAGTTTGGCCGGGAAAAGTAACGGTAATTTTAAAAGCAAAAAGTAAGAAGATGCCAAAGGGTATTTTCGGTAAAAATTATCAGATTGGTTTAAGGATTCCTAATTACCAGTTTTTAAACATTTTATTAAAAAGAATAGATTGTCCCTTAGCTCAAACATCTGCTAATATTTCTGGG
>JAUVBU010000029.1 GCA_030591065.1 bacterium | reverse complement strand
CCAAAAAAAGCTTGATTCCCGGACGCCAAGAGCTTTTTAAATACATCATTCCCTCTTCAATATAAACTTTGTTGTCTTCAACTTTAGGCATCATATCAGCTATAGTAGCTAAAGCTACTAACTGTAAAAAGCTTCCCCTTAAATTTTCGCTCATCTTATTGCCAAGTAAAGCTTCTACTGTTTTAAAAACAAGACCTGTAGCTGAAAAACCCTTAAAAGGATAATTGTCTCCTTTTTGGAGTGGGTCTACTACAATATCAGCCTGAGGTATTTTACCTAAAACTTTATGGTGATCTATAATAATAACGCTAAAGCCCAATTTTTTGGCTATTTTTACCTCTTTAACATTACCAATCCCGCAGTCTACTGCTATTAAAAGAGCTGGGGCAAATTGCTTTAAATGTTTTAAAGCTGTGGTAGTAATACCATATCCTTCAATTTCTCTATCCGGGAAATAAATCTCTGAAACCTCCCCACCCAAGCTACTTATAGCTTCTTTTAAAATAATAACCGAGCTAGCTCCGTCTAAATCAGCATCTCCATAAAGGATTATCTTTTCTTTAGATTCTATAGCTTTTGATATTCTGTTTGCTGCTTTTTTTAAATTCTTAATAACCTTTTTCATAATAGATAATCATATCACAAATTAGTGCAAAGCCTTTATTCCAGGTAGTTTTTCTCCTGCTAAAAACTCTAACATTGCTCCTCCTCCAGTAGAAAGAAAATCAAATCTTTTTGTTAAATTAAATTTTTTAATAGCTGAAACTGTTTCTCCTCCTCCGGCAACCTTTAAAGCCATATGATTTCTAGTAATAGCTTTAGCTAATTCTCTAGTCCCATGTTCAAATTTTTTATTTTCGTACATTCCCATCGGACCGTTCCATAAAATAGTTTTTGCTTTTTGAATAATTTCTTTAAAGGACTTAATACTTTCTGGACCAATATCAAAAACACTTTCTTCTTTTCTAAGAGTTCCTATTCCTCCAACTCTTAAATAGTCTTCTTTTAAATCTTTTAAAGCTATCATTCCATCTAAGGGTAGATGAAGTTTGGTGTTAGCTATATTAATTTGTTCAACTAATTTTTCTTCGGCAATATCTCTTCCTACTATAAGTTTTTTCTGAGCAAAGAAAACTTCTCCCATTTTACTACTTAATAATAAATGGTCAGCTACTTTTAATATATTTAAAATTGTTTTAATTTTTGTTCCTATTTTAATACCCCCAATAATAGCCACAAAGGGCCTTTTGGGTTTCTTTAAAATGTTTGAAAAAACTCTTATTTCTTTTTCTAATAAAAGTCCGGGCACAGCAGGTAGATAGTTTGGAATACCAACTATAGAGGCATGGGATCTATGGCAAGAAGAAAAAGCTTCATTAACAAAAACATCTCCGAGCTCGGAGATTTTTTTAGCAAAATCCTTATCATTTTCTTTTTCTTCTTTGTGAAATCTTAAGTTTTCCAAAAGAGCGATACAATCTGGTCCCATTGAGTCTATTTTTTTTCTTGTATCTTTTTTTAAATAGCTAGGAAAAAATTGTATCTTTTTACCTAAAAGTTCTTCGAGGAGCGGAATTAAAATTTTTAAACTAAATGTTTTTTCTTTTGTTTCTAAGTGACTCATTAGAATAATCCTAGCTTCTTTTTCTATTAAATATTTAATAGTTGGTAAAGCTTGCTTGATTCTAAAGTCATCTAAAACCTTTCCTTCTTTTGAAAGAGGGACATTAAAGTCACATCTTACCAAAACATTTTTTCCCTTAAATTTAAGGTCTTGGATTTTTTTCATTTATTAATCGTCGTTTTTTTTGAGAGCTTCTGCCAAAGCTTTTTTAAGCTCGCTGACGTCAACTTTCTTTTTAGTTCTTTTTTCTTCTTTTTTTTCTTTTTTAGAAGTAGAAAAAGAAATGGGTTCTATCTTTTCTACTTTTTTTAGAGAAACTTTTTTCTCTTCTTTTTTAGACAATAAAGGAACTTCCTTAAAATCTTTTGGGATAGCTTTTTCTATCACAGCCTTTTTCTCTTCTTTTTTAGGTGGTAATGGAGCCTTCTTTACGTCTTCAGTTTTAACTTTTGTAGAACCTGTCTTTTCTTGTTTTTTATAACAATCTTTACAATAAACCGGCCTAACTCCATCTGGCTCAAAAATTACTTTTGTTTTTTTACCACACGCGGCACACTGAGCATCATACATTTTCTTTGCTTTCTGATTAGAGCTTTGAGCTGGTTTGGAAATATTAACAGTTGCTATCCAGCGATTAATTTTCTCTTCGATAATCGTTCTTTCTGTTCCATATCTTTCTCTGGAAGCTTGAATTATTTTTTCCCTATTTGATTTTTGAGGCTTTGGGATAGGTAAAAGAGTTTGGGCGGAAAAAGGCCTTGAAGATAAACCGTCAACCATTAATTTTAAATAAATATTATATTTAGAAAGATTTACAAAGTCTCCTGCCATTAAGTCTGGAGTAAATTCTTTTTCTAAATATTCAGCATCGTCAGCTCCAACCCTAAAACTAATTATCGTTCCTACGTTTCCGAAAACAGCATCTTTTACTTTCGTACTCTTTCCGGTTGCCGTAATTTCTTCTAACTGAGAAATATATTGATTAGCTAAAGTTAAAGATAGTCGGTATTTTCTAGCCTCAGATAAAATGTTAGCAAAAGATTCTGTCACAAAGTTTTGAAACTCATCAACATATAAGAAGAAATCTCTTCTTTTTTCCTCTGGTATTTTTACCCTAGACATAGCAGCTAACTGTAGTTTTGTTATCAAAAGAGCTCCTAAAAGCTTTGAATTATCTTCCCCCATCCTTCCTTTAGATAAATTAGCAATTAGAATCTTTCCTTCGTCCATTAAATCCCCCATATTAATTTTAGACTTTACCTGTCCGACTATATTTCTAATTAATGGATTAGAAATAAATTGACCAATCTTGTTTTGAATGGCTGCTGTCGCTTCCACCTCATATCTTTGACTGTAGCGAGCAAACTCATTTGTCCAAAAAGATTTAACTACGGGATCCTTAACTCTTTTTACTGTTTTTTCTCTATAAACAGGGTCTGATAAAATTCTATTAATTCCTAATAGTGTGGCATTGGGATATTCTAAAAGAGCGAGAATAGAGTTTCCTAAAATATATTCCATTCTAGCTGACCAAACATCAGGCCAAATCTTTTTAAAAACATCCATTAATCCCGCGGCAACTAAGTGCCTATAATTACTGCCGACATTTTCCATAACATTAAAAGCGATAGGAAAATCTATGTCAGCTGGATTAAAATAAACAACATCATTAATTCTATTTGAGGGAATAAAATCTAAAAGATCTTCCGCTGCCTCCCCATGAGGATCAATAAATCCTATTCCTCTTCCATTCATAATGTCGTGAATTGCCATATTCTTTACCATAGCCGTCTTTCCCGTTCCGGTTTTTCCTACAATATAAATATGCCGACGCCTATCGTCAGTTCTAATTCCTACTTTTTTTCGTTCGTCACGAAAAGTAGTTTCACTAAAAAAATTTATATCTTTATTTTTCATATACTATTCCATTGGTAGCGTCGGAGCAGGTTTTTTCCTCGCTTCAATTCTTGATAGTCCCGGAACTGGAGAAACTCTCCAAGATGGAAAGTGATAAAGAGAAGCTACTTCTTCGATGTTTAATACAAAATCTCCTCCTGGTCTAGGATAAAAAGGAGGAACTCTACTTAAATAATTTCTAAATATTTTTCTTTCTCTTAAATATATTCTCCTGGCCCTCATCATGTTTAACGGTAAAAACCAAGACTTGTGAATTTTAGTCAAGGTTGCCCCTAAGGGTACCAACATATTAAGATTTTGAGTTTTATAACTACCAAAAAAAGTAAAACCAAGCCTTAATTTTGCTTTATTAAACAACTTTCTTTTACCAAGAAAAATAAACCTAATAGCGCTCATAAATAACGGCTTTGAAGCCTTTTCTTCTATGGCTTCTATAATATTTCTTTCCCCTGGAGTAAGTCTCATTTCTGGAGGAATCATAGTTTCTTTTTCTTTCGGAGGTGCGTTTAATTCTTCTGGAGTTTTACCAGTAATTAAAGCTTCCATTGCTCCTAACACAATAGGCTTACCATCGCCTGATGGCTTAGATTTTCTTTTAGCTAGTTCGTCTCTTTTAGCTTCAGATTTTTTAACCCAATCACCAGCTATATCTTCTGATATCGGAGTTATTGCTATTTGAATCCAAAATTGTTCTCCCGGACCTATTCTAGACATGGACTCTAAAAGGCTAGCTACCGGATCTACTATTTTTTCTTCAACCGGCTCCATTTCTTTCTCAAAGCTTTTATAGGTTAAAATAGGGTAACAATCATTTCTTACTAACTTATAATCTGTAGCCCAAAGTTCCCAATCTTTATTGGGAATATCTTGAGGAACAAGTTTAGTATAATCGTCTACTTGAGTCATCTCAACGTCAGGATATTGAGAATAGATAGAAGCTTTTATTCCCTCTAAGTAAGCTTTATGAAATCTAATATAAAAATGTATCTCTCCTTCAATAGAGGTAATTTCTAAAGACATTGAAGTCTGAAATTGACCTTCAATCCATTTTTCCCACCAATCAGCCGGGTGATAAGTAACACTATGTAAACTATTTAAGACATCCTCCATGGCCCTTACTGGCTTTAAGATGTCTTTTGGTATTTTAATTTCGTATACAACTGGATTAAAAACATTAGCTATCCAGTGATCGGTTCTCCATTTGCTCCAAAGAAATAAAAAAGGCTTTTGCATAACAAAAGGGAAAATAAGCCACCACCAACCTCTTAGAACTTGTAAGGCCAAGGAAAGAGTTGGACCCCCCACCGTTTTGTAAAAGGATAAAGCTTCAGAGAACATTTTAAATTTCCTTTATTTTATATCTACCGTCAGAGCTTTTCAAAAAACGCCCTTCGTCGCTTAAGTTCAATAAAATAGTATTCTTTCTAACTAATCTTTGTTTGAGAACTTTTTCCAAAACTTGATTTTTAGTTAAAGGCTCTTCGGCCTCTTGTAAAACATTAAAAATAACATCTTTAACTTGACCGTGATAATATCCCCATTCAGATAAAGCATAGATACCCCTACCTACCAAAACAAATCTTTTATCTTTAATTAATTCGTTGTGAACAGTTTGAACGTGACTACCAGAAATCAAATCAGCTACTTGGCTAAAGTGAAGAGGTTTTCCTGTTTTCTTAACAGCAATGTAGGCTTTATCTCTAATTCCCCGGGGATTAATTTCGGGCCAACTAGAAAAACCGTAAAAACCAGCTTGGTTTTTTTGAACTTTTTTAGAAACATCTAAGTAAGAACACAAAGCATCATTTCCTAAGGAAGCATCAAGCTTTAATTCTTTTAAGGTTAAAGGTTTGTTTTCCTTTTTAAGTTGCCCACAGGCGGTATTAATAACCTTTAAAGCTGTATTATAAGAGGGTTTATCTGACATCCACAAAGAATGAAAATCGTCATTCTTATTAATTCTCTTAAAAACATCTTTTAATGATAAAAGGAATTTAACTTCATTCTTTCCATTCTCTCCTCCTAGTTCTTCTAGTAAGGCATCTTCTCTTCGAACTCCTCCAAATTTTTTAATATGTTTAGAAAAAGAAGAAAAGAGTTTTTTGTATTTTTCGGTTTCTGGTTCTATTTTTTTAAATCCAGCTTTTTGGATTTGGCGAATTCTTTCTCTGCAAACGCCAAAATCCTGGCCGATTAACTCCAAGGTTTGTTTTTTGTTTTCTTTTAAACCAAAACGTCTTAAAAGAACTTCTTTTTCTCTTTTCCCTAAATTAGAAATTAAGGAAAAACAAATTTTTTGATAAT
>JAUVBU010000004.1 GCA_030591065.1 bacterium | reverse complement strand
GAGAAGCTTAGTCTTTATCATTGGGAAACAAGCCGTATAGTTGGAAATATGATAGCTTCAGCTAAAAAAGGTTCTTTTGTAATAATAAATAGGAAAAGATATTATTTTGAAGAGGAACGAAAATTGAGAGAGAGCGGAAAGTTATGGAGCCCTCCATTTGTAAGTCATCTTATGGAGAAAAAGCTTATAGAGTTAGCTAAAGAGGGCAAAGGTATTGCTTTGAGTGGGTCTCCTAGAACACTATATGAAGCTAAAACTATTACCCCTCTTTTAAAGAAATTATACGGAACTCGAAATATTAAATTACTTTTAATTAAAATTAAGCCTAAAGATTCAATTTGGAGAAATCTTCATCGACGTGAATGTAGTTTAATTCACCACTCAATTTTGTTTTCAAAAGAAACAGCCAAATTAACAAAATGTCCTCTTGACGGCTCAAAGATTGTAAAACGTAAGGATGACAAAGTTGAAGTAATTAAAGTTAGGTTAGAGCAGTATAAAAAAAGAACCGAACCAGTAATCGGCTCTTTAGAGAAACAGAAAATAAAGATAATAAAAATAAATGGTTCTCCTACACCAGCTATTGTTTTTAAAAATATTTTAAAAGCCTTAAAGTAAGATATTCTTTAAATAATTTTAGAAAGAAATGATTTCTATTAAAACAAAAGAAGATATAAAAAAAATAAAGGAAAGTTGTAGAATTCTAGCTACCATAATGGAAGAAGTTAAAAAGATGGTAGAACCAGGAATTAAAACTTGCCAACTAAATAGACTCGCTGAGAGTCTAATTTTAAAATATAAGGTAAAACCTGCGTTTAAGGGATACGGCGGTTTTCCGGCAGCCTTATGCACCTCTGTTAACGAAGAGATTGTACATGGCGTTCCGTCGGAAAGAAAGTTAAAAGAGGGGGAGATTATATCTTTAGATTGCGGAGTTATTTATAAGAAGTTTTATAGCGATATGGCCGTAACTCTTCCGGTTGGAAAGATAAAACCAGAAATAACTAGGCTTTTAAAGGTAACAAAAAAATCCTTAAAAAGAGGTATTAAAAAAGTTCGTCCTGGAAACACTTTTGGTGATTTATCAAACACCATAGGAAGATATGCAAAAGACCAAGGTCTAGGTGTAATTAGAGAGCTTTGTGGGCACGGAATTGGCAAAGAACTACACGAAGAACCTCAGATTTTAAATTATGGCAAGCGCCATACTGGTTTTAAACTTAAAGAAGGAATGTGTTTTTGTCTTGAGCCGATGTTAACGATGGAGGGAGAGGGGATTAAGAAAGCAAAAGATGGCTTTGGGTTCGAAACTGATGACGGTTCTATTTCGGCACATTTTGAACATACTATTTTAGTGACTGAATCTGGGCACGAAGTTTTAACAGATTTAAAATAATACTAAAAGAATCATTAAGGAGGGGCTAAACAGCCTCTTTTGTAATATTTGTTATTTTTTTAAAGAATTTTTTATTTATTAAAAAACTGTGGTAAAATAATATTATGAACACAAAAATTCATCTTTCAGTCATCATCCCTTCATATAATGAAGGAAAAAGGTTATTAAAAACATTAAAGTCTATAGCAAAATATTTAAGAACTCAAACTTATACTTGGGAAATTTTAGTTGTTAGTGATGGCTCAAAAGACAATACAGCTGAAGTAGCTAACAGTCTAAAGCCTGAAATCGAAAACTTAAGAGTAATTGATAATAAAGAAAATCATGGTAAGGGTTATGTTGTAAAGCAAGGGATGCTAGAAGCTAAGGGTGCTTATAGGGTCTTTACTGATGCAGATAATTCTACAGCAATTAGTCACGTAGAATTAATGTGGCCAGAGTTTGAGAAGGGAAATGATATAGTAATTGGTTCTAGAGATATAAAAGGAGCTAAATTAGCCGTTCCCCAGCCTTGGATTAGAAGAAGAGTAGGTGACATTTTTAATTTAATGGTTCAAGTTCTTTGTGGTCTTTGGGGTATTTGGGACACCCAATGTGGTTTTAAGGGGATGACTGAAAAAGCAACCCAAGAAATTTTTCCTAAATGTCTTGTGGAGCGTTTTGCTTTTGATCCGGAAATTTTAGTAATAGCTAAAAAGGCAGGCTATAAGATTAAAGAAGTTCCGGTAACTTGGGTGAATGACGAAGCTAGTACGGTCGGATTTAAAAGTACAATAAAAATGGCTAAGGATTTATTAAAAATAAGGGGAAATATGATTAAAGGTTTATATGAAAAGTAAAAATAAAAAAGAAAAATTTCCATCAGAGCTTAGATGTGACTTAGTTTCTAAGGATTGGGTTATTATAGCTACTGGAAGGGCGAAGAGACCAGACGCTTTTAAGGAGAAAAAAAGAGTTAAAGTCAAAAAGAATAAAAAGGATTGTCCTTTTTGTAAAATTGAAACTCAAGAAGAACCAAAGTTAGTTTATTTTAAGGGTAAAAAAGTTAAGCTTAATAATGGTAAAATTCCTAAAAACTGGACCACGATGGTTATTCCGAACAAGTATCCAGCTTTAGTTCCTCAGTCAACCTTAAGGGTTAAAAAAGAAGGTAAGTTTTATCAAAAAATGGATGCAGTTGGTTTTTGTGAATTAGTTATAACTAAAGACCACGAGAAACATTTTCCCCAATTTACAATAAAAGAAACAAAAGAAGTCTTTAATATTTACAAAGAAAGATATTTGGAACTAGCAAAAGAATCTTTTGTTAATCATATTTCTATTTTTTATAATCACGGGTTGGAGGCTGGAGCCTCACAACCACATCCTCATTCTCAAATTATTACTACACCTTTAATTGATGTTGATTTGAGCGGAGCTCTTTCTAACGCAAAAAAACACTTTCAAAAAAGCAAAAACTGTATTTATTGTGAAATGAATAAATGGGAGCAAAAAGTAAAAGAGCGAATTGTTTTTGAAAATAAATATTTTGCAGTAATTTGTCCTTTTGCTTCAAAGGTTGCGTTTCAAGTTATCGTTTCTCCTAAAGAACACTTGTCTTATTTTGAAAAAATTGGAGACAAGAAAATGGAATATTTAGCAGAAGCTTTTAGGGCAGCTATGATAGCTTTAAATAAAGGGTTATCAGATCCAGCATATAATTTTTACTTACACTCCGCTCCTTGCGATGGAAAAGACTATGGATATTATCATTGGCATTGGACGATTTTACCTAAAACAGCTACCCTGGCAGGCTTTGAGCTTGGTACTGGGATGGAGATCTCCACAATTGAACCAGAGAAAGCCGCAGAATATTTAAAAAAACAATTAAAATAAATTAATGAAAAAAGCTTTTATTGTTGCTAACTGGAAAATGAACCCAGTTACTTTCAAAGAAGCAGAAAATCTTTTTGTTTCCGTAAATAAGGGTATTAAAAAGGATAAAGGCATAGAAGTGATTATTTGCCCTCCTTTTGTTTATTTAAACTTTTTAAAAAAAAACCAAAAAGGGGAAAAAGGGAAAATAAGACTTGGAGCTCAAAATTGTTCTTCGCAAGAAAAAGGAGCTCTTACTGGAGAAATATCTCCAGTTATGCTTAAAAAAATAGGATGCGAATATGTTATTTTAGGTCACTTTGAGAGAAGAAAGTATTTTTCTGAAACAGATGAGGGTATTAATAAAAAAATCAAATTAGTATTAAAAAATGGGTTGAAACCTATTTTATGTATTAATGAAATTTTGCAAATAAAAAAAGACCTTAAAGGAATTTCAAAAAAAGAAATAGGAAAAATTCTTGTTGCTTATGAGCCTGCTTGGGCTATAGGTACAGGAAAAGCTTGTGATTATACTCAGGCGAAAAAATTTAACCTTTTAATTAAGAAAGTTTTAGGTAAAAAACATCCAACCCTATATGGTGGAAGTATTAACGCTCAGAACGCACTAGGATATATTCAGAAATCTGAATTTTCAGGCTTATTAATTGGAGGAATTTCTTTAAAACCAAAAGAATTTATTAAAACAGTTGAACTTTTTTATAATAAATAGTTCCTATTAAGCGGGAGCTATTTTTAGTCCCTTAGACCTTTAAATTGGACAAAATAATCAATTAAAGGCCATCACGCAGGTGATTTTACAACGAACCAAAGATTAATGTTTAAAATCGGAAAAACCAAAAAAATGAGTTCAGAAAAAATTAAGAAAAAATTCCTAAAGTTTTTTAAGAAGAAAGGGCATAAAATTATACCCTCTTCTTCGTTATTACCAAGAGATGCAACGGTTTTGTTTACCACTGCTGGTATGCAACAATTCACGTTATATTTACAAGGAGAAAAAAATTCTAAAAAAGACTTTAAAACAAAACATTTAACTTCATGTCAAAAGTGTTTCAGAACAGATGATATTGAAGAGGTGGGGGATGACACTCATCACACCTTTTTTGAAATGTTGGGAAATTGGTCAATTGGCCAAGACTCAAAGGGAAAATATTTTAAAAAAGGAGCTATTAAGTATGCTTTAGAATTTTTAGTAGATTGCTTAGAGATAAAAAAAGAAAAACTTTCCATAACTATTTTTAAGGGGGATAAAGGAGTTCCTAAAGACGACACTGCAAGAGAAATTTGGCAAAAAAATGGAATCTTACCAGAAAAGATAAGTGAGTTTGGAGTAAAAGATAATTTTTGGGGCCCAGTCGGAAAGACTGGTCCTTGCGGTCCTTGTTCTGAAATTTTTTATGATAGAGGGGAAGAGTTTGGATGTAAGGATGCTAAGTGTGGTCCTAATTGTCCCAACTGTAATCGTTTTGTAGAAATATGGAATTTAGTTTTTATGGAATATATTAAAGACGAAGAGGGTCTTTACAATCCTTTATCCCAGAAAAATATTGATACTGGTATTGGGTTTGAGCGAATAGTTTCTTTATTACAAGAGAAAAAATCAGCCTATGAAACAGATCTCTTTTTGCCAATTATTAAAGAATTAGAAAGAATATCTAATAAAACATATAAAGAAAATAAAAAAATCTTCCGAATTTTAGCAGACCATATTAGAGCGATAGTATTTTTAGCTGCAGAAGGAGTTTTCCCTTCTAATGTGGAGCAAGGATATATTCTAAGAAGACTTTTAAGAAGGTCAATCAGGTACGGAAAATTACTTGGACTAGAAAATGGTTTTATGGTTTTTTTAACTAAAAAGGTAGTAGAAATATATTCTGATAGTTACCCGGAAGTAAAACAAAAAGAATTAGAAATTATAGAAATTATTAAAAAAGAAGAAGATAAATTTAAGAAAACACTAGAAAAAGGGCTAAGGCAATTTGAAAAAATTTCGAAAAAAGGAAAAATTTCCGATATGGATGCTTTTCACCTTTATGATACTTATGGTTTTCCATTAGAGTTAACTAAAGAATTGGCTGAAGAAAAAGATATCACGGTTGACGAGGAAGGCTTTAGAAAAGCTTTTAAAAAACATCAAGAAATTTCTAGAGCTGGAGCGGAAAAAAAGTTTGGCGGAGTTGGAAAAAACGCGACACGAGAGGCAACAAAGCTTCATACGGCAACTCACTTACTTCATCAATCTTTAAGGGAAGTATTAGGACTTCGCGTTAGGCAAATGGGCTCAGATGTTACTTCAGTGCGTTTAAGGTTTGATTTTTCTTATCCGGAAAAGCTTACTGTAGAACAAAAACAAGAGATTGAGAATATGATAAATCAAAAAATAAGAGACGGAATGAAGGTAAAAAAAGAAGAAATGCTTTATAGGAAAGCAATAGAATCTGGAGCCTTGGCGTTTTTTAAAGAAAAATATCCAGAAAGAGTGAACGTTTATTCTATATTAGATTCCTCTGGAAATGTTTTTTCAAAAGAAGTTTGTGCTGGTCCACACGTAAACAATACAGAAGAATTGGGTCACTTTAAAATCTTAAAAGAAAAATCAATTGCCGCTGGTATTAGAAGAATTAGAGCAATTTTAGAATAACAGTCTTGTTTAAAATTAAAAAAAAGTTTGATATAATAAATTCGGATATGACAAAGAAAATGTGGGATATATTACCTCCAAAAACCTCTTCTCCTTCTTATCAAGAAGAGATAAAGGAAGTGTCTTTAGAGAAAGAAAAGGAGGTTAAAAAAACCAAAATAAAAAAAGGATGGCTTTTAACTCCTTTGTTTTTTGTTGTTCTGGCAGTTCTTTATTTTAAAATATCAAGCGCTGAAATTAAAATTTGGCCAGAAACAGAAGTTACTTATATCGAAGCAAAATTAATTGTAGATGCCAATGTAGAAAAAATTGATTTTGAAAAAGGAATTATTCCAGGAAGTATTTTTGAATCTAGAGAAACTATTTCGGGAACATTTCCATCTACTGGAAAAACTTTAAAAAAAGCAGAGGGTGTTATTAGTCTTTGTAATTCCTATACTACAAAATCTGAAGAGTGGTGGATTGGAACTAGATTTATGTCGGCAGAAGGAAAAACATTTAAATCAAAAGCAGAGATATCTGTTCCAGGAGCAGAAATTAAAGACAAT
This sequence comes from bacterium, assembly GCA_030591065.1. GTDB lineage: Bacteria > Patescibacteriota > Minisyncoccia > Minisyncoccales > JANBVM01 > JAUVBU01. The sequence continues at coordinate 14,239 of JAUVBU010000004.1, read as the reverse complement.
AAAATTATTGCAAAATGCGTAGATGTTCCAGTTATAGCTGCGCCAGAAGAAGACTATAATGATGAACATTATAATGCCGAAGATTATAATATAGGTCCTTCTAATTTTTCTATTGTTAGTTTTAGAGGGACGCAAAGATATACTAAGTTTTACGGAGAATCTCTTGAGTCGATGAAAGGAGGTGGTGAGTCTTTAGTTATTACAGAAGAAGACTTAGAAAAAGCAAAAGAATCTTTAGTTAGAGATATAAAAATAAAAGCTGCAAATAGTTTAGAAGAAAAAATAGGAGAGAACTTTGTTTTACTAGAAGATACTTTAAAAACAGAAATTACAGAACAATCATCTTTAGTGAAGGTGGGGGATGAAATGGAAAGTTTTAATTTTAGAGTTAATGCAAAATTAACAGGAATCATTTTTGAAAAAGAAGACGTGGATATTTTTACCGAAAGCTTTATTTTAGCAAAAGCGGGTGAAGGAAAAGTTGTTCATCAAGAAAGCTTAAATATTGGATACACTCCTCAGGTTGTGGACCTTGAAGATGGTAGGCTTGTGGTATACTTAAATGTCTCTGCAAGTATTTATTCTGGGGCAGATTTAGCGGCTCTGAAAAGCGGTTTAGCTGGTAAATCTTTAGCTGAAGCAAAATTTTTCTTACAAAATCAACCAGAAATTATTAATACAGAATTAAAATTTAGTCCTTTTTGGGTAAATAGTGTTCCGAAAGATTTAAGTAAAGTAAAGATTGAATATCCTGTTATTGAATAAAACTATTTTTAAGTTATTTAATTTTAAATGAATTTTTTTATTAATAAACCCATTTTCTTTTTAAGTGTTTAACTAATTTGAGGGTTAGGGGTTGACGAAGAAGAGAATTTTTGATAAATTTATTAATTACAAGTGAAAAAAAAGCAAATTAGAAAATTTGGAACAATCCTAGAAACTTTACCTGCCGGTAATTTTCGTGTAAAGTTAGAAGATGGAACTGTAGCATTGTGTCATCTTGCTGGAAAGTTAAGGATTCATAGGATCAGGATTTTAGCGGGAGACAAAGTTACAGTAGAAATGACCCCTTATGATAATGAACGGGGGAGAATCGTATATAGAAATCGCTGAAAATCTATAAAACAGTTAATTGCTACGAATAAACCTAGTAATTATTCGGGCTTTTTAAAATTAAGATATCATTAGTAGTTATATGAAAGTAAGGTCATCAGTAAAAAAAATTTGTAAACATTGTAAAATCGTACGAAGAAAAGGGCGAGTTTACGTTATTTGTGAAAAAAATCCGAAACACAAACAAAGACAAGGATAATTTTTATTATTATGCCACGTATTGCAGGGGTTAATATACCCGAACAAAAAAGAATAGTTATTGCTTTAACCTATATTTACGGAATAGGCCCTGCTTTAAGTAGGAGAATTTTAACAAAAGCTAATATCGACTTTTCCCTTAAAGCAAAGGATATTTCACCAGAACAAATTAAGGACTTAAAAGCAGAAATAGAAAAAACCTGTGAAGTAGAAGGAAAAAGAAAGAGAGAGATAATGATGGCTATTAAAAGATTAAAAGATATTGGATGCTGGAGGGGTTCTCGACATATCAAAAAACTACCAGTTAGAGGTCAAAGAACAAAAACAAACAATAGAACCGTTAGAGGAAACGTAAGAAAGACAGTAGGTTCTGGAAGAAAACCAGCTCCAACCGCAAAATAAAAAACTTAAATTAAATTTGATATTTAAATTTTTAGAAATTAAACACTATGGGTAAAAAACGAGTTGTCAGTAAAACTAAAGATGAGTTATTGAAAGAGAGGGCAAAGGTAGAGTCTTCTGTAAAGAAAGACGTTCAACTTAAAACTTCTCGTAAGATAAGAGAGGGGAGAGTTTATATTTCATCTTCTTATAATAATACTCTTTTAACCCTAACTGACACTGAGGGAAAGGCATTGTTTTGGACTTCTGCTGGAAGAATTGGATTTAAGGGAACTAAAAAGGGGACACCCTTCGCTGCTTCAAAAGTTGCGATGGCAATGATTCAAGCTATAACTAAATTAAAAATAGAAAAAATTAAAATTTTTGTTAAAGGAATAGGTTCTGGAAGAGCTTCAGCTATGAGAAGTTTAGCAGTTCATGGCCTAGAAATTCTTTCCATTAAAGATGTTACTCCAATTCCTCATAATGGATGTCGTGCTAAAAAACCAAGAAGAATGTAGTTTTAGAAAAAAGATATTTTTATATATTTCGAGTATGACTAACCCAATAAAATCAAAATGTAAAATTTGTAGAAGAACAAACGAAAAACTTTTTTTAAAGGGTGATCGTTGTTTTTCCCAGAAATGTGCTATGGTTAAAAGGCCATATGCTCCGGGACAGAAAAGAAAAAGAAGAGGAAGTCCTCCTTCTGAGTATGCTAAACAGTTAAAAGAAAAACAAAAACTAAGAAATTGGTATCATTTAGGAGAAAGACAATTTAGAAATTATGTCAAAAAAGTTTTACTGAAACAAGGTAAGGTGAAAAATCTTTCAGATTTACTAATCCAATCTTTAGAGTTTCGATTAGATAATGTAATTTTTAGATTAGGATTTGCGCCCTCAAGGGCTGGGGCTAGACAATTAGTATCTCATGGTTATTTTCTTATTAATGGAAAAACAATAGACATTCCTTCTCATAAATTGAGAATAGGTGACACTATTGCCATGAAACCACAAAAGAAGAAAAAAGGAATTTTAAAAGAAATGACAGTTTTAATTAAGAAAAACAAAGTTCCTGGATGGCTTGAATTTAATGTCCAACAATTAGAAGGAAAAGTAGTGGGAGCTCCAACGTTAGAAGAAGTTGCTCCACCAGTAGAAATTCCAATTATTTTCGAGTTTTATTCAAAATAATTTTTAAAGCGCAAAGGTACCTTATTTTATTATTTAATAATTAAGGACGTCAAAGCTTTTAATAATATTCATGATTTCACTACCTCTTAAGCCAACAGTTGTTAATAAAGAAAAAAATAGAGCTGTATTTGATATAGAAGCTCTTCACCCTGGTTATGGGGTAACAGTTGGAAATTGCCTAAGGAGGGTGCTACTTTCTTCTTTAGAAGGAGCGGCAGTAACTCAGGTAAAAATAAAAGATGTTTCTCATGAATTTTCTACTATTCCCGGAGTAATAGAAGATGTGATAAATATTATTCTTAATATAAAACAATTAAGATTTAAGATGTTTACTGAAGAAGCACAAAAAGCTTCTTTGAAAATAAAAGGTGAAAAAGAAGTAAGGGGATCCGATTTAGAATTATCTAGTCAACTAGAATTAGCTAATAAAAAAGCACATATAGCTACCCTAACTAACAAAAAAGCAGAGTTGGAAATCGAATTTTTAATTGAAAGAGGTATTGGCTATATTGGAAAAGACACAAAGAAAAAAGAAAAATTAGAGGTTGGAACAATTTCTTTAGATGCAACATTCACTCCAGTTAAGCGTGTATCTTTTAGAGTAGAAAACATGAGGGTAGGAAAAAAGACAGATTTTGATAGATTATTCTTAGATATAGAAACAGATGGAACTATCCTTCCAGAAGAAGCTTTTTCTCAAGCCTCGGAAATTTTAAGAAATCACTTTGAAGTATTTATTCAGGCTTTTGAAAAAGAACCTGTTTTGAAAAAAGAGAAAAAAGAGAAAAAAGAAAAAAAAGGGAAAAAAGAAAAAATAGAAAAAAAAGAAAAAGATGAAAAAAAGAAAAAAGGGAAGAAAGCTTAATAGGGAAACTAATCAAAGGAAAGCTCTTTTAAGGTCTTTATCAAGAGAGCTTTTTTTGAGAGAGAGAATTCAAACTACAGAAGCTAAAGCTAAAGAATGCTCTGGTTTTGCCGAGAAACAGATTACTAAAGCTAAGATTGACAACGTTACTACCAGAAGAGCTTTATCTAAAAACTTTGATCCCAAGATAGTTGAAAAATTAATTAAAGAAATAGCACCTAAATATAAAAAAAGACCAGGTGGATATACTAGAATTATTAAAATGGGAGTAAGGCCAAGTGATGGAGCAAAAATAGCAATAATTGAATTAGTATAATAAGAAAATGCAACGTAAAACTTACACAATTGATGCGACAAATAAAGTTTTAGGTAGACTAGCTACTAGAATAGCTGTTCTTTTACGAGGAAAACATAAGCCAGACTTTGTATTAAATAAAGACATGGGTGACCTTGTTTTCATTAAAAACGTTGAAAGGATTAAAATTACTGGGAATAAAATGGAGCAAAAAAAATATTACAGCCATTCAGGATATCCAAAAGGTTTTAAAGAAGTTCCACTTAAAAGATTGTTTAAAACAAGTCCAGAAAAAGTTTTAGTAAAAGCAGTTTACGGAATGTTGCCTAAAAACAGATTAAGAGCAAAAGCTATAAAAAGATTAAGTTTTGAAAGACCTTATAAGGTTTATAATTAATAGATATGGTTAAAGCTAAGACAACTAAAAAGGTGACTAAAAAAGAAGAAGTAGAAAAGAAAACAAAGAAGGTTAAATCTTCAGTTGTTTTAGTTGAGATACCTAAAGCGAAAGAGATAAAGAAAGTAAAAAAAGTGAAAAAAGTTGAGAAGGAGGTTAAGGTTAAGAAAGAAACTAAAAAAGAAACTAAGAAAGAAACTAAGAAAGAAACTAAAAAAGAGCTAATAGAAGAAGAAAAAAAACCTTTAGAAAAGAAAGAGTTAAAAAGTGATAACGAAGATTTAGAAGAGAAGTCCAGTAGATACTATGAAGCTCAAGGGAAAAGAAAAACGTCTTCAGCTAGAGTAAGGCTTTGGACTAAGGGAAAGAAAGAATTTATAGTTAACCAAAAAACTTTAGTTGAATATTTTCCAACCATAGAACTTCAAAAAACTGCACTAGCATCTTTAGATGTAATGAAATGTCTAGAGAAGTTTAGGATTTCGGTTATTGTAAAGGGTGGGGGAATATCTGGACAAGCAGAAGCTATTCGTCACGGAATAACTAGAGCTCTTGTTTTATTTAACCCCGACTTTAGAAAAAGATTAAAAAAGGCTGGATTTTTAAGAAGGGATGACAGAAGTAGAGAAAGAAAGAAGTTTGGTTTAAAGAGAGCTAGAAGAGCTCCTCAATGGAGTAAAAGATAAAATATTTACAGCGGAGGTACTATCCTCCGCTTTTGTATTTTAATTTGAAATATGAAAACTCTTTTATTTTTTGGAGATTGTTCTTTTAAAGCTTTAAAGCTAGGGAAGTAATTTACTGGAAACCCAGAGGTTCTCTCCTGTTAAAACGTAAAATTTCTTATCATTGGAATTCCAAAAGAGTTCTGAGTTTTTAAACTCTGCTATAGTAACAGTATTGATTTTGTCCCTATTATCTATTTCGGAAACCTTTATTCCGTTTTCCGTACTAAAGGATAAGTAATTAGAAGTAATCCAAAAAATATTTGTTATCTCTTCTGATAAGCGAAATAAAAAAAGATTTTCACCCACTTCTCTCGTAGGTTGAGAACTCTCTTTTTTTAAGAACAAGATGTGAATTTCTCGTCCGGAAAAGTATGCTATTTTTTTAAGATCAGGAGATATTTCTAATCCACGAACATCTTCAGAATATTTTTCGAAAACTCCTTCTTTTTGATCTAATAAATATAAGTTTTTTTCGCCATCTTTAAGGAAAATAAAGCCTTGAAAAGGATGTATGGTGTATTCTGTTTCTTGTTTTAAAGGAAAAGATTCTTTAGTAATCCTCTCTTTTATTGAGAGGAAGGTATTGTTTTTATAAAGATATCCAAAACTATCTAGGGTATAAATATTTCCGTCTAAATCTTTTTGGGTGACTATGATATTCTCATCTATTAGGGATGGCTGACTTATCTCTCTTAGGGTAAGTGGCTCTTGGTTAATATCAATCAAAAAGCTTTTTAATTGTTCTTTTATTATTACTTCAAGATTTACTTCCTTTTCTTCCTCAGAAAAGTTTAGGGAAATAAACTCAGCTCCATTTTCTGAAAGATCATTTTCGTTAAGAAGAAGGCTTTTTAGATTTTTTTCTAAATTATAAAGCTTTAAACTCCAAAAGCCATCCCTTTCTTCTTTCCAAACAATAGTTTTATTGTCTTTAGAAAACCAGATATCTAGAATTCCCTTACCTAATAGCTCAAAAGGAAGATTGTCTGGAAAAAGAACAACATTTTTGATTTCGGTGACCTCTTTTTCTTTAATTTCCAAGCTTTTTTCCCAAGTAGAGTAGCCATCTTTCTTAACTTCAATATTATGCTTTTTAGGTAAAAGACTCTCTATTAAAACAGAACCAAAAAAGAAATCTGTTTTCTTTGAAATCTTTCTGTTTAAATATATTTCGGTTTGCTTTGGGGTTGTTTTTAAGAAAAGGCCTCCGGTTTGAGTTAACCGTCTTTTTTCTAGATCTACTCTATATCCTTGGAAGTAAAGAGTTAGTATTGGGGCGAGAAGGATAAAGAGAAATAAAAATGTGAAGAGGATAGTTTGACGAAGTTTTCTTTTCATTTTTTAATTATATTGCTTTAGTTTCTTAAATTCAAGTAATTTATGATTTTTTTATCATTTTTCAGTGTTTTTTTAAAAGTTGCAAAATTTGAGAAGATAAGTTAAAATCTTAATAGATTAAGTAAATCTTTTTATTATAAAAATGAAAATCGGTATAGACTTAGGAACTTGCAATTCAATCGTTTTTCTTCCTAAAAAAGGGGTTGTTTTAGAAGAGCCTTCAGTTGTAGCAATTGATCTTGCCGAAAATAAGATTTTAGCTATAGGAAGAGAGGCTAAAGAGATGAGAGGTAGAACTCCAGATAGTATAAGAATTTATCGTCCACTTAGAGATGGTGTTATTGCTGATTTTAGAGTGACTCAAGCTATGCTTAAATATTTTATTAAAAAAACATTAGGTCCTTTACGAATTTTTAAGCCAGAATTAATGATTGGAGTCCCGGCTGGTATTACTTCTACTGAAAAAAGAGCTGTAATTGAAGCTGGAATGAATGCTGGAGCTAGAATGGTTTATTTAGCAAAAGAGCCGGTTTTAGCAGCTATAGGAGCAAATGTTCCTATTCATAGTTGTTCTGGTAATATGGTTGTTGATATTGGTGGGGGAACAGCAGAGGCTGCCGTTATTTCTTTAGGAGGAATTGTTAATTTTCATTCCATAAGAATGGCTGGTGATAAAATGGACGTAGCTATTTCTGATTATGTTAAGAAAAAATATAATTTAGCTATTGGAGAACAAACAACCGAAGAAATTAAAAAAAGAGTAGGTACAGCTCTTCCAGAAAAACAGGAGAGAAAATTAAAAATTAGAGGAAGAGATATTGCCTCTGGTCTACCAAAAGACATAGAGGTTTCTTCAAACGATGTCTGTGAAGCTCTTTCTGATGTTCTTTCAGAGATTATTCAAATGATTAAACTTGTTCTTCGCAATACTCCACCAGAACTTTCAGCTGATATTATGAATAAGGGAATGGTTATGACTGGGGGGGGATCTTTATTAAACAACTTACAAGAGTTAATTAGTAAATCAATAGGTGTTCCAGCAATTTTGGCTGAAGACTCTATTTTGTGCGTAGCTAAAGGAACCGGAGCTATGTTAAAAAGCTTGGATCTTTACAAGAGAACAATAATGAATAAAAAAAGAGCCTAGTGTTGTTAAAAATGTAAATATTTTATTTTACTTTTAAGTTTACAGCACTCATTTTTGTTTAATAAAAACTATTTTAATATTTTAATAAGTGAAAATTATTGGTCATAAAAAACAACGGGAATTTTTAGAAAAGATGGCTAACTCTGAGAGCCCTCCGCACGCTTTACTGTTTACAGGGCAAGAGAGTATAGGAAAGAAAACAATTGCTTTAGATATTATCTCGTCTCTCTTGGGTGGAAATCTTTCTCGTCAGCCAGATTTTTTTTATGTTAAACCAGAAGAGCCAAAGATAAAATTTGCCACAACTTCTAAAAAAAGTGCAATAAAATCTGTTTCGCAAAAAAGGCAAATAAAAATTAATCAAATTAGAGAACTTAATTGGAGATTATCTTTAAAACCAGTAGCAGCTTCTCTTTCTGGGGCAGTTATTGATCAAGCTCATTTGATGACTCGGGCAGCTCAAAATTGTTTTTTAAAAACACTAGAGGAGCCAAAAGGTAAAAATCTTTTAATTTTAATTACTGAACATCCCAGTTTTCTTTTATCGACCATTACCTCAAGATGTGAAAATGTTAAATTTTACCCTGTGAAAAACGAAGAAATATCCGATTATCTAAGAGCTCAAAAAGTTTCAGAACAAACAACCAATGAAATTACAGAAGCATCTCTTGGAAGGCCTGGGATAGCTATTAATGCTCTACAAAACCCAGAAGGATTGGGAGCGAGAAAAAAAAGAGAAGAAGAGTTAGTTAAAATTTTAGACCAACCACTTTCTTTACGCTTTAGATATGCTCAAGGACTATCTAAACAGAAAGATTTAAAGGAGACTTTAAATATTTGGCTCTTTTATTTTCGAAAGCGACTCCTATCTTGTAGGGATCACGAATCTTTATTAAAGACAAAAAAAATTCTTAATGCCATTCAAGAAACCATTCTTTTAATATCTACCACAAACATTAATTCAAGGTTAGCTTTAGAAATATTAACAATGGAATTTTAACACACGAGGAAAGATTTTATTTTAAGAAATTAAAGTAATATTATATCTATTGTGTATTATAATTCATAATCTATATTACAATTTATGTATAAAGAAATTATTGAGAAAACAAAACCAGAACTAGAAAAAGTCGTTAGTTTCTTAAGTAAAGAATTACAAAAAGTTCGAACAGAAAGAGCTTCGCCGTCTTTAGTAGAAGGAATAAGTGTTGATTATTTTGGTCAAACTTTTCCTTTAAGACAACTAGCTGCCATCTCAACTCCTTCTTCGCGAGAACTTTTAATTCAACCGTGGGATAAATCTTACACTGAAGAGATTATGAAGGCTTTATCAAAAAACAGTATGGGTCTTACTCCAACTGTTGATAAGGATGCCATTAGAATTAAGCTGCCATCTTTAAGTGAAGAGTTCAGAAAAGATTTAGTGCGATTATTATCAGAAAAACAAGAACAAAGTAGGAGAACAATTAGAAAATGGAGAGATGAAGCTTGGCGAGAAATACAAAGAGAGTGTAAGGACGGAAAAATGAGTGAAGATGATAAGTTTAAAGGAAAAGACAAACTGCAAGAATTAATCGAAGAATTTACCGATAAAGTCGAGGAAATGGTAAAAGCTAAGAAAAAAGAAATAGAAAATTAAGTTACTAAATAATCTTTAATTTATTAAAATGTTTTTTGCAATAATTATTGTTTTAATCAGTCTTGTTAGTCTAGCTACTCTGCACGAGTTAGGTCATTTTTTATTAGCTAAGAAGTTTGGAGTAAGGGTAGACGAATTCGGAATAGGGTATCCTCCCAGAATTATTAGTAAAAAAATAGGAGAAACTATTTATTCTTTAAATCTTCTACCTTTTGGTGCTTTCGTACGTTTACCCGGAGAAAGTAAAAGGCTAGACGATCCGGAGAGTTTTTCTGAGCAACCTGTTTGGCAAAGAATTTTAATTGCGTTGGGTGGAGTTTTTTCTTTTTGGATTGTAGCCATAATAATTTTTAGTGTTGTTTTTTCTATTGGGTCAACAGTTGCTATTGATGACACAATAAACTCTTCTGACTTAATTGATCCTAGGGTCCAAATCGTAGATATTTCTATGGATTCTCCTGCCGAAGAAGCTGGTTTAAGGCTAGGGGATTCTATCGAAAAAATGTCTATCAACGATATAGAAGTTTTTCCTTTAAAGGTAGGAGAAGTACAAGATTTTGTTGGTAATTATCTGGGAGAGAAAATTACCTTAACGCTTAATAGGGGAGAAGAAACATTTGAAATTTCTTTAACTCCCAGAGTGTCTCCGCCGGAAGGAGAGGGATCTTTAGGGGTAGCTTTAACTAGGACTGCTATTCAGAAATATCCTTGGTATATAGCTCCCTGGCAAGGGTTTTTAACCGCGGGAAGATTAACGATAGCTATTACTAATGGATATGCTGTGGCCATTAAAAACGTTTTCTTAGGAGTTCCCTCTGGAGTTGAGATGGTGGGGCCAGTTGGAGTTTTTAATGCTTTAGCTCAGACTCAACAACTTGGAGCTACTTATTTTTTAAATTTTTTAGCTTTAATTTGTCTTTATCTGGCAGTTTTTAACCTTTTGCCAATCCCAGCATTAGATGGAGGAAAAGTTGCTTTTTTAATTATTGAAGCAATAAGAAAAAAACCAATTTCTGAAAAAATTGAAGAAAGAATAACCTTAGCCTCTTTTGCTTTATTACTTTTAATGATGGTTTGGGTAACAGTTAAAGACGTAATTAGTTTGTTTTAAAAACTTTAAATATTTTATCATGAGACAATCTAAGCTTTTTACAAAAACAACAAAAAATTTATCAAAAGACGAAAAAAGCGTAAACTCACGACTATTAATAAAAGCGGGGTTTTTTGATAAGTTGATGGCGGGAGCCTATTCTTATTTACCTCTCGGATTTTTAGTTTTTAAGAAGATAGAGAATATTATTCGAGAAGAGATGAATGGAGTTTCAGCTCAAGAAATACTTTTACCATCTATGAATCCTAGGAAGCTTTGGGAAACAACAAACCGATGGCGCTATAAAGAAATATTTAAATTAAAAAATAGAAAGGGCCAAGATTTTGCTTTAGGGTGGACGCACGAAGAAGTTGTTACTCCTTTAGTTAAAAAGCACGTTCATTCTTATAAAGATTTACCTGTTGCGGTTTATCAAATTCAAAACAAGTTTAGAGATGAACTTAGAACAAAATCCGGTCTTTTGAGAGGGGTTGAGTTTATGATGAAAGATCTTTATTCTTTTCATAAAGACGAAAAAGACTTAAACAAATATTATGAAAAAGTAAAGAAAGCTTATTTTAGAATTTTTAAAAGATGTGGTATCGAAAAAGAAACTTTTTTAACGTTAGCTTCTGGTGGAACTTTTAGTAAATATTCTCATGAATTTCAAACTTTAACTTTTTATGGAGAGGACCTAATATATGTTTGCCCTAAATGTAAAATAGCGATAAATAAAGAGATTATTGAAAAACAAAAATATAGATGCCCAGAATGTAATAGTAAGAAGTTGGAAATTAAAAAAACCGTTGAAGTTGGAAATATATTTAAATTAAAAGATAGGTTTAGCCAAGCTTTTGATTTCAACTTTAGAGATAAGGATGGAAAAGAAAAAAAGGTTTTGATGGGTTGTTATGGTATTGGGCTTGGTAGATTATTAGGTACTGTTGTAGAGGTTTGTCATGACGACAAAGGGATTATTTGGCCTAAAGAGATATCTCCTTTTCCAATTCACTTGATTGCTTTAGGGGAAACTAAAAAAGTGAAAGAAAAAGCAGAAAAAATATATAAAGATTTACAGAAAGCAAAAATAGAAGCTCTTTATGATGACCGAGAGGATAAATCAATTGGTGCAAAATTTACAGATTCTGATTTAATAGGAATTCCAGTTAGGATTGTTGTCTCTGAAAAAACTTTAAAAAACAACTCTTTCGAAGTCAAAAAAAGAAACGAAAAGAAGATAAAATTAATGAAACTTACTAGTCTTGAAAAATATGTTAAAAAATATATTAAATAAAATCTCTGGGTTGTTATCGGAAGATATTGCTATTGACTTGGGTACAGCTAATTCTGTAGTCTATGTTCGTGGCGAAGGAATTGTTATGCAAGAACCATCCATAGTTGCTGTAAATCAGAAGACTGGCAAGGTGTTAGCTATTGGTTCAGAAGCTAAAAAAATGGTGGGAAGAACACCTTCTCATATTGTAGCAACTAGACCCTTAAGAGCTGGAGTAATCTCTGATTTTGAAGTTACAGAACAAATGCTTAGATATTTTATTAGTAAAACCAGAAAAAAGAAATTTATGAGGCCCAGGGTAATTATAGGTATTCCTTCTGGGGTAACTGAGGTGGAAAAGAAAGCTGTAATTGATGCTGCAAAATTTGCGGGAGCGAGAGAGGTTTTTTTAATTGATGAGCCCATGGCTTCAGCTATTGGAGCTAGACTACCAGTTCAGGAGGCAGGAGGAAATTTTATTGTTGATATAGGAGGAGGTACAACTGAAGTGGCGGTAATATCTTTAGGGGGCATAGTTTTATCGAAAAGTTTAAGAGTAGCTGGAGATAAACTTAACGAAAATATTATTCACTTTGCTCAAGAAGAATACCGGCTTTTAATTGGAGAAAGAACAGCCGAAACGATTAAAATTGGAATAGGTTCAGCTTATCCCATAAAAGAAAAAAAAGAGATGCCCATGCGAGGAAGAAATCTAGTTACGGGTCTTCCAGAAGAAGTTTTAATTTCAAGTGACGACGTAAGAAGAGCTATGGAAAAATCAGTGAAACGAATTGTGGCTGAAATTAAGACAGCTATTGAGGAAACACCACCAGAGCTTTTAGCCGACGTAATGACTAATGGTATTTATTTAGCTGGAGGAGGTTCTTTATTAAGAGGATTAAATATTTTAATTAAAAAAGAAACCAGAGTTCCTACTAGAATGATAGAAGATCCCATGACAGCAGTGGTAAGGGGAGCTGGTATGGTTTTAGAAAACCTAGATGAATTACAAGAGGTTTTAGTGGAAACAGAAGAGTTGGGCCCACTTAACTAAATTATTAAAACTATGATTTCTAAAGAAGAAGTTCAACATATAGCTAGCCTTGCAAGGTTAGGATTGAGTCGGGAGGAAATAGGGGAAATACAAGAAGACCTTGTTGCTATTTTGGGTTATGTTGAAAAATTAAAAACAGCAGACGTTTCGAGTATTGATATTTCTTTAACTTCAGGAAATTTAAGAAACATTACCAGAAAAGATGTATCAAAAAAAGAAATGGAGTCTAGGAGAGAAAAATTATTAAAGCTAACTCCCGAAGAAAAAGGGGAGTACTTGAAGGTAAAAAGAATTATTTAATGGAATTTAAAGATTTTACAATAAAAGAAATACACGAATCTTTATTGGAAAAGAAGTTTTCCGTGTTTGAGTTAATTAGTGCTTATTTAAAAAAGATTGAAAAAGAAAACGAAAAAACAAATTCTTATCTTGCCGTTTATCCTAAAAAAGCATTAACTCAGGCTAAAAAAATAGACGAAAAAATTGCGAAAAAAGAAGATATTCCGATGCTAGCTGGAATTCCCGTAGCAATGAAAGATAATATCTTAGTTGAGGGAATGCAATGTACCGCTGGGTCAAAAATTTTAAAAGACTACGTCGCTCCCTATAATGCTACTTGTATTAATAAGTTAAAAGAACAAGGAGCTATTATCTTGGGAAAAACGAACCTAGATGAATTTGCGATGGGATCTTCAACGGAAAACTCTGCTTTTGGCCCTACTAAGAACCCAAGAGATTTAACTAGGGTTCCGGGGGGTTCTTCTGGAGGCTCGGCCGCTTCTGTGGCAGCTAATCTTTCTGTTTTTGCTTTAGGTTCAGATACAGGAGGGTCAATAAGGCAACCTGTTTCTTTTTGTGGTTTAGTTGGATTAAAGCCAACGTACGGAATGGTTTCTAGGTATGGGCTCATTGCTTTTGCTTCTTCTTTAGATCAAATAGGTCCAATAACAAAAACAGTTGAAGATTGTAAGATTGTATTCGACGCCATTAAAGGAGAGGATAAATTAGATTCGACTAGCGTTAATAACAAGCAAAAGCCCAAGAATATCAAAGACTTAGTGGTTGGTATTCCAAAAGAATATTTTGTTGAAGGAACAGACCCAAAGGTGATAGAATTAGTAAAGGAGAGAATAGAAAAATATAAAAGTAGGGGAGTTAAAATTGAAGAAATAAGTCTCCCGCATACAGAGTATGCTTTACCCTGTTATTATATTATTGCTCCCTCTGAAGCTAGTGCAAATCTTGCTCGTTACGATGGAATTAAGTATGGTTTTTCAACAACTAAAAATCCGTCCGTTGATAAATTAATGGATGTTTATTTAAAAAGCAGAGGAGAAGGATTTGGAAAAGAAGTAAGAAGGAGAATAATAATAGGAACCTACGCTTTGTCTTCAGGATATTACGACGCTTATTACTTAAGAGCGCAGAAGGTAAAGAAGCTTATTAAAAAAGATTTTGATGAAGCTTTTAAAAAAGTCGATGCTATTTTTACGCCGACATCTCCAACTACAGCTTTTAAAATAGGAG
>JAUVBU010000032.1 GCA_030591065.1 bacterium | reverse complement strand
TTTTCAGACTTATTAGAAGAAATTTTAGGTATTTAAAAAGTATGAAAAAAACTTTACAAAAACTAACATATTTATTTTTATTAACTCTTTTTTTAGTTCCGTCTTTAGTTACGGCTCAAGATGGTCCGTTAAACTGTTGTCAGATAGGAAAGCAGGTTATTATAGGAAATGCTACCTATACGAAGGATGCCTTTGTTGGAAACGGAGAAGTTTGTCATTTGGGAGATGTTCTTCCTGAGAATGTAAGTAAAAAATGGACATTGATATGTTTAATCTCTTCTATTAGCGTAATAACAGATTGGGTTTTTGGATTCTTAATGACTTGTGTTTCCGTGATGGTTATATTCGGAGCCTATTTAATAACAACAGCTGGAGCCTCTCCTGAAAATATGACAAATGGGAGAAAGTATATTATGTATGCGCTAATAGGTTTGGTGGTAGCCCTTTTTTCAAGAGGATTCCCGGATTTAATTGCTGCTACACTAGGACTTTAATTTTAATATAAGATTGACTAGATAAAAGGTCGAGTAAAAATAAAAAAAATGAAAAAAATGAAAAAAACAATTTTAAGTTTGATATTGATAACAATTTTAGGAATGACAATTGTTCCTTCAATAAGTTTAGCTCAACCTATGGAGGGTTGCACTTTAAGACACAACGTCACTTTTGATGGTGAGCCCTATTATGAAGACGATGAGATTGATTCCACTAATTCTGCATGGGGAATGATTTGCTTATTTGATAGTATTTATACTATTACTGATTGGATATTCTATATTTTACTTGCGGTAACTGGTGTTTTGGTTGTTTGGGGTGGAGTGACAATATCAATGGCCGGAGGAGACCCAGAGAACATGGCAAAAGGAAAAAACTTTATTATGTATGCCATGATGGGATTAGCAGTCGCTCTTTTATCTAAAGCTATTCCGGCAATCGTTCAGAACTTAATTGGAGTATAATTAAGAAGAATTGCTTCTTAATAATTTCGTAGTTAAAGTTCAATAAAAATCAACCCTACTTTTGGGGTTGATTTTGTTTAACTAAAGATATAAAATTATTAAATTATATTAGGAAAATAAAATAAGTTATTTGGGCAAGTGGCGGAACCGGAATACGCTTACGGCTTAGGACCGTATCCCGCAAGGGTTGTGGGTTCAATTCCCACCTTGCCCACCAACATTTAAAAACCCTACTAAAAGTATAGTAGGGTTTTTGATTGCAAGATAAGATTATTTTACTCTTCTTTTACGGTGATTTTTCTTTTCTTTTTCCTTGATATTTTATGTGTCCTTAAGGTTAATATACCTTCTTTGAGAGTGGCGTTAATTCGAGTGGGATCAACTTCTACTGGTAAAATAATTTGACGGGAAAATTTCCCCCAATAACATTCTTGCGAAAAGTAATCTCCTTCTTCTTCCTCTTCTGGCCTTTTCCTTTCTCCCTTAATAGAGAGAAGGTCTTCTTCTATTGTTATATCTAAGTTATCTGGTTTTACTCCAGCAATAGCTGACTGGATGATTAAATCTTTTTCTGTTTGATAAATATCGACAGCTAATTGTCCTTCTGCTGTTGGCCACTTTTCCTTATCTTTAGCCGAAACTGGTTTTTTGGTTACTGTGGGTGTTTTGGCTGGATCTGCTTTTTTTCTGACAACTGGAGTAGCAGCGGGCTTATTCTTTATTTCGATATCTTCTTCGTCCTCTGTTTCCTCTGTTTCTTTGAGTTTAGCTTTTGGCGCTTTCGCTGGCTTAGCTTTAGCAAAAGCTGGAAGAACAGAAGGTTTTTGGACTTCAACATCAACGGGAACTTCTTTAATAATTGGAGCCTCTTTCTTTTCTTCAACAGTTTCCTTTACCTCTTCCCCTTGATCGGCCTCCATTCCCTTTTTTAATTTTTTTAAAAACGAGTCTTTCATATTTTAGATAAAATTAAATAATTAATAACTAAAGATTTTCTTTTTGAAGATCAACTATTTTCTTTAGTTTTTTAAAACCAAAAGAAATAAAGGTAGCTGAAGATGTTAATAAAAGAAATGGGATAAAAAGTTTTAAACTATCCCTCATTGTTATTATAGAAAAGTTATAAAGACCGTGCAAGAGTGTGGCTAGAAAGAGGCCTACTATAATTAGTTTCCACCTCTTTTCTTTTTTGAAAAAAGAAAGACCAATGAAGAATCCGACTGTAGCTGAAGAGAGGGCGTGTAAAAATGTAGCCCCTAAAAATCTTAACAGAGAAATTTCAAATATTTGACTCCAAAGACTATGTAAAGAAGAAGAAAAGACACCAGGAACTACTTCTTGGCTTCCTACTGATAGTAAAATTAAAAGATTCTCTCCAGCAGCAAAACCTAAAGCAGCAATAATCATATAAATCATAGCGTCTATTGGTTCATCAAATTCGTGATTATTTAATACGCTTGCCTTAATAACTAGAAATTTTAAAAACTCTTCCACAAAAGCTACTCCCAAGAAAATATCTAACAGAAAAAGAAAAGAAGGAGAAAGGTTTAAAAATTGGACTTTATCAAAGAAAAAAGTTTCAATAAAAATTGCTGGTATAGTCATCAATACTCCATAGAAGAATATTTTTAGTATCATCGATTTAGGTTCTGGCTTAACATCTCGGCGTAAATAAAACTGCAACCAAATAATACTGGGTAAAACTCCGAAGAAAATATAAATGGGATAATTTGAAATAGGAATCATATTTTTTTAATAATTTTTATGGTCTTATTTTTTCGGTGACCCAAAAACCGAGATATTTCCCGAAAATTAATCTTGTTTGGGCATCTATTGCGGGAATGCTTCCGAAAAAAATTAACGTAAAGGGGAGAAGTATCCATTGCAAGAGTAAGGAAAGATTTTTCGTTTTTCCTATCCCTTTTGGTTTGGGCGGTAAAATTAAAAAACTGATAATACATGAAGCAAGAACACCTACCATAGATATAGTCATTAGATTTCTAGTTGCGACAGGTAGGTTATAAGATAAAAGGGTAACATTAAAGTTATCTCCTCCTAAAAGTAATGGCAACCAACCTAGAAAGAAAATTAACAGAGAAACTGTTGCCCAAGATAAAAATCCTTCCAAGATATCCCAGGAATAATAAAGTTTCTTGGAAAGGGAAATCTTTTTATTTTTTATAAAACCAAATAATAAAAAAGGAATATCAACGCATCCCCAGGCCCATCGTCTTTGTTGTTTATATTGATTTATAGCTGTTCTAAAAAGACTTTTAGCTAAAACAGCGTCCATAGAAACTGGGTAATGGAGAGGGACTACCTTATAATCTCCATTATAAAACAAATATGACTTCCAGAAAATCCTGGAATCGTCTGGAACGATGTTTTTAGGGTATCCTACTTCATTTAAAACCTTAAATGGTGTGGCGTGAGAAGAATAAGTAATCATAGCTTCAGGCCTATCTTGTTGCATCATTTGCCAAAAAGTATTAGAAGTAGCAATAACTCTCGAAAAGTTAGGGGCAGTCCAAATATTATTATTATAAATGGGTATGGGTTGATAAGAAGATTTGAGTGGATTTTCTGTAGTTAGGTAGTGAAACGTTAAGCAGGAAAAATATTGAGGGTATGGTTTTGTATCAATATCAAAAGTTGAAACTAAAATATCTTCATAACGAAGATTTAAAGGTTTAATTATTTTTTCTTTAGCTTCCTTTATAGCCCAAGCAGTATTTGAACCTTTTCCTATTACTTCTCCGGGGAGATTTTGAGGATGAGTGGTAACAAAAAATTTTAAAAACTTTCCAGAAAATTCTTTTTTTAACTCTTGAGCTATTTGAGTAGCTTTTTTACCAGCCCTTTCTTCAGCTGATAAAACTATTATGATTTTTTCTTTTGGATATTTTGAATCAACTAAAGATTGACAAGAACTCCTTACTATTTCTTTTCCTTCCTTATACATTGGTAAAACAACAATATGATAAATCCTTTTCCATTCTCCTAAATGTTCAAGTTTTTCTAACCAGTCCGTTTTAATGTTTTTCTTCATTTGTTTAAAACTAGATATTTGATGAAAAGATAAGTAGGCAGTTTTGAGTAACCAATAAAGATCAAACAAAATAATGAAGATTGCCACACCAGTTGGGGCCAACCAGGAAAACAAAAAAGCCCCGATCAATGTTGACCAAGACAAGAATCCTGGAAGTATTTCTAATAAGCGATATAAAAATTTTTCCTTAGGATTTTTTAAACTCTCTGCTCGAGAGATATTTAGATAGTCAGTTGCCTTTTGAGACATTGTTATATTTTTTTTATTATCTTAGCTCAAAAGAAATATTTAATAAATTAATGTGACCCCAAGGGGAGTCGAACCCCTGTTGGTAGGTTGAAAACCTACTGTCCTAACCATTAGACGATGGGGCCTTAAAAGGCCTTATACTATTGTCTCTTTAATTTTTTCATTTTATATTAAAATTAAGAGTTCGGCAAGAATTTTTATATAAAATTATTGCCAAAACAGTTTAAATAGTTTATTTTTACTAATTCTAGAGATATTTTAATTAAAACGTTTATTAAATATGATTATTCTTGCTATTGAAACTTCTTGTGACGATACCTGTCTTTCTATTATTAAAATTAACGAAAAAGGAAAATCAAAGATAGGGGTTTTATCAAACCTTATTTCTTCTCAAACTAAAATTCACAAAAAATATGGTGGAGTGTATCCTGCTTTAGCTAGAAGGGAGCATCAAAAAAATCTTCCCTTGCTTTTCGAAAAGGCAAAAAAAGAAGCTAAGTTAAAAAAAGGAGAGACAATTAAC
>JAUVBU010000035.1 GCA_030591065.1 bacterium | reverse complement strand
TTATGGATCCAATAGCTAACATGTTAACATCAATAAGGAATGGCCAAATGGCTTCCATGGAAATGGTAAAAATTCCTTTTTCTAAAATTAAGCTTGAAATTGCTAAGGTTTTAGTAAGGGAGTCTTTACTTAAGAAGGTAGAGAAAAAGGGCCGAGGAATTAAAAGAGTTATAGAGATGGAACTAAAGTATAAGGAAGGAGTTCCAGTTATGTCTTCGTTGAAAAGAGTTTCAAAGCCTGGGCAAAGAATTTATACTAAAGTAAAAGATGTTAGGCCGGTAAGAAACGATTACGGAATTTTGATTATTTCAACCTCGAAAGGATTAATGACAAATAGGGAAGCTAAAAAACAGAAACTTGGAGGAGAAATAATTTGTAAAATATGGTAGTAGTTAAAAAAAGATTAGTGTCGCTTATTTTTATAAACTTTAAAAAGAATTAGTATGTCACGTATAGGTAAAAAACCAATTGAAATACCGAAAAGTGTTGAAGTCAAAATTGAAAATAATACCGTGGTTATAAAGGGACCCAAAGGTGAACTTTCACGTGAAGTAAGGCCTGAAATTAATGTTGAATTTAGAGAAGAGAAAATATTTGTTTCTCCTAGAAGATCTAAAGGAAAAAACGTTAGCGCATTTTGGGGATTAACTAGAGCTCTTTTGGCAAACATGGTAAAGGGTGTAACTGATGGCTATGAAAAGAAATTAGAAATGCAAGGGATAGGTTACAAGGCAAGGTTAGAGGGGAAAACCCTTATTCTGTCGGTTGGATTTAGTCACGAAGTAAACTTCGAAACCCCAGAAGGATTAGAAATTTCAGTAGACAAGAAAATTATTATTATTACTGGTATTGATAATCAACAGGTCGGATTAGTGGCAGCTAAAATTAGAAAAATAAAGCCACCTGAACCATACAAAGGAAAGGGTATTAGATATCTTGGTGAAAACGTCAGAAGAAAGGCCGGAAAGAAAATGGCTACAGGTTCGGCTACTTAATAATATTTTATTAATTAATTCGTGAAACGATCGTGGATATAAAGAAAAAGATAGAAAAAAGAAAAAGAAGACATAGGAGAGTAAGAGGAAAAATTTCTGGAACAGCAAAAATTCCTCGACTTTGCGTTTTTCGTTCAAATAATCACATTTATGCTCAGCTAATTAACGATAAAAAAGCAATTGTGTTAGCTTTAGCTACAGATTTAGAATTAGATAAAAAAACAAAAGGAAAACAGCCAGAAAAAAATATCAAAGAAAAAAAACCTCTTTCTAGAAAGGTAGCAATAGCTTTTGAAGTAGGAAAATTAATTGCTAAGAAAGCAATTGAATTAAAAATTGAAAAAATAGTTTTTGACAAGGGTGGATATAAATATCACGGAAGAGTTAAAGCCATAGCAGATGGCGCTCGTCTAGGAGGATTAAAATTTTAAATTTAAAAAAATGGCTTATCAAGAATTTAACAAAAATAGAACACAAAACAGACCGGGGGGAAGGCGAAGGAGTCGACCTGGTTTTAGAGATAAAAAGGATGAGTTTGATTCAAAACTATTAGATTTATCTAGAGTTTCTCATACCAGAGAAGGAGGAAAGCAATTAAGATTTAGAGCTGTAATGGTTGTGGGAGACAAGAAGGGAAGAGTTGGAGTGGGAGTAGCTTCTGGATTAGACGTAGCTAAAGGTATTGAAAAAGCGACTAAAAAAGCCAAAAAAAGTATTATTACTGTTGAGATGGTGGGTAATACAATTCCTCATCAAGTTGAAGCAAAATTTGGAGCAGCTAAAATATTACTTAAGCCCCAAAAAGAAGGAAGGGGTTTGGTAGCTGGAGGAACGGTCAGAGTAGTATGTACTTTAGCTGGAATAAAAGAAATATCTTCAAAGGTTTTAGGAACAACAAGAAATAAGTTAAATAATGCTAGGGCTACAATCAAAGCATTAAAAAAACTAAAACCCGCAAAGGGAAAAAACAAGAAATTAAAGCCTGAAAAAAAAGAAGAAGAAACCGAAAAACCTAAAGAACCAGAAAAAAAATAGCTAAATTTTAAAACTTGATTTTAGTCTAAAATTAAGTATTGAAATTTGAAATATTATGCAAATACACGAATTAAAACCAGACACTCCTCGTAAAAAAAACCAACGAATAGGTCGGGGTGGACGAAGAGGTTCTAATTGTGGAAGGGGAATGAAAGGACAAATGTCTAGAGCGGGAAGAAAGATGCAGCCAGCTATCCGTCCTTTTATCAAAAAATATCACAAATTAAGAGGATATAGGTTTAAGTCTACTCAATTAAAAGCAACAATAATTAATGTTGGGTTTTTAAATCAGAATTTTGAAGAAGGAGCAATAGTTTCTCCTAAGGTTTTATATGAAAGGAAACTAGTACGTAAAGCTGAAGGAAAAGTACCGGAAATTAAAATATTGGGAACGGGAGAAATAAACAAAAAATTAACTATTAAAAAATGTTTATTTTCAAAGCTAGCTGGAGAGAAAATAAAGAAAGCCGGAGGAATTATAAGATAAGTCTAAAAAAATTCTATGAAGTGGCTTGATACGGTTATTCAAATATTTAAAATTAAAGAACTAAGAAATAAAATCCTTTTTGTTTTAGGGATTTTCGCTGTTATAAGAGTAATGGCTAATATCCCTGTTCCTGGAGTTGATCCAGAAAACTTGAAAAACATTTTTGAACAGTTCCAAATGTTGGGACTGATGAATATTTTTACAGGAGGGGCCTTAGAAAAACTTTCTATTATAATGCTAGGGCTTGGGCCATATATTACTTCAACTGTTATTTTACAGTTATTAACAATGGTCTTTCCTCAATTAGAAGAAATTTATAAGGAAGGAGGGGATCAAGGAAAAAGAAAGTTTGAGCAGTGGGGAAGAGTTTTAACAATTCCTTTAGCGCTCCTCCAGTCTTTTACTATGCTTACGTTATTTACTCGCCAAGGTGTTATTGTAGAATCTAATCTACTTTCCCAGATTAGTGTGATAATAATGGTTACAGCTGGTAGTGTTTTTTTAATGTGGTTAGGAGAATTAATTTCTGAAAAAGGAATTGGTAACGGTGTTTCTTTATTAATTTTTGCTGGAATTATTGCTGACTTTCCTAGAAACTTAGGCCAAATGGTTTTCGGTTATGAGGCGTCTATGTTTTTTTCTTATTTAATATTTATAGCAATGTCTTTATTGATTATTGCGGGAGTGACATTGGTTAATGAAGCTAGAAGAAATATTCCAGTTTCTTATGCTAAGAGAGTAAGAGGGAGAGTAGCTTATGGTGGAGCTTCTACACATCTTCCTTTAAGCCTAAACCCTGCTGGGGTTATGCCAGTCATTTTTGCTTTATCAATACTAACCTTTCCTTCTTTGATTGCTAATTTTTTGTCTAGTATGGAAGGATTCTGGGGTGATGCTGGCAGAACTATCGGAAATCTTTTTACTAATCCTTGGATTTACGGAGGCCTATATTTTATAATGGTTTTTCTCTTTACTTATTTTTATACTCTAATTACCTTTGAGCCAGGCTCAATTTCAGAGAACTTGAAAAAAATGGGAGGATTTGTCCCCGGTATTAGACCAGGCAAATCAACAGCTGATTTTTTAAGCTTTGTACTAAATAGGATTTTACCTATCGGTGCTTTCTTCTTATCTTCCATTGCTATTATGCCATCAATCATTCAGGGAATAACTAAGATTACAGCTTTCGGATTTTTAATTGGTGGAACCTCAATTATTATTATTGTTTCTGTTGTTCTGGAAACTATAAAACAAGTCCAGTCTCAACTGGAAATGAGAGATTATGACACCTTCTAAAAAATCAAACTCAAAACCTCAGTTAATTATTCTTATTGGTCCTCCTGGAGCTGGGAAGGGTACTCAGGCTGAACTATTATCAGAGAAGCTTAGTCTTTATCATTGGGAAACAAGCCGTATAGTTGGAAATATGATAGCTTCAGCTAAAAAAGGTTCTTTTGTAATAATAAATAGGAAAAGATATTATTTTGAAGAGGAAAGAAAATTAAGAGAGAGCGGAAAGTTATGGAGCCCTCCATTTGTGAGTCATCTTATGGAGAAAAAACTTATAGAGTTAGCTAAAGAGGGTAAAGGTATTGCTTTGAGTGGGTCTCCTAGAACACTATATGAAGCTAAAACTATTACCCCTCTTTTAAAGAAATTATACGGAACTCGAAATATTAAATTACTTTTAAT
>JAUVBU010000033.1 GCA_030591065.1 bacterium | reverse complement strand
TATGTTCCATTCCACCATTATACCAATCAACTGGCATCCAGTATTCTGCTTTCTTTTTATCTATAATCTCTTCCTTATTATAAGGATCACAATATCTTAAATAATACCAATTAGAGCCTGCCCAATTGGGCATAGTATCAGTTTCTCTTTTAGCTTCTCCCCCACATTTAGGACATTTTACATTAACCCATTCTTTAATATCAGCTAACGGAGACTCTCCCGTTTCTGTTGGCTTATATTTTTCTACATAAGGAAGTTTTACCGGTAAATCTTTTTCTGGAACTGAAACTACTCCGCATTTTTCACAATGAATAACTGGAATTGGTTCTCCCCAATAATGTTGACGAGAAAAAACCCAATCTCTCAACTTGTATTGAATTGTCTTTTTGCCTTGATTGTTTTTTTCTAACGTTTTTGTAATTTTTTCTATCGCATCAACAGAAGATAGATTATTAAATTCATCTGAATTTATAAGTGTTCCATATTTAACAAAAGCTTCTTTTGAAACATCTCCCCCTTTAATAACCTCTCTAATTTCTAACTCATATTTCTTGGCAAAAATATAGTCTCTTTTGTCATGAGCTGGAACCATCATAACTGACCCCCCTCCATAGGAAGCTACAACATAATCTCCAACCCAAATAGGAACTTTCTCTCCATTAATAGGATTTACACAATAAGAGCCCGTAAACACGCCTGTTTTTTCTTTTTCTAGTTTTGTTCTTTCAAATTCTGATTTTTCTTGAGCTTTTTTAATATATTCTTTTACTTTCTCCGTATTATCTGGAGTTACCAATTTTTCTAACAAAGGATATCCTGGTGCTAAAATAACAGCTGTGACTCCAAAAAGAGTATCTGCCCTAGTGGTAAAAACAGTTATCTTTTCTTTTAATTTTTCTATATTAAAACTCAATTCAGTACCATAACTTCTTCCCACCCATTCTTTTTGTTGAGCTTTTATTTTCTCTAAATAATCAACTCCATCCAAGTCTTCAATTAACCTATCAGCATATTTTGTAATTTTAAGCATCCATTGCTTAATTTTTCTTCTAGTAACTTGGGATTTACATCTTTCACATTTTCCACCAATTACTTCTTCGTTAGCCAAACCAATTTTACAAGAAGGACACCAGTTAATAGGAATCTCAGCTTGATAAGCTAAATCGTTCTCCAAAAGCTTTAAAAAAATCCACTGAGTCCATTTATAATAATCAGGCGTAGTGGTGTTAATTTCTCTATCCCAATCAAAAGAAAGACCTAAACTTTTCAGTTGCCTTTTATAATTTTGGATATTCTTTTCTGTAGCTTTTTCAGGATGAATTCCAGTTTTAATCGCATAATTTTCAGTCGGTAAACCAAAAGCATCCCACCCTATAGCAAACAAAACATTAAACCCTTCCATTCTTTTTTTTCTAGACACAATATCCATGGCAGAATAACTTCGGCAATGACCAACATGTAAACCCTGTCCAGAAGGATAGGGAAATTCAATAAGAATAAACTTTTTAGGTTTTTCAGAGAAATCTTCCGCTTTGTAAGAATCAGATTCTTCCCAAAACTTCTGCCACTTCTGTTCTATTTTTTGAAAGTCGTAGTCCATATTTTTAATCTTATATTGTTCATTTTGGTTTGTAAATCAAAAAGTGCCTTCAGGATATCAGTCCAGCTTTATTATATGTTAAATAATCTTTTTGCGTTTTCTGTTGTAATTTTTGATACTTCTTTAAAACTAACTTTCTTAATTTTAGCTATATGTTCTGCAGTATATTTCACAAAAATAGGCTCATTCCGTTTAGACTTAGCTTGAGGTGGAGATAAATAAGGACAATCTGTTTCAATTAATATCCTATCTATAGGGGTATTTTTAATAACCTCTTCAAAATTTATTCCTTCAATTTCTTTAAATATTATCCCGTTAAATCCAATATAATATCCAAAATTTAAGAAATCTTTAAGTTCTTTTAAGCCTCCTACAAAACTATGAGCTACGGCTTTTTGGGGCCGTAAATCTTGGTTTTCAGTTAAAATTTCCATTAAGTCTTGATGGGCCATTCGACAATGAAAAATAACGGGCAAGACTAATTCTTTTACCAACTTCAATTGCTTTAAAAGTAATTCCTTTTGTTTTAGTTTAAATAACTTTTTCCTTCCTACTGTTTTTGGTTTCCAATAATAATCTAAGCCAATCTCTCCAATAGCTACCACGCTTTTTGAGCTGGCAAGCTTTTTATATGCTTCATAATTAAATTCTTTTTCATAGCTCCCTCCTTCTAGTTTATCTGGCCTTAATTTAATAAGCCCAGTATCTAAATTCATCGGATGAAGACCAACGGCAGAAAACATATTTTTGTTAAACGTTTTTGCAAGGTCTATTGCTTCTTGAGAAGTTTTTAAATTTGTTCCAACGTTAATTACCCAAATGCTATCTTTAAAGCATTTATCAATTACCTTCTTTCTATCTTTATCGAAAGAAGCAAAGTTTAGATGGGCGTGAGTATCAATCAACATAATTTTAAAAAAATATTTAAATTCTTTTCATTTTAGCTTTTTTAAAGAATAAAAAAAACCCAAATATAGAATATTAATATATTTGGGGTGTTGATAGATTTAAGTTCAAAATCTTTGTTCTTCTTCAAATTCAATCTTAAGAACTTCGAATATGGGAATTTTATTAGTTTTACAAAAAGAAATGACTACCTCTTTGTCTACCTTAGAAGGCTCGTTTATAACAAACTCATTAACCCCCTTAGTTGACACGATTTTTTGGACAAAAATTTTGTCCCGAGTCACCCACACTCTATGTCTGATCTTTTCGAGATATAGTGATTCTGAAAAAACCCTTACAAGTTCTATTCCTGAAGATAATTCAATCGGTTTCAATCTCATTTTTTTTCACTTTTTTTGCTTATTTTAAAAGTACTAAAACAGCAAAATTACATTAACATTTCAGATTTAGAAGTCAAGATTTAAAAAAAATAAAAAGGAGAATTTAGTTATTCTCCAGTAGCGTAAACTTAGGACAAAAAACGCCTTTCCAATCTTGAATATTAATTTTTCCAGACTGAACCTGTATTATAGCTGTACCATATAATTGCCTGCCTTTCTTACACATTACTGCTTCAATCCGATACTCTCCGTCCAAAAGCACATAACAACTTTTGTGGTTGTTCCAATCTTTTTTTGATATAACTTCTGGTTTTAACTTACAATCTTTTTTCCCTGCTAAACTAAAAATTTTAGTTCGCACATCCACCCTTTTGTTTAGGTGACCATTTACAACTTCAATTTTAATTTTTTGCAATATCAATCATCCTTCCTATTTTTTAAAATTACCATTTTTAAATTTAAAGAAGAACAAGCTGTTTGTCAACGCTATATTTTAGGAAAAAGTGACTCCCCTTTTTTGGTAGCAAAAAGACAACGGCTGTTATTGATTTTTATTCCCAGCTGACATAAAATCTTTTCTGATGTTTCTGGTAAAAAGGGCTCAAGCATTTTTGCAATTTCAAAAATAGTATAAAGCAAACATAATATACATGTCTTCTGATTTTCTGTTTTTTCCCAGATTTTATTTTCTTCAATATATTGGTCACAAAAACTAATTAATTCCCACACTGAAAACAAAGCTCTACTAAACCTAAATTCTTCTATTTCTTTTTTATACTCTTTCCAAGTGATATTTATTTTTTCTTGAAACTTGTTTTTCCCCAAACTAGTCACCTCAAAAGCTTCTAACTCCAAGTCTAGTTTTTCAGCCAAGGTAAAAACTCGAGAAACTAAATTGCCAATACCTTTAGATAAATCTGAATTATATTCTTTTTCAAATTTTTCATAAGTAAAATCTCCATCTTTTCCTAAGTGAGTATTTTTCAAAAGAAAATATCTAACAGCGTCAGCTCCATATTTTTTAACTAACTCAAAAGGATTAACAACGTTTCCTAAAGACTTTGACATTTTTTGCCCATCAGAAGTTATATATCCATGGGCATATACTTTTTTAGGTAACGAAAGGTTGGCAGAAAGAAGTATTCCCGGCCAATATATGGCATGGAATCTTAGAACTCCTTTTCCTATAATATGTAATTTGTTTTCGTTTTTTTCCCACCATTTAGTGAACTTCTCTTTACTCTCTCCGTATCCTAAAGCACTAATATAATTAGAAAGAGCATCAAACCAAACCCAAATAATCTGACTAGCGTCATCTGGAACAGCGATACCCCAACCACAAGCTCTCTCCTTAGAGCGAGAAATACAAATATCTTCCAGCCCTTGGTTAATAAAACTTAAAACT
>JAUVBU010000027.1 GCA_030591065.1 bacterium | reverse complement strand
GAAAAAAAAGATTATTTTATTTTTAAGTATTATTACTACAGTAAGCTTGTTTTTTGTTGGAGAAAAAAGGGTTAATGCTGCCTCTTTATATCTTTCACCTAAAAGCGGTATCTACAACATAGGTTCTACTTTTTCGGTTAAAGTTATGGTAGATACTGATGGGGAACCCATTAACGTTGGAGATGGTGTTTTGGATTTTGATCCAAATGTATTAGAAGTAGAAAATATTTCAAAAGTAAATTCTATTCTTAATGCTTGGGTTGTAGACCCTACTTTTAATAACACAATTGGAAAAATTGAGTTCCAGGGAGGTACTGCGGAAGAATTTATTGGAGCTGATGGAAATATCATATCTATAACCTTCAAGGCTCTATCTAACGCTGAAGCCTCTGTTAGCTTCTCTTCGGGAGCAGTCTTAGCCTCTGATGGAAGAGCTACTAATCTTTTAACTGCCATGCAGGGAGGCTCTTACAGCCTAGAGCCCGAAAGTATTTTACCTCCATCTAAAAGAGGGGAAGAGCCTTTGTTGATTTTTGACGGAACCCCTTTTGTTCCAACCGTTTTTTCTTCTACTCATTCCAATGAAGACGCTTGGTATTCTAATTCTAATCCGGAATTTTCATGGGAGATGCAGTCGGGAATTACTGCTTTGAGATTTTTGATTAATGAAAATCCAGTTGATTTACCGAAAGAGGAACATCCTATCTCTGTTGGTAATAAAAAATTTGAAGACCTATCTGATGGTATTTGGTATTTTCATATTAGATTTAAAAATCAATATGGGTGGGGTGAAATTACACACCGAAAAGTTTTAATTGATAGCCAGCCACCCTTACCGTTTAACATAATGATTGATAATTCTGGAGATGAAACTGAGCCATCGCCAATTTTATTTTTTGAAAGTGAAGACCTTTTATCAGGTATCCATACTTATAAGATAAAGATTGGCCAAGCAGATCCTATTGAAACTACGGAATCAGTATATAAAATTATCCCTCAAAGAGCAGGGGAGTATACGGTTATTGTTTGGGCTATCGATGCAGCTGGACTATCAACCGCGGAGACTAGTGAATTTAAGGTAGCTCCAATAAAAGCACCTGTTATTACTAGTTATCCTCAATACGATAAAATTGGAAATACATTAGTTATAGAAGGAGTTTCTTTATACTCTGAAGCCAAGATATCTATTTTTGTTTCTACAGAGGGTGGCGATATTGAAAAAGGTGAAACTACAACAAATAAAGATGGTAGTTGGAGCTTTATTTATAATAAAAGTCTAGAAGAAGGGTTGTATCAAATTTGGGCAGACGTTACTGATAGTCGAGGGGCAAAGAGTGATTTATGTAACAAAGAAACTATCGTTGTAACTTCTCCTACCTTTATAAGAATAGGAAGGATAATAATAGATTATTTAAGCGTAGTATTAGTTTTAGTAGCTTTAGTTGGAGTATTAGCGCTAATTATTTTCTTTATTAGATATAAAGTTTCTGCGTGGCGTAAAAAACTTAAAGTAGAAACAAAAGAAGCAGCTATGAGTGTAGTTAAAGCTTTTGTGTCTCTAGAAAAAGAGATACAAGGACAGATTGAGTATTTAGATAAAAAGCCTGGTTTAAACGAAGAAGAACAACAAATTTACAATAAACTAAAGAGAGCTTTAGATGAATCGAAAAGAATGATTGGGCGAGAAATAAAAGACATAGAACAAGAACTAAAATAAAAACCTAGGTGAGATCTTATGAAAAAGTGCTATTAGTAGCACTTTTTCCTTTTAAACAAAGAAAATTACCCCTTTAAATAGCTGACACTTAAAGTTTTCCACAGTTTAATGCTTGACAGTACTTTTTATTATGAGAAAATGAAGGTGGAAGCTTAATCTCGATACTCGTGAACTTGCAAAATCACGACCATCGAGGTTCATTCGAAAAAATATTGGAAAAACGTAGATTGATAACG
Organism: bacterium; assembly: GCA_030591065.1. Classification (GTDB taxonomy): domain Bacteria; phylum Patescibacteriota; class Minisyncoccia; order Minisyncoccales; family JANBVM01; genus JAUVBU01. Next base: position 4,491 of record JAUVBU010000027.1, on the reverse strand, counting down.
TTTTAAAAAAAACAACGGGGGCCCCCAAATTCCCCCGTTTTGTTTTGAAAAATAAATTAAATTTTATGTTAAAACCTAAATATATTTCCTTAAAAAAAGCAGCTGAAATTTCTAATTATTCTGCTGATTATATCGGACACTTAATTAGAGAGGGCAAGATTTCTGGACGGCCTGTTTATACTAATATTACTTGGCAAACAACAGCCGAAGAAATTTTAAATTATAAAAACAGAGGAAGTAAAGAAAAGGAAAAGGTTGGAGCTAAAAGAAGTTTTTTTTCTAAACTTTTTAATATTCAAGAAGTGCTAATTCGAGAAATAAAGATAATAAAAGTATTCCTCAAAACCTTTAAGTTCGTTCTTCCATTAATTTCTATTTTAATTTTAACTTTTTCTCTTGCTATAGGATTTGTTTTTTCTAATCAATTTGAATCAGCTATGCCTTGGCAATCTACAGAAGAAATTTCAACACAACAAAAGATTAACCCTAATCAACCATTAATTTATTAAGATTTAAAATATTTATTTATGAGATAAATTAGGATGCTCAAAAGGAAAACAAATATTATTAAGAATAAGATTGATGGAAAGCGAAAAATTCCTAAAAAAAAGAAAACTATCATAAAAACAAGTAGTCAGGAAAGAATTTTAATTTATGATATTTTCCCTCCCGAGAAAGTAAAAGAAATCTCAAAACAAATTTTAGGTATTAAGGCTTATCCGACCAAAAGAGCAAAGTTTTTTGCTCTGAGTTGGCGTTTTGCGTTTGCATCTTTTTTGATCTTTAGTTTGCTTACGGGATTTGCTCCTATAAGATTTTTACATAGCTCCTTAACTAAAGCTATTATTGGAGGAGAGGTAAAGAGTATTAATTTTTATACAACCATAGCTTCTGGGTGGACTAAAACGGAAAATGTTTTAGGTTACCCTAATATTTCCTCAGGTGAGACCGAGTCTTTCTCGGAAGAAAATTCAGCTGTTTATAATGATGGAGATAATGACTTAATATGTGAGGGGTTTAAAGATGAAAATATTATAGATGAGCTTGAAATAATAAATACTGAACAAGAAAATGAGACTGAGGTTGAAGTAATTATTGTAAACTCATCAACAACAGAAGATATAGAGCCCGTTAATAATGATGAACCTTTAGCTTTAAGCGTAGATTTAATTAATAGCGACTCTACCTCAACGGCAAGTAGCAGTGAATTGTTTATTGAAAACGAAACAGATAAAGGGGTAGACATATATGTAGATGAGGATACTGGTGATGATTTAGGGGTAGACGGAGAAGAACTCGAACAGACTAATGAGGAAGAAATAGAAGAAGAAGCTATTGGTGCCGATGAGAAAGATATCGAAAACGAAAACAGCTTAAGAGAAGAAGGTGAAGACGAAGATATGGAGAACGAAACTGTTGATGAGACCATAAGTTTCTTAGAAAAAATACAAAAGTTTTTTGATATTAGAGCTCAAGCTGAAAACGAAAAAGGGTTTTTTAAATCTGCTAATATTAATCTCTCTTTTAGTGTAAAAGAGGAGGCTACCTTAATTCTCAATGAAGAGGAAAGTTCAACGTCTTCTGACTTAGACCAAAACGCTTTAATAGAAGAGATAGAAGAACCAATAGAAAGCGTTGTAGCAACTAGCTCTCAGGATTTCGAAGAGACTACTAGTTCTTCAGAAGAATCAATTAGTTTTATAGAGACAATTAAAAGTTTTTTCGGAGCTTTAACAATTAAAGCTGAAGAAGTTTCGACTGAAACTGAGCCAGAGCAAGGCCAGCCGACAGAAGAAGATTCTCTAGATCAAGAAGAAGACGAAGAAGAAGAACCCTTAACTGAAAACTTTGAAGAAGAATTATTGTTTAGCTCTACCTCAGATATTACAGGTGCTTCTGAAGATAAAGAAAAAGGCGAAGAGGAAATTGAAGCTACTAATTTGCCCGAAGTAATGCCTGAGAACAAAAAAACAGAAATTGTTATTTGGTATTCTTTAGATGGTAAATTTTGGGTACAACTAGATACCATTTTTTCTGATACTTTAAATAAAAATAACCTTAAATACGAAGCCTTCTTTTTAAAAAATTGGGACGACATTGAAAACCTAAAAATTAAAATTGAAGTAAGGGAAAATAAAGAAAAAACAACTATTTTCCTAGACAGTGTTTGGATCGAAGCCTTTTATTATGAAAAACAAGAGGAAGTTGAAGAAGAGAATAAGGATACATATATAGTAGAGCTTCTTTCTTCTAAAAAGAACTTTGGGTTAAAAGAAAAACCTAGTCTTAAGTTTCGTTATCAAAAAGAAAGAAGTATTCTTGAATTTTTAGGAAATGGAGTTTTAACTCTTTTTTCTGACGAATATGAGGGAATTAGAATAAGTGCCGAACTTTTAGGTTCAGAAAATATAGTTCCAGATATTCATTATCTCAATAACGGTGAGTTTGATATTGATTTACCTGAGGGGTCCCGTCAATTTAAACCAGGAAAATATAAAATAAAATTAAAAATAGAAGACGACTCAATTTTAACAGAAGCCAAGATTATAGAGTTTGAGCAAGAATTTACCTGGGGAGTTTTAGCTGTTAATACCAATAAGTCGTTTTACTATCCCGGAGAAGAGGTTTATTTACAAATGGCAGCACTTGAAGATACGGGATATACACTTTGTGGCGCGAACCTAAGTCTTAAAATTATTTCTCCGCAAGGATTTACCGACCACCCAGAAGTTGAGGTGTCGGGAGAATGTAGTGGAAATAATGTTGTTGATATTCCAGACTACTTTAGTTATTACCAAACAAACGAAGAGGGGGTGTATAAAATAACACTTATCAATATTGATAATGGTTATGAGATTTCAGATTCTTTTGAGGTGAGAAGAGAAATTCCTTTTGAAATAGAAAGAATAGGTCCGACTAGAATTTACCCTTTAGCTACTTACGAAATGAGGTTTAATATAAAAGTTAACGAAAGTTTTGTTGGAGAGATTATAGAAAAGGTTCCGACAAGTTTTGAAATTATAGATTCTAACGAAGCCGTAGTGTCTCTGGAAGACGATGCCAAGGAAATTATTTGGAATGTAGATTGGCAGACAAATCAAACGTATGAATTAAGGTATGTTTTTGATGCTTCAGATATTTCACCATATTTATATTTATTAGGGCCTTTAAGTATTGGTGATTTTCAGGAGGGGAGAAGTTGGCAAGTTGCATCTGATAGTTCATCTATAAAAGATCCGGCGACAGTAGTTGACGACAACGCTGTTGGAACTTTAGCTTGGATAAATCCTGGAAGAGCAACCTCAAATGATAATATTAAAGTAAGCATTGGTTCGGACACAAGCCAGATAAGTCATTATCTTAAAGCTACTGATTTTGGTTTTTCAATCCCAAGCACAGCTACAGTTGAAGGTATTAAGGTTGAGATAGAAAGAGTGAGGGTTGACTTTCCTGGTGCCGACTTTATTTCAGACGAAGAAGTTAAAATAGTAAAAGGAGGGGTGGTTGGATCTATCAATAAAGCTGACACATCTAATAATTGGCCAGAGTTCGATACATATAAAGAATATGGGAGCTCCACAGAACTTTGGGGTGAAACTTGGAGTCCATCAGACATTAATAGTACTTCTTTTGGAGCAGTTATAAGTATTGATGGCGATACTGGAACCGCTGGTTGGTCTGGAACAGTCGATCATATAAGAATTACAGTTTACTATACTCCTAATATTAATGTTTCTGGAACGGTTTATTCTAATGAAGGGGTAAGCGCTTTTGGAAGCAATAAAACAGTTAGAATCAAGGTTAATGGTTTAGGAGACCACTCTGGTGTTACTAACGCTAGCGGTACATATTCAATTGCTGGTGTTCCCGCGGCAACAAGTAGTAGTATTATCACTGTCTTTTTAGACGGAGAAAGTGAAAAAGCAGCTGTTGTCACCAGAAGTGATGGTTTTGATGTTTCTGGTTTAAACCTTTATCAAAATAGAGTTATTGTTAGGCATGAAGATTCTGGCCCTTTTACTATCGAAGATATGGTAGCTTATGATTCTTCTGATGATACAGATATTCAGTTTGAGGCAGCAACAACTACAGCTACCTCAACAACGATTTATGCTGGTTCTAAACTATATGTTTGGCCAAGTAAAACTTTTTCTCCAGGAGGTGATGTTATAATATCTGGAAATAGTTCTTTATCTCCAGATGGTGATTTTCAAATATCAGAAGGTTCAACATATGTAGCCGGAGGAACTACCACTTTAGCCGGTAGTTGGATTGCTAGCTCTTCTTCTGTTTTTACAAACAATAATCATAAGGTTATTTTTACAGCTACAACTACTGATAAAAATATTACTACTAATAATCAATCTTTCTCTGACTTAACCTTCAACGGCTCCGGAGGAGGTTGGAGTTTTACTACAGGAGACCATGACGTCAATAATGATTTTACCATTACTAATGGAGCTGTAACTTCAACTTCTGGTTCTTTATCTG
>JAUVBU010000028.1 GCA_030591065.1 bacterium | reverse complement strand
ACCTAAAACAACCTATGTTTCACCCTATTCTACTTTGAAGCTTAGTTTATCAATAATTTTCTTTCCACCCAACTAAACGTTTAAATTTTTAACTCTTAAAATATCTTCGGTCATAGATTGACTTTATTATATCAGAAAAATAGATTTAGTTTTTATTTTTTGTTTCCAGTATAATTGATTTTCCAAAAACATGAGCTTTAGCTATTTTTTTTCTAGCTAAGACTAAAATTCTACCTAAAGTGCTTTGGGAAACCCCCATTCTTTTGGCAGCGTCCTTTTGGTTTAAATCTTTTAAATCACAAAGTCCTATTGCTTCTAATTCATCTGCTTTAAGAATAACTTCTTCCAATTCAGAAAGAGGAATTGCTCTTGGTTTAAAATAAGTAGCATTAGGATCAAAAGAAACATTTCTTGGTTTTATTGGTCTAGCCATAATATTAAGCTTGTTTTTACTTTAAAACTTTAAAGTAAGATTTAGTTCTTTAAAAATTTTTTCAATCTCTTCCTTGGCTTTAAGTTTTGTTTCTAAAATTGGTGTAAAAGAAGACACCGCTTTAAATATTTCCCTATCATACGTAATTTTTCCTAAAAGATTCTTACCAGCCCACTTTTCAATCTTTTTACTTACTATAGGATTAATATCCCATTTATTTATTACTACTCCGTAAGGAATTTTAAAATGATTAACTACCTTCAAAACTCTTTGAACATCAGAAAACGCAGAAGGAGTAGGTTCTGTTACTAAAATAGCAAAATCCGAATCTTGTAAAGCAGCTGTAACTGGACATCCTGTCCCAGGAGAAGAGTCTAATATTTGCAAGGGATAATCAAACTCATCAGCCATTTTTTTTAATTCAGCTATTATTTTTCCAGAACCAGTTTCTCCTGGAAAGAGACCTCCAGCTATTAAAAAATAACCTGTTTTTGTTTTCTTGGAAGTAAGTTGAGGATAAACAATAATTTCTCCACTTTGAACAGCTTTTAGGGTAATAGCTTTTTGAGGACAAATAATCTCGCAAAGACCACAACCTTCACATAGGAATTTATTTACCTTGGGTTTTCCATTTATCATATCTATAGCTGAAAACCTACAGCTCTTAGCACACAAACCACAGCCATCACATTTTTTATAATCGATGATAGGTTTTTCCGAAACAGATATGGGAATAATCTTCTTTTTTTTAGAAACACTTTTATTGTAAGAAGAAATCCCTAGCCAAATCGCTAGGTTGGGAGCGTCAACATCACAATCTAAGGCTATTACTCTTTGTTTTTTAGCAAAAAGCATCGTCAGAGCTGACGACAACATTGATTTTCCAACACCTCCTTTTCCAGAGGCTATTACTATTTTCTTTTTTTTCATTTTATATTTCTTTTAAGATCTCAAAATCTTTTTTAAGAACTTCTATGGTATTACGATTATAAGTGGCTACCGCTGGATGGAAAAAAGGAATAATTTTAATTTTTCCAAAAAGACTATCTACCTCAAAGATTTTTCCATGAATTTTACTTATTCCTTGAATTTGATCTTTTAGTCCGTATTTTTCAAAAATAAAAGCTGTTGAATAATTACCTAAAGTACAAATTACCTTAGGGTTTATAGTTTTAATTTGTCTTTCTAAGTAAGAAGTGCAAACTTCAATTTCTTCTTTTTGTGGTTTACGGTTTTGAGATGGACGGCACTTTAAAATATTACAAATATAAATATCTTCTCTTTTAATTTTGATATGAGCTAAAAGTTCGTCTAAAATTTTTCCTGATGCTCCACAAAAAGGACGACCAGTCTTGTCTTCGTTAGCTCCCGGAGCTTCTCCGATGAATACAATTTTTGCACTATGACTCCCCTGTCCGATTACCGGAAATGTTCTAGTTTTAAAAAGAGAACATTTTTTACAATTTAAAACTTCTTCTTTAATTTTTTTAAGCTCTTCCTTCATTTTTTTATCTTAAGCCTAAATATTTAAATAAAATATAATTCTTTGTTTAGAAACGGTAATAAGGCTGAAATTACTCCGTGCTCATATAGTTCTGCTCTTCCTAATACCTCTTTAGAAAGAAGACCAATTGCTCCCATTTTTTGTTTTGAATTTTTTCTTTTAAAAACTATGTCGTCTGCCTCCCCTAACTCCATTCCCTCTCTAATTAATTCTTCAATCCTTTTAGGAAGAGGAAAGCTAGCCGTTTTTCCAAGACCAATTTTTCCATCCTTAGCTCTAATACAAATCCAAGCGAAAGCATAGAGCTTCTTTTCTATCTCTTCTAATCCACCCTCTATTCCTATTCCGAAATCAGGATTATTTTTCACAAAAACTTCTTTAGCTCTATTTTTGGCTCCCAAAAGAGTCTCTTGTTCTGAAAATGGTTGTTCGGAAACAAAAGAGTTGACACTATCAGTAACAACCTCTACGTCTTTAAAGTATCTTAAAAATACATTTTCAACACATTTAGCTTTTACTGGGTTTCTTGAACCAACAACAATTTTAACCATAGGAGAATTTCTAATTGTTTTTAATAGTTTACCGTAAGGTGTTTTATAAAACACAGAAAAATTTATTCAGGAAGAATACAAAGCGTGTTGTTAAAACGATTAATATAATTAAACAATCCAATTATAGAAACAATTTCTACAACTTGAGCTTCGGAAAAGTCATTTTTTAATTCGCTCAAAAGTTCAGGAGTACAAACATAAGCCTTTAAAGTTACCTCTTTAACTAGACTTAAAACTTCTTTTTCATCTTCGGTTAATCCGCCTCCCTCTTTTACATTCTTAATAATTTCGTCAGACGCCCCAAGAGTTTTTAACATTTTAGTAGTAACATCTACGCAAAATTCACACTTTAAAGAATTAGAAACGACAAAAGCTATTTTCCATTTTAATAATTTTTCTATCTTTCCTTTTCCCATCACAACCCTAAAAAGCTCTATAAATTCTTTTGCAATTTTGGGGCTATGGGCCATTACCTTAACCCATTCGGGAACCTTACCTTTTTCTTCAAACTCTTCATAAATCTCTAAAAGCTCTTTTCCTACTTGGTCTTTTTCTAAAGAAGAAATAATTGCCATAAAATATAAAATTAAATTTAATAATCTAATAAACTACCTTTTGAATAAAGTTCGACTATTTTTTTTGAATAAGGAATTTCTTTTTCAATTTTTGTTTTAAACTCTTTAACAATCTCTAGTATTTTACTTTTATCTCCTAGGTCTGATTGGTTTAAAATCACTTTAAATGGTATTTTAAGCTTCTGGCACAGTTCTAAAACTAGCTTTAGGTCATGAGCACCCATCGGCGTAGGCTCTGTTACAGCCATAGCTAAATCAGACCCAATCAAAGCTGCTATTACCGGACAATGTGTTCCAGCCGCAGTATCAAATAAAATAAAATCTACTTTTTGTTTTTTCGCAAAGGATAAAGCAAATTTTTTGGTTTTAGCAACAGCTGGACCGGTTTCTTCTACTCCAGGTCTTACCACTCCAGTAATAAGCCAAAAGTTCTTTTTAACCTTATTAACAAAAATTTCACCTATTTTTTCCTTTTCTGGTTGAATAGCTTTTTGAGGACAAACATTCCAGCAAACTCCACAAGAAGAACATAGCTCTTTAATAAATACTGGAAATTGTCCCGGAGCCTGAAAAATAGCGTTACTCCTACAAGCTTTTTGACATTTTCCGCAAAGAGTACATTTACTTTTATCTAGCTTGGGATATTCTGCATAAATATTTTGCTCAGCTTTTTTAAGTTTTTGGTCCAGTAATAAATAATCATTAGGGCATTCCACATCACAATCACAAAGAATTATTCTTTTTTTCTCTTTCAATAATTCTATTGCGTTTAAAATAGCAATTGTTGATTTTCCAGTACCTCCCTTCCCTCCTGTAAAGGCTATTTTTTTCATATTAATTATTTAAGTAAAAATTCATCATTAGATGTTTCTGCACCTAATTCTATTAATTGATTTTGTCTAAAATCTTCTATATTAGATATAATATTTTTCTCTACAGCCTTACAAATTTTAATTTTCATTCTTTTGAGTTTCTCTTGTGCTCTTGATCCTAAGCCAAAAGTTATTATAACATTTACGCCTAAATTATTTAAAAAATCTGGTGGTGGCTCACTACCACCTGAAGTCTCTGGGTTTAAGTAAACCTTAAATTCTTTTGTCTCGTCATTATAGACGAGATAATTTTTAGCACGACCAAAGTGTTGTTCTATTTGAGCCTCTAAATTTTCTCCGTTTGTAGGTAAAGCAATTTTCATATTAATTATTTTTTAGTTGTAGTTGGTTTTTCTAATTTATTTAATTTATACTCTAAAATGCTTCTAGTAATCTGTTCTATCGTTCCCTCTTCTACTTTATATATCTCTACTAAATTATTTTTCAACATATTAAAAGATATTGGACCAATTTCAGAAGTGATTAAAATATCTGGCTTTTGCTCTAATAAATACTCCGTAACACTCAGTCCAGCTCTTAATTTTTTACTCTTAAAAAGATTCTTTTTAATATCTAAAAGCTCTATTTCTGTTTTTTTAGTTTTCAAAACAGCAAAAAACTCAGCTCTAGCAAAATGCTTATCTATTAGAGAATTAAGTCCATTTTTTTCTTTTACTGGGATAATAATCTTTTGTTCTTCGGGTCTAAAGGGTTCAATGTGAATTATAAAAGAATCAACCTGAGAAACAGTAGTTTTTATCTTCTTTTCAATTTGATCTATAATTTCGTGAGCTCTTTCAACTTCCAAAAACCTTTTAACCCTTACGTTTACTTCTCCGAAAATAAATGGGCCAGATTTCCTTAACCTTAAGTTAGAAAAATCTTTTACGTGAGGCGCCAATCTTAAAATCTCCTTAATCTCTTCTTCCACTTCTTTATCTGGACTAACATCCATTAAAGAATAAATAGAGCTTATTCCGGAATCAATTCCAACTTTAAAAATTAATAACGAAATTAAAAGACCGACAATTCCTTCTACCCTAGAGAAGCCCAGAGACGAGAAAAAGATTCCTATTATAACTAACCCTGAAAAAAAAATATGTAATTTTGATTCATTCCCTTCGGCAATTAAGCTTTGGGCATTTATTTCTTTTCCAACCCTTAATTCATATTTTCCTAACATATAAATAACAATTGCATCCAAAACAGAAACAATAATAGCTACTTGAGCATAAACTAACGAATTTTCAACAAACAGACTATTATAGCTTTTTAAAGCAACTTCGTATCCAACATAAAGAATTAAAAAAGAAACAACCAAAGCTACCATATTTTCAGCCTTATAGAAACCGTAGGGAAATTTTTCGGTTGGTTTTCTTTGAGAAATCTTAAAACCCAACCAAACAAATAAAATTTCGATGGCATCTCCAATACTATGTAAAGAGTCCGACAAAAGAGCGACACTCCCAGAAAGAAGACCAGCAAAAAGCTTTAACCCACCAAAAAACAAAACGACGATACTGGCGTTTCTCGCTGCAACTTCCCCTTTTTTTAAAATTTCTTCTTTTTTCATAATAAATTTATCTTCTATTCCTACCTCTTCCTAAACCTTGACCTCCCTGACCAAATCCACGTCCCTGATTATTCCCTTGCCCAAAACCAGAAGGGCCCGAAGATTTATCAATTTGTGTTAATTTGTTTTCTTTCCACATTAGAAAAGCTTTTTCAACAGTAAGGTTTGGTGAAGCAAAAAAGATTTTCACTCCAGCCACAACTAAAACTTCCAAAGCTTTAGGTCCAATATTGCCTGATATTAATATATTTACTCCCGTTGAAGCAACTTCTTGGGCAGCTGCAATCCCAGCCCCCCTTATAGCTTGAACTCCCTCGTTTGATAATACCTCTTCTATCTCCCCTTTTTCGTTTAAAATAAGAAGATAAGGAGCTCTACCAAAACGAGAACTAGCTAAAGAATTTAAGGTTTCACCCGAAGAAACAATACAGATTTTCATAGTGTTAATTTTAAAAATTTTTATTTCCTAGAAACTATGAGGCTATCATAGTTTTAATGTTTAAATTAATATAGAGTTTTTTGAAAATAGAGACAAAAAGCTTTATCACTTAAATTAAAGGAATATTTAACTTTTTGCCTCTAAAAATCTATTTTAATATTAAAAAATATTAATAAGATTTTCAAAAAATTCTACTTCTTTTGCTT